>NZ_JBJHPB010000001.1:0-329706 GCF_059412285.1 Vibrio sp. CB1-5 | reverse complement strand
AAGCCTTATCACGTAAACCTTTCCAGATTTATTGCTGAAACCACCTGTGTAGGTAATTCGTTTTAATGGCTTAGGTCAGTGGTTAAAGACCAGTGGCGACCTGTTTATGCGGTGACGGTTTGACGAGTGTGATTTCGCCTGCGTGTGTTGCCAATATCCGGAACAGCGCTCAGTAACTCACGGCTATAAGCATGTTTGGGGTTCGCAAAAAAGTCCGCTTTGGTGGCCTGCTCGACGATGGTTCCGCTTTTCATAACCACCACTTCGTGTGCCAGGTGGTAAACCACGGCCATGTCGTGGCTGATGAACAAGAACGCAATACCATGCTCCTGCTGTAAGTCTTTAAATAGATTGAGGATTTGCGACTGAACTGATACATCAAGTGCCGAGAGTGGTTCATCGGCGATGATAAGTTCAGGCCTTAGCATTAATGCTCTGGCAATGGCGATCCGCTGCCTTTGTCCGCCGGAGAACTCATGAGGATAGCGGGTAAGAACGTCTTCTCGCATGCCCACCCAACCTAAGACTTCGATAGCGCGAGCACGCTGTGATTGCTTATTTCCAATGCCGTTGACTTTCATCGGTTCAATCAGTGAAGAAAGAATCGGCATACGCGGATTCAACGCAGAGTAGGGGTCTTGGAACACAAGGCCAATGCGTTGTCGTAATCGACGCTGCATATGACTAGGCAATCTAGACACCTCTTGTCCTGCGAGAAATATATCGCCGGAATCGGGACGCTCCAACATGCTGAGCATGCGGCCTAACGTCGATTTTCCTGAGCCTGATTCACCGACAATCGCGGTGGTTTTTCCTGACTCAACCTTGAGGGAGACATTGTTGGTGACATGAAGGGTTTTCGGTTTTCTTCCAAACATCGAGCCGGCTTCAAGGAGGTAGTGTTTGTGCAGGTTACTGGCTTCGAGCAAAGTCATTAGGCTGCGCCTCCTTGTTGACGAAACATAGGCTGTTGCAGTACCGAGTCCGACTGAGCCACTTGTGTAGCCTGCCTTTGTTGATTGCGCTTCTCCGCTTTCTGGAAGTAGCTATCGTAGAGCTCTGGACAGCGGTCTCGAAAGCTGTAGTCTTCACTTCGTTGATCGAGTGGTGGTACGCTGCCGGGAATAGCAGGCAGCCTGTCCACATCGACACCAACTCGTGGAATTGTGTCGAGCAGTGCTTGAGTGTAGGGGTGCTGAGGGTTATCGAAAATCTCATTTACATCGGCAATTTCAACGACACGTCCCGCATACATCACCATGACGCGATCCGAGATTTGCGACACGACACCAAGAGAGTGACTGATAAATTGTATCGCTGTTCCTGTGGTCTCCCGCAGCTCTTCTAATAGGTCGAGCACTTGCGCTTGAACCGTCACATCAAGCGCTGTTGTCGGTTCATCAGCAATGAGCACTTTCGGTTTACAAGCAAGAGCCATGGCGATCATCACTCGCTGTCTCATTCCCCCTGATAGCTCATGCGGATAGGCATTAGCGCGTTTTTCAGGATAAGGAATGTGGACTTGTTTGAGCATTTCGATTGCACGATCGCGCGCCTCTTTGGGTGAGCTGTTTTCGTGGATAATGAACATCTCGGCGATCTGGTCGCCAACTTTCATTACTGGGTTTAAGGCGGTCATTGGCTCTTGGAAGATCATGCCAATGCCTTCCCCGCGGATATGTTGATATTGCTTTTCGCTAAGACCCACAAGATTTTTGTCGCCGAAGCGGATGTCGCCAGACAAGGTGAGTGACTTATCTAGCAACCCCATAATGGCAAGAGAGGTGAGAGACTTACCGCAGCCAGACTCACCGACGACGCCAAGGATCTCTCCTGGCCTGATTTGATAGCTGACATCCTTAACAGCAAAGTGCGGCCCAAGGGCCACACTCATATTGCGGACGTCTAAGATAACTTCATTCATAGACACTTCATTCTTAAAAATGGATACCGCTTAACGGTTTCGATGCTTATTTATCTCGAACTTTAAAGTTAGAAACCTAGTTGGCTCGACTCCAGTTTTCTGACCAGTAGCTTGAATAATGTTGGTGCCCTGTTGGCTCAACATTGACCAGCCATTTTGGAAAAATGTAGCTGTCTGAACGATAGTAGAGAGGCAGTGCTGGAAGCTCTGTCGCATACAGGTTTTGGAACTGCTTCCAAAGCTCAGTGCGCTTCTCTTTGTTAAGTTCGCCATCGATCGCTTCTAGGATTCGATCCATTTCAGGATTGTTGTAGCCAGCGTAGTTTTGTCCTGCCCATTGATTGTCTTTAGTTGGGATGTAATCAGAGTGCAGAATCGTTAATGGCGGGTTTTCTGGAGATGAACTCCACGCAAACATAGCGAGGCCTTTGTGTTTACGCTCTGTCAACGTAGTACCAAAGTACACACGTGCAGTTTGGTTGTTGATCGCTGTTTGGATGCCGATTTTCTTCCACTGACCTTGGGCAAACTGCTGCACTAATTCACGTGTCTTGTTGCCCGCAGTGGTCATAAACTCGATTTCCAGCGGTTTACCGTCCTTCATTTGCACACCGTTGACGAGTTCATAGCCTGCTTCTTTCAGCAGTTGCTTAGCTTTTTCGGGGTTGTACTCGTAGGTGGGCGTATCAGTGGTATAGATACTATCAAGAGGACTCGTATCTGAGTTGGCGACTTGTTGTCTTCCCTCAAACAGTTTGTCGGTAATCAGTTTACGATCCAACCCAAAAAGTAATGCTTGGCGAACTTTGACTTCCGATAAGTGCGGGTTGTCGAGCTGAACATCTAGATGCTCGTAAAGTGAGGCTGGGCGAATATCGACGTTAAACCTATCTCCAAACTTTTTCTCAAACTGCAATGCTTGGTCGAGAGTTAACCCTAGCTCCCCTGGGATGTAGTCAACGTCACCTGAAAGTAGATTTGCCTGCAAGGCTTGAGTGTCCGACACGGTTTTTAACGTGACTATATCGAAGTGTGGCTGTTTTCCTTTCCAGTGTTTGTTGCGGCTCAATTTAACGAACTGACCTTGCTTTAGCTGTTCGATAATGTAGGGGCCGCTATAGAGGCCTGCCATCGTTGGTTCTGTGACAAATTTAGTATTTAGATGGTAGCTTTTAGGCTCGTTTTCGAAAATGGACTTTTCGATGTGGGTAGGCAGAACACCCGGGATGTAGTCTGCATTGTATTTAAACGAGATGCGGTCTACATACACATTTACCGTATGCTCATCGACTACCTCAACTTTTTCGATCTGTTGCAATGTAGTCAGCCCCGGGTTCCCTTGTACGTCCGGAGAAGTCACTACTTTGTGCCAGAACGCCATGTCTTTAGTGGTAATGGGGGTACCGTCTCCCCAGTAGAGATCAGGTTTGAGTGTTACTCGCATCTTAACGCCTTGTTTGCTTTCCCCTTCTTTAGCGTGAGGCCTGTCAATTATTTGCGCTAACCCATTTTCGAAGCTAGGGACTTGTTCACAGTAAAAGCAGACAAGCTTCCAGTTTTGGTCATAGCCAATGGTTGTACGGTTAACAAATCCATTGGTGTAGGCTTTTGCGACCATACTGTCAATATCTGGATGTAGTGTGGCGGGGTATTGTGTAATACCAATAGTGAGCTTGTCGTTGGCAGCGAGTGCTGACGTTGAAAGCAATGCAGAAGCACAGGCGAGTGCAAATGCGGTTTTTTTAAATAGCATCTGATTTCCTTATTTTATTGACTTCAAGTCTGACGCTCGAAGTTAGTAACATCCTTATCACCCAAAACTCACAGTTACCGTTTTGAACATGGAGATGCGCTCGGGTGCATATCCTGTTCACCATAGTGGGATGTCCATTACCAAGCAACTCAATGGGTTAGTTGTTGAGTCGATTTGTATTTCATGTCACATTTCCCATCTATTTAGTGAACTAAAATCAGAAAATGAGCGATTTTTGTCCTTGATTTATTTCGGTTGATTACAACTTATTAACTTAATTATCACCTAGTTACGCTGATATGAAGTTCGTTTGATTGCGTATCAGCTTGAAGTGAGTGAAATGAAAAACATATTTAGGGAGACTCTATGTCCGACAGTTCGTTAGTTTCTTTGCGTAGTCTCAGCAAGCAATTTGTCGATGGCAATGAGGTGCACTCTGTGCTGCGTGACTGTGAGCTGACGATGACCACTGGTTCGAGTATTGCGCTAATGGGAGCGAGCGGTAGCGGAAAGAGTACTTTAATGAACATCATTGCTGGATTTGAACCGCTGAATTCGGGCGAGCTTGTCCTTGATGGTCAAGACACGAGTCGTTGGGGAGACAGTGATTGGAGTGAATTTCGTATCCATAAGCTAGGTGTGGTATTCCAGCAGTTCAACTTATTGACACCACTCAATGTGCGCCAAAACATCGCTTTTCCGCTGTCCCTTGCTGGTAAGAAATGGAATGCGTGGTGTGACTATCTGGTTGAGAAGTTAGGGCTAAGTGCACTGCTTGACCGACATGTCGCGGCGCTCTCTGGGGGGCAGCAGCAGCGAGTAGCCATTGCCAGAGCGCTGGCTAGTGAGCCGAAATTGCTTTTAGCAGATGAGCCAACAGGAAATTTAGATGAGCAATCGGGACGGGAAGTGATGCAGCTTCTGGCCGATATTACCCAGCAAGGCGATACCGCGGTGCTTCTGGTGACTCACAGTGAGGAGTGCGCGGGCTTCATGAAGTCAAGATTACGGTTGGTGAATGGGCAGCTTTATGATGCGAATTAAGCCGTTGCATCTCGCTGTTGTGTTGCGTGTTTATACGCGCCATTATTTTCAGGCCCCACTGCAAGCCGCCGCCATATTAATCGGCATTGTGCTTGCTGTGATGCTTTTTGTTGCAGTGCAAGCGATAAACCTTAACGCGAAGCGCAGTTACGCCGATGCCGCTGAGCAACTGAGTTTACCCGCGTCTCAGTTCATTATCCCCCCGACAGGACAAAAATACTTTTCAAAAGACCTTTACTTTCAGCTTCGGCAGGCAGGCTTAAGTCAATCATTAGCGGTACTTGAAGGACGTGTGCGCTCCTCTGAAGGACAGCGATTTTCCGTTCAAGGCAGCGATGTTGTTGCCGCTGTTACTGCGGCTATGAATAGTGGCCGGGAGGATGACAAGCAACCAGTCTTTCTGTTCGATCAACAACTGCCTCTGGTTGACATGCTCCGAGGTGAGGCGATTGCGCTCGTTAGTGAGCAACAGTTTGAGCGAATGGGTAGACCTAACCAAGTGCGTCTTGACGACATTAACACGCGAATCTTTTCAGTCCCGGATCAATGGCAACTAGGGAACCGAATGCTGGTGGATGTCAGTTTCGCTGAGCGATTGTTAAATCGTTCTGGACAGCTTAGCTACATAGCAGTATTTGATAATCCAAACCCGCAAGGCACACGTTGGTTTAGTATTGTCGCAGAGCGAGGGCAGTGGATTGAAAACACTCAAAGCAGCGATCTTGATTCATTGACCGATAGCTTTCATCTCAACCTAACAGCAATGAGCATGCTGGCTTTTTTGGTTGGGTTGTTTATTGCTTACAATGGCGTCAAATACAGCTTGTTAAAGCGCAGACGACTGCTGGTGCAGTTACAGCAAGCAGGGCTTAACTCAACGACGGTGTTTATGGCCTTGTTGGTAGAGCTGACCGTCATGGTTCTGATTGGCGCCTTGCTTGGTTTTGTGTTCGGTATGCAGCTTAGCCATTGGCTGCATCCAACAGTCGCTTTGACGTTAGAGCAGCTATACGGTGCGACACTTCTTCCCGGCTCTTGGCAATGGAGCTGGTTGTTTCAAGCGTTCGTTATCACTTTAGCGGCTGCACTTGGGGCCTGTTGGCAACACTTTCGAGGTAGTGTACAGCAACCTTTATCAATCCACAGCGGCTATTATTCTCTGCCAGAGCCACAGAAGACCACCCAGTTGTTGGTTGTGGCTATTGCTCTGACGGTATTGGCCGTGCTTGGCCTAATCCTGAGTGATCATTTCAGAGTCACCATGCTTTGGCTCGGTATTTTGGTGGTAGCGACCCCGCTCTATCTGCCGAAAGGGCTACTTGTGCTCAGCGTATGGGCAGAAAAGCTATTCACGAGCGGATTGAAACATTATCTCGTCGCTGAGCTTAAAGAGCTCGTTGCGCCATTGTCGCTTGCGATGATGGCACTGCTACTGGCCATGACTGCTAACTTAGCGATGAATACTTTAGTGATGAGCTTTGAGCACACGTTAAAGCAATGGCTTGAGCAGCGTCTTCACGCTGACATTTATATCAGTCCGGCGCAAAGTGAGATGAGCACTGTCCAAAGTCGATTGCAAACTATGTCCGGCGTAACTGCAATCTTCACCCAAAGCTATCTTGATATGACGGTTGCAAACCTCCCCACAAAACTCGGCACCAAAGACACCTTAACCCTTGAGCAAACCTTCGTAGCAAAAGAGGCTTTTGAAGATTTTTGGCCGCGTTTTTATCAAATGGAATTGGCGGCCATAAGTGAGCCAATGGCGGTGAAGCTCGGGTTGGAACTGGGTGATGAGCTTGAAGTCGCAGAGCTCAACAGTTCGCTTGTCCAGCCATTAAAAGTAGGGGCGATATTCTATGATTACGGCTCTCCTTCAGGGGAATTACTGATTGCGCCCGCCCTTTGGCAGCGTGCCGGATTTTCGGCGGTACCAACGAGCCTAGGTATTCAATCAGAACTTGCTAGCGACGAAATGCGCAAGCAACTGATGGACGAGTTTGGTCTGAGTGAGAATCAACTCTACGATCAGCAACAGATCAAAACCATAGCATTAGAGATCTTTTCACAGACGTTTGCTGTCACCAAAGCCTTGAATGGCGTTACCTTGCTGGTGGCGGTAATTGGTTTGTTTAGTGCCTGCTTTATGCTTATTGAGGCGAGAAAAGCAGCGATAGCTAGGCTGTACGCGCTTGGCGTCCGAAGTCGAGTGTTACTGGGCATGGTAGTGATGCAAATGGTGGTATTGGTTTGCTTTACGTTGTCTCTTGCAATGCCACTTGGCGCGTTAGTGGGCTATGTCTTGACGGACATGGTAACGCTGCGTGCATTTGGCTGGAGCCTGCAATTCGTTTGGAGTTGGAGTGATATTGCGATGCTATCACTTGTGAGTATCGTAACGGCATCAGCGGCGACGGCATTGCCGTTATGGCGTTTGGTGAAACGTCCTGCGATGTCGAGTCTTCAAAGCGAGGTGCTGTGATGAAAAATAGAGCCTCGTGTCTTTTGGTGGCACTGTTGTCCCTCTTACTTCTATTGGGCGGTTGCGAGGAGCCAAAGCCTCAAGGGTTTGGTGCTTTACTAGGCCAAGATGAACAAGGCTTTACCAAGGTCACGGCCAGTCGAAATATCGAGTTTCCTAGAGATCATCAGGCACATAATGATTTTCGCTATGAGTGGTGGTATGTCACTGCAAATTTAGAAAACAGTGCAGGCGAAACATTTGGTGTTCAATGGACGCAGTTTCGAATCGCACTAGCGCTTGCCGAGATGCAAAATACAGAACAACAAAAAGCCGGAGACTGGAACAGTACGCAGATATATATGGCGCACAGTGCAATTACTACACCGCAACATCATCTAGCGGAAGAGAAATGGTCTCGCGCCCATCCAGAAATCGCAGGGGTGACTGAGAGGCCTTTTCGGGTTTATTTGGATGATTGGCAATGGAATAGTGAATCTCAAGACATGTTTCCTGCCACATTATCTGTTGCCGCAGAGACGTTTAGCTACGAGCTCTCACTCTCTAGTAAATCAGACTTTCAGCTTCAAGGTGACAATGGTTATAGCGTGAAAAGCGCCGATGGTAAGGTCGCTTCTCATTATTACAGCCAACCGTTTATTGACGTGATGGGTTCAATTCAAGTGGAAGGGCAAACACATCAGGTGACAGGTCAAGCATGGATAGACCGAGAGTGGAGTTCACGGTTTTTGTTAGGCTCTCAACAAGGTTGGGATTGGTTTGCGTTAAGGCTCGATACAGACACTAGCTTGGTGGTGTTTCAGCTCAGAGATAACCAAACGGGGGAAGCTAACTACGCCTATGGCCGATTGATGTTTAGTGACAGAGAAGGAATCACTATTGGCGCAAATGAGTTATCTTTAAAAGTTCGAAATACCACAGTTCTAAACGGTCAACCTCACCCGACATCATGGCAACTCGACATACCAACGCACGAACTATTTTTGACGATAGACGCCATTAACCCCAATGCAAAAATGCCTTTGACCATACCTTACTGGGAAGGGCCTGTGCAGATAAAAGGCTCTCATGAAGGTCTGGGATATATGGAACTAACGGGTTACTAAGCCTTGTAATGTCGTCCGACACGCAAACTTTAATGTAACGCACGTAATTGGCGTGCTTCGACTTGGTTTGCCTTATCCAACATAGTACATCTCTCTGTATACGACTTAGGTATTTAAAATTGGAGAGGGTTCATGCAGTCGCTTGTAGCTTTATCGATGTTTTCGATTCTATCGATCATTGCGCTGGTTCATGTTTATTGGGCGTTTGGGGGTAGAAAGGGTGTTCAATTGGCGATCCCCAAATTGGAAGGGAACGATGCGTTTACGCCGGGCGCCGGGGTGACATTTTTAGTGGCGATTTGTCTTTCGCTGTTTGCTGCATTGTCTTTAGGGTTGATAGAGTTAGTGTTCATCGAACCTGAGATTCTCGAGTATGTTCAGTGGGCAGGCATTGCTGTCGGAACGGTTTTCATTTTAAGAGCGATAGGCGACTTTAACTTGGTTGGCTTTACCAAAAAAAACAAACAGGGTGATTTTGCTGTGCTTGATAGTGTGCTTTATTCACCGCTGTGTTTATTGCTTGGCTCCGGCTATTTCTATCTAGTCTGGGGTGGATAGACGCAATAGTAACAAACAAAAAAAGCGCACCGAGGTAATGACACTTCGAATGCGCTCCGATGACTAGTCGTGACTATTTTTCTGCTTGAGTAAACTCAGACCAGCTTAGTACGCCTTGTACTGCACGTTTCCAACCGCTATAGCGAGTTTCACGTTTTTCCGCATCATCTGATGGAATGAAGGTGCGGTCGATTTCAGCCTTACCTGATACTTCCTCTAATCCATTCCAGAACCCTACTGCTATGCCAGCGAGGTAAGCAGCACCAAGTGCCGTGACTTCAACCACTTTTGGTCGGTGCACTTCTGTGTTTAGTAGATCCGCTTGGAACTGCATCAAGAAGTTGTTTGCTACCGCGCCGCCGTCTACACGTAGAGAGGCGAGTTCAATGCCCGAGTCAGCTTGCATCGCATCAATCACATCACGACTTTGATATGCGATACTTTCTAACGTCGCGCGGATGATATGGTTGGCACCTGTCCCGCGAGTCATACCAATAATCGTGCCGCGTGCGTAAGCATCCCAATACGGTGCGCCAAGGCCTGTAAAGGCAGGAACCACATACACGCCATTGCTTGATTCGACTTTGTTCGCGAAGTACTCAGAGTCTTTTGCATCGCTCAATAGCTTCATTTCATCACGCAGCCATTGGATAGATGCGCCGCCCATAAACACTGAGCCTTCAAGCGCATAGGCAAGGTCACCTTTCGGGCCACATGCGATAGTCGTCAGCAAAGAGTTTTTAGAGGTAATCTTCTCTTTACCGGTATTCATCAGCATAAAGCAACCTGTGCCGTAGGTGTTTTTCGCCTGTCCTGGTTCTACGCACATTTGACCGAATAGCGCGGCTTGCTGATCGCCTGCAATACCCGCAATAGGGATACGTGTACCGCCTTTACCACCAATGTTGGTTTGGCCGTACACTTCTGAAGATGGCTTCACTTCTGGCATCATAGAACGTGGAATATCAAATTCTTTGAGGATGTGTTCATCCCATTCAAGCGTATTGATATTGAAAAGCATGGTGCGTGATGCGTTGGTGAAATCAGTCACGTGGACGCGGCCTTGCGTCATCTTCCAGACGAGCCATGTGTCTATAGTACCGAACATCAGTTTGCCTTCTTTGGCTAGGTCGCGAGCACCTTCGACGTTGTCGAGGATCCATTTTACTTTGGTACCCGAGAAGTATGGGTCTAGTACCAGGCCTGTGTTCTCACGAACATACTCCTCAAGGCCGTCGCGTTGTTTAAGTTCTTGGCAGATTTCTGCTGTGCGACGACATTGCCAAACAATGGCGTTGTAGACTGGTGCACCCGTTTCTTTGTTCCAAACGATGGTCGTTTCACGTTGGTTGGTAATGCCAATGGCGGCCACTTCATCGGAAGTGATGTCTTTTTGGCCAAGTGCTTCAATCAGAGTGGAACTCTGCGTGGCATAGATCTCTAGCGGATCATGCTCAACCCATCCAGCTTCTGGATAGATTTGAGTAAATTCTCTTTGGGCGACACTGACAATATTAGCGTCATGGTCAAGAACGACCGTACGTGAGCTGGTGGTGCCTTGATCAAGAGCGACGATGTATTTCTTAGTCATAGTAGTGTCCTTTTGATTTCGTTGTAATTATCTGTAGGGGAAAGAGTTAACTTATTAAACGTGTGCTTCCGTGTCGTTGACTTCAGTCTCTTCCTCGCACTGTGCCGGGCTAGTACAACCGCCAGCAGCAGGAAGATAAGCGCCAATCACTTTTGGATATAGCCAGCCGCCAAATAAGCCGCCTGCGATAGTGGCAAAAATTGGAACAATGAAATATGGGATATCTTTCGCTCCCGTCAGCGCATAATCCCAACCAGCAAAGTAGGCAAATAGCTTAGGGCCGAAGTCACGTGCTGGGTTCATCGCAAAGCCGGTCAGTGCGCCAAGCGAGCCACCAATAGTGGCAACAAGCAAACCAATCAACAGTGGTACCATCGCACCGCGAGATTCGCCGCCGTTATTGCTGTCACCAAACGCTAAAATGCCGAACATGAGAACTGCTGTGATGGTAAATTCCACCGCTGCTGCGCCCAAGAAAGATAGAGAAGCGTGAGGGTAGGTTGAGAAAATACCTGCTGTTGCAAGCGCTTCAGGTGTATCTCTAGCCACGCCATTAGCAAGCTCCCAGTCAATAAACAAGTTGCTGAACAATCCATATACCAACGCCGCCGCACAGAATGCGCCTGCGACTTGCGATGCGATATAAGGCAGTACCTTATGCTTTTCAAACCCGTGGAACGCAGCAAGAGCAATGGTCACCGCTGGATTGATGTGAGCACCAGAAACACCTGCGGTGCAGTACACAGCAAGCGCCACGGCTAAGCCCCATACGATACTCACTTCCCATTGGCCGAACTCAGCACCGGTTAACACTAACGCCGCAACGCAGCCGACACCCCAAAATATAAGCAAGCCAGTACCAATAAACTCTGCGATACACTGGCCGAGTAGCGCAGGATCTTTTTTTATACTCATAGTTCTTTCCTTGGTCTTGTTTCATATGCATATCAAATGTGCGCTGGGATTGTAGCTGATTAGACTAGTTAGAAATCCGGCTTAGGTCTCATATGTGCGTACGAAAGTTAAAAATGTTCGTATTATGTTCATAATTGTTATCCAAAGCACATTTTATGTTCGTTTAGGTTATTTTCCGCGAAATAGAACAGAGTTTCGTTTGCTTTAGCTGTAATCGAAGACAGTAATGGACGGATTTGCTGTAGCGACTATTTAAAACCTTACCAATACCAAGTAAACTCGAGGTTCACCATGGTTTTAACGCGAGGGAGTGTGGTTGAAAGCGATAAAAAGACATCAGGAAATCATTGAATTGGTGACCACGCATGGCTACGTCAGCACGGAAGATTTGGTTGAAAAGTTTCATGTGAGCCCACAGACGATTCGTCGAGACTTAAACGAATTGGCGGATGCGAACAAAATCAAACGTAATCACGGTGGGGCAACCATTGTGACCAGCTCTGAAAATTCGTCCTACCAAAGCCGCAAAGTCTCCAGTCAGGCAGAGAAAGAGCGGATTGCTGCGCAGCTCGTCCAACACATACCGAATGGTGCCACACTGTTTATCGATATCGGTACTACGCCAGAGGCCATTGCTAAAGCGCTATTGGTTGAACACAGTGACTTGCGTATTGTGACCAACAATATCAACGTTGCATCGATGTTGATGCACAAAGAAAGCTTCCGTGTCATCTTAGCAGGAGGTGAAGTTCGTGGTCGCGATGGCGGCGTCACAGGAGAGTCGACCATTGATTTCGTGGCTCAGTTTAGACTCGATTTTGGTATTTTAGGTATTAGTGGTATTGATTATGATGGCTCACTATTGGATTTCGATTACCATGAAGTTCGAGTAAAACGCGCGATCATTGAAAATAGCCGGAGCGTTTTGTTGGGAGTCGACCATAGTAAGTTTGGCCGCAATGCGATGGTGAAACTGGGTGGTATCGAAGAAGTCGACTTGGTCATCTCTGATATGAAACCACCAAAAGAGATCTGCAATGTTCTGAAAGATAATGAGATTAACGTTGAAATTGCTTAGCGTCTGATAACGAGTCAGGACTAGAGAGACCAGCCTTTATGGCTGGTTTTTTTGTATTTCGTTTTCCTGTCATGACTTATATCGAAACTGAATTGCGCGATTTTATGCTCGAACGAACATTTGTGAGCGAAATCTCGAAACTTATTGAGTTTTAATGCCACACTAATTGTGCGTTAATTCAATGGGTGGGATGCAATGAAAGCAATAGCTCGATATCAAACAGAGGTGATCGTTATAGGAGGCGGTGCGACAGGATCTGGCATTATGCGGGACTGCGCATTGCGGGGCATTGATTGTATTTTACTAGAGCGAGACGACTTGGCTTCTGGTACGACAGGACGAAATCACGGCCTGTTGCATTCTGGTGCTCGTTACGCCGTCACTGATCCAGATTCTGCGATGGAGTGTATTGCCGAAAATCGCATCTTAAAGTCCATTGCCTCACACTGTATTGAAGATACTGGCGGTATGTTTATCACGCTTCCAGAAGATGAGCTTTCATTCCAAGATGAGTTCGTCGCTGCGTGTGATGTTGCCGGAATCGAGACCGAGCGAATGACGACCAAAGAAGCGCTGCTGTTCGAGCCTAACGCCAACCCAGCAATGCTCGGTGCTATTAAAGTACCAGACGGCACCATTGACCCATTTAGATTGTGTGCTTCAAACGTACTCGATGCCAAAGAGAGAGGCGCTAGGCTATTTAGTCATTGTGTTGTGACGTCTCTCATCCGAGAAGGGGATCGAGTTATTGGTGTTAATGCTTTTAATACACGCACTCAGTTACCGTTTGAGGTGTTTGGGCATGAGGTTATCAATGCTGCTGGTATTTGGGGACAGACGATATGCGAGTATGCGGATCTCAGCGTAAAAATGTTCCCTGCGAAGGGCTCTCTGCTCATACTTGATTACCGCATCAATAACCGAGTCATCAATCGTTGCCGTAAACCAGCTGATGCCGATATTTTAGTGCCCGGCGACACCATTTCCCTCATCGGAACCACATCCGAACACATTGATTACGACCAAATAGACGATCTTCGCGTGAGTGCCAATGAAGTGGACATTCTTTTGGAAGAAGGTGCGAAGCTGGCACCAATCATGAGCCAAAGTCGGGTGTTACGCGCTTATGCGGGCGTCAGGCCCTTGGTTTCCCTCAGTGAAGACACCAACGGCCGTAATATCAGCCGCGGCATCGTTCTTGTTGATCACGCGGGGTTTGACGGCCTGCATGGCTTTACCACCATTACCGGCGGCAAGCTAATGACCTACAGGCTCATGGCGCAAATGGCGACCGACAGTGTCGCGAAAAAGCTTGGCAACACCAACCCTTGCATCACGCACTCCACACCTTTGCCAGGCTCTTATAGTGCCCCAACACCTGTTAAGAAAACCGCAAGTATCGCGAAGCCAGTTTATCACTCTGCGATTGATCGACATGGAGAACGGGCACTGGCGTTTTTATCTGATGACCAAGCCAGCCAATCTGTGATTTGTGAGTGTGAGATGGTCACAGCAGGTGAAATTGAATACGCGGTAAAAGCGTTGGATGTGCATAACCTTGTAGACTTGCGCCGAAGAACAAGGTTGGGAATGGGGCCATGTCAGGGCGAAATGTGCAGCTATCGAGCAGCCAGTCTATTGGCCGACTACGGTAACTTTTCGGGGTACGACGTTGGAGAGATGCTGCATGACTTTCTTGAAGAGCGCTGGAAGGGCACGAAACCCGTACTTTGGGGGGACGCTCTGCGAGAGGCGGAATTCAGCTATTGGATATACCAAGGGTTATTTGGCGCTGGGGATTTTGAGTTCAAGCAAGATGGTGTAAATCACAGCGAAACTAAGCAAGCGGTAGATAAGCAAGCGACAGATAAGGAAGTGGAGGCTGAGCAATGATTGATTATGATGTGGTTGTCATTGGTGGCGGCCTTGCAGGGTTTAGCAGCGCTTTAAGATGCATTGAGCATGGACTCAAAACCGCCGTGGTTTCTCATGGTCAGAGTGCGATGCATTTTTCATCTGGCTCTATCGATGTGCTGAGTCATTCGCCAACAACTGGCGAAGCAGTCAGTAATCCTTTTGATGAAATTGCTGAGCTTGCTAAGACTTCGTCTTTACACCCTTACGCAAAGTTAGGTGAGAAACGGGTCGTCGAATCGCTCAGCTGGTTTCAGCAGTTGATGAACAAACATGGGCTGCCTTTGAAACATCAAGATTCATTGGATAATCACTATCGAATCAGTAGCCTAGGCACATTAAAGTCCACATGGTTATCTCAACCTTATGTATGGCAACTTGATCAGAATTTCGCAGCTCTCAATCAGATTAATCGAATAATCTTAGTATCGATTGAAGGTTTCCGAGATTTCCAACCGGAGATTGCCAAAGCCAAGTTGGCGAGTTTACCAATGTTCGCGGACAAAGAGCTGCTCACAGTGAAAATTACGCTTGATACATCAGGTATAGCTCAAAGAAATTGCCATGAATTTCGATCTATTGATGTGTCTCGGCTGCTGCGTCAAGAGGCAGATTTTGCCAGCGTATGTTCCCAGCTTAGACAAGTTGCTACGCCGAACGACTTAGTGCTGATGCCTTCAATACTTGGCAATGGAGACGGCTTAGCATTGATGGAAAAACTGGCCGCTGAAACCCACCTGAAATTTCATGAAGTGCCGACCATGCCGCCATCGCTTTTGGGTATTCGAATAGAAGAGACGTTAAGGCGAGCATTTATTGAAGCGGGCGGGGCGCTTCATGTTGGTGACGAGGTGATGGACGGTGTGTTCAAGCAAAACGGTGACCAGCTTTCACTTGCGTGTTTGTATACTCGAAAAATGCGAACGGTACCTATCAATACCAAGCATGTGGTGCTGGCGTCTGGGAGCTTCTTTAGCAAAGGTCTGAAAGCGGAGCATCATAAGGTGAGCGAGCCCATCTTTGATTTGGATATTGAAGACATCGGTGCGCGGGAATCATGGTATTCAAAGCATTTTTTCTCTCATAAATCCCATCCATTTATGAACTTTGGTGTATCAACTAATCGGGAATTCAAGCCTCTTAAAGCGCAGCAGTGTATAGACAATGTCTATTGTGCAGGCTCTATTCTTGCTCATTATGACCCTATCGCTCATGGCTGTGGCGGTGGCGTGGCAATAAGCACGGGTTTCCATGTTGCCGAGGCCATCGCTGAAAGCCAAGTGTCAGCTTGTAATTCACAAAATTTAGGCCACTCACAGCAGCCTAATCAATCACAAAAGAAAGGAGCGCTAGTATGACTGCCGTACGCCCAGCTGAACTTATCGCCGTCGCTAGCCTTCATGGTGATGAGCAAACGAAAACCTTTGAGAACTGCATTAAGTGCACGGTGTGTACCGTCTATTGTCCGGTTGCAAAAGCCAATCCAGAATACCCTGGGCCCAAACAATGTGGCCCTGATGGCGAGCGTTTGAGACTGAAAAGCCCAGAGTTTTTTGATGACGTACTTAAGCTCTGTACCAACTGCAAACGCTGTGAAACGGCTTGTCCTTCAGGGGTGCGTATTGGCGACATTATCGCTGCCGCACGTGGCAAGCATGGACGCAAACCATTGAGCCTGACAACGGCACGAGATTTCGTTTTGAGCCATACCGATCTGTTTGGTAGCTTAGCTACGCCATTTGCCCCTATTGTGAATAAGCTCACCGAGCAAAGCCTCGTGAAAAAGGCCATGCATCATACGATTCAGGTGCATGATCATAAGTCTTTACCTAAGTATTCACATGGCACTTTCCGTCGTTGGTACAAAAAACACGTCGCCGATCAAAGCCAGTATCGCCGTCAAATCAGCTATTTTCATGGTTGCTATGTTAATTATAACGATCACAGCGTAGGCCAAGACTTCATCCGTGTTATGAACGCGATGAATATTGGTGTCCAGTTACTAGAGCGAGAGAAGTGCTGTGGAGTACCGCTGATTGCTAATGGTTTTCATGCAAAAGCAAAGAAAAACGCCGAGCTTAATGTGAGTCAGTTGGAGAAAGCGTTAGAGAGCCGCTCGGAGTCGGTGATCTCAACGTCGTCGACCTGTGCGTTTACCTTACAAGAAGAGTATCCCCATGTACTCGATGTCGATAACCAGAAGGTTGCTGATAAAGTTCATCTATTTAGTCGCTTTATGTTCAGTGAGTGGCGTGAGGGAAACTTACCAAAAATGAAGCCACTGAATAAGCGTATTGTTTATCACACGCCTTGCCATTTGGAGCGTAGCGGTGACCATATCTTTACGATTGAACTTCTAAAAATGATCCCAGGTTTGGAAGTGCAAGTGCTAGATAGTGAGTGCTGCGGGTTGGCAGGAACTTATGGTTACAAGCGAGAAAACTACGATGTTTCAATGAAGATAGGTCACGGTTTATTTGAGCAAATTGATCACTCACAGGCCGATCTGGCGGTTTCTGATTGCGAGACTTGTCGTTGGCAAATCGAAGAGAATACAGGGTTATGTTGTGTCCATCCTTTGAGTCTCATTGTAGAAGCACTTGAATGAAGAAAATATGCTTAGTGTAGAGTGCATCTATCCGTAGGCTCTAGTGAAATGGATGGGTTAAAGGTTAGTGTTCTAACTATTAATCATGTACTTGATAAAGCAGCTAACATATTGAAAGATGTTTGCCAATTGTTGTTTTTATTATCAAAAACTTAAAATTATTTGCGGGGCTAATATCCAATCTCACACTGAACGTAAAATTTTGTAATGATTTTAGTGAGTTAGCATATATTGTGCGAGGGAGATCGCATATCTAAATCACTAATTTATTGATGTTTTTGACTTGTTAACAGAATGCTATACCTTGAAAATGATGCTGGCTTTACTTAGAGTGCTAAACGTTACATTACAAAGGACTTTAAGGGCAACTCGACATGGATCCCATTCTGGAAGTTAAGGGACTGTACAAAGTGGTTGGGGAAAACTCGAAGAGAGCATTTCCACTTACTGGTATAAACGTTGAAAAGGGGAGCGTCACACAGCAGAATTTAGGCATTGCTTGTGCACTCGAACCTGACTCTGCCATTCATTCCATCGGCGGGGCTTTTTCAGCTCGTGACCCTTTAAATCTAATCGAAATGCAAAACGAACAGATTCATCTGAGCTTAATTCAAATGAACAAAGATGATGTTTTGCAAGCCGATTGTCCTGATGACATTCTTCACTTTCCTGCCTGCAGCTCAGAAGAACCTCCTCGTAGACGCGTGAACGCTGCGAGCGTTTTTGCCGCCCAAATCATCTTTCACAACAAAAGCACTGTTGTCGCTGGGGCGAACCACCCGTGTTGTAATTGTAAGCAGGATCTAAGCGAAGTTTGTAATAATAATCTACCGTTCATACACTTATTGAAAACCTCATATGGAAATCACTATGAAAAACTTAACTAGGACGTTATTGTTTTCGTCTCTTCTTGCTGCAAGTTCCCTTCAAACCGCTTCTGCTGAAGAATGTGGTGAAGTCACTATCGCAGACATGAACTGGAACTCTGCAACACTTATCGCGAACGTAGATAAGTTCATACTTCAACATGGTTTCGATTGTGACGCTGAACTTGTCCCAGGTGACACTCAACCGACGGGTGCGTCAATGATCTCAAAAGGTCAGCCAGATATTGCACCAGAGTTTTGGAGTAACTCAATGCGTGAAGCCTTGGATATGGGTGTCAAAGACGGTCAAATCCAATACGCGGGCACCACTTTAACGGATGGCGGTGAAGAAGGTTTTTGGGTGCCTGAATATATGGTTGCCAAAGACCCGTCAATGGCAACGATTGAAGGGGTACTCGCCAACGCTAAGATGTTTAAGCACCCAGAAGATCCAAGCAAATCGGCGTTTTACTCTTGTCCAGCTGGTTGGAACTGCCAAATCTCCGCTGGCAACCTATTCACAGCACTCGGTATGGAAGATAAAGGGTTTGAGGTAATCGATCCAGGTTCAGGTGCGGGTCTTTCGGGTTCAATTGCAAAAGCTTATGAGCGCGAAGAAGCATGGTTTGGTTATTACTGGGCACCGACAGCGGTTCTTGGTAAGTACAAAATGGTTAAAGTCGACTTTGGTAGTGGTGTTGACGAGACGATGTTTAAAGAGTGTATCACTCAAGAAACGTGTCTAGAGCCAAAAGCAACTATGTACCCACCATCAATCGTGGAAACGGTTGTGACTACAGACTTTGCTAAGCGTTCTCCACAAGCGATGGCGTACTTTGCTAAGCGTGAGTTTACCAACGCGCAAATGAACGGTCTTTTGGCTTGGATGGAAGATGAGCAAGCCGATGGCGAATACGCTGTTGAACACTTTATGAAAGAGTACAAATCAACTTGGTCTGCATGGTTAACACCAGACGTTGCAGCAAAAGTACAAAAAGCAGTAGATGAACTTTAAACCAAACTGGTAGTAAAAGGGGCTAGAGGAATAGCCCCTTCTTATTTGATACAAGCTCGCTATTTTCAAAGGCGAACACAAGGCAGCAGTCATTGCTGTTTCTGGCAGAAGTAATCAAGGAGTAACAGATGTCTAATGCCACGTGGTTGAGTGAAATACCTCAATTAGACCGCAAACAACTATTAGAAATAAGAAAAACCTTAGACGGTGCCTATCGAGATTTTTCTCGAGAATACGGCGACACAATCGAATCTCTATTCGACCCATTATTGAGCTTCTTGATTTGGTTCGAGAAGTTACTGCTTTCCAGCCCTTGGTGGCTAATTATCGGAATTCTGGTTGGTCTCGCTTATGTGGCGAGCCGATCTTGGAAACTCAGCGCCTCCGTCGGTATCGCGTTCTTTGTTATCGGCTTTTTCGGTATGTGGGACAATACGATGCGAACCATGAGCATCATTTTAGTCTCAACCATGCTCGCTATAGCACTAGGGATACCCACCGGGATCCTCATGGCTCAGTCGAAAAAAGCCAGAGCCATCATTACCCCCATACTTGACGTGATGCAAACCATGCCGGCGTTTGTGTATTTGATTCCAGTGGTCATGCTCCTTGGTATCGGCAAAATTCCTGGTGTTATCGCTGTTGTGATTTATGCCATCCCGCCAGTTATTCGTTTGACTGATTTAGGTATTCGACTCGTAGATAAAGAAGTACTCGAAGCCGCTACCGCATACGGTGCGAGTCCGACACAGCGCCTATTTGGGGTTCAGGTGCCGTTGGCAATGCCGAACATCATGGCTGGTATCAACCAAACCATTATGATGGCTCTTGCGATGGTCGTTATTGCTTCGATGATTGGTGTAAAAGGCTTGGGACAACCCGTTCTAAAGTCCATCACCAACCAATATTTCACGCTAGGTCTACTCAATGGCCTTGCTATCGTGGCGCTTGCCATTATTTTTGACCGTGTTTCACAAAGTTATGCAAAACGTACCCAAGCTCACTTAGGAGGTAGAGAATAATGTCTACTACTCAACCTCAGCCAATGATTCAAATTAAGAACTTATATAAGATTTTTGGTCCTAAAGATAAGTCTTATCTCCAAGCTGTAAAGGATGGCGAATCAAAAGATGATCTTCTAGCGCGTACTGGCCATACTCTCGGTCTTAAGGACATCAACCTAGATGTCTATCCGGGAGAAATTTTTGTGATTATGGGTCTATCTGGCTCAGGCAAATCCACACTTATCCGACACTTCAATCGTCTCATTGACCCAAGTGAAGGGGAGATTATTGTTGATGGCTCCGATGTTATGAAACTGTCTGACAAAGAGCTGCGTGATTTCCGTCGCCATAAGATGTCTATGGTATTTCAGCGCTTTGGCTTACTTCCGCACAAAACCGTCATTGATAACGTCGCGTACGGATTGCAAATCCAAGGAATGAGCAAAACAGAACGATTCAAAAAAGCCAGAGATTGGATCAAGACCGTTGGCCTAGAAGGCTATGAAGCGCAGTATCCAAGCCAATTATCTGGCGGACAACAGCAACGTGTTGGCCTTGCTCGCGCACTGTGTACCGACGCTGAGATCTTGCTGATGGACGAAGCCTTTTCTGCACTCGACCCTCTCATTCGTAGTGAAATGCAAGATCAGTTGATCGAGCTTCAAGAAAAGCTCCACAAAACCATTATTTTCATTACCCATGATTTGGATGAAGCACTTCGGATTGGTGATCGTATCGCCATTTTGAGAGATGGTGTAGTTGTCCAGCAAGACAAACCCGTCGATATCCTGCTTAACCCAGCAGACGATTACGTAGAAGCGTTTGTTAAAGATGTGAACCGAGCTCGAGCACTGACAGTTGAGACGGTTATGCAGCCTCCTGTTCTTCGTATCACTGCGGAAACACTGGGTGAAGCGCTCAGTCAGATGCGAAAATCATCCGAGGACTATGGATACGTTGTTAACGATGACGGTTACCAAGGTGTCATTACTCAAGAAACGTTAGAGCAAGTGAACAAAAACGACTATCACAAAGAGATACCGGAAGATTTGTTAGATGACGTACCTGCCGTTCAAAGCGATGCACTGCTCGAAGAGGTGATTCCTGAGACTCTCGATAGTGACCACCCACTTCCTGTTGTCGATGATAATGGCGACCTTCAAGGCCACCTATCTAAGTCGACACTGGCAGAAGTACTGAGTGATAGTGCAACGAGTGAACCTTCAGATAGCAATGACTCAAGGGTAGATGAGCGCGTAACCGATAAAGGGGCAGCGTAGGACAAGAGGCTAGTTCAACTCAATCAGTAGCTTGACGAGCTTCCCTTAATAAGCAAAGCGCAAACCGATGGTTTGCGCTTTTTTTTTTGAGGGTAGCATCGGGAAAATCGGCAATGTGTAAAAATGCGTTTTTGTAAAATTGACAGTGTAAAAATTTTGTTGTGAAATTGTTTGTAAAAAAGCGCTATTCTAAAAATCAAGCGGTAACCAAACAGTCATGAAGCACCAACAAAGCAGTAAACAGCTTGGTTAATGCAGTACTCAAAGTAGCTGAAGGAATAGACTATGAAAATGCAAACATTCGATAATACACAACAACAAAATCCACAAAACTTTATCGCACAAGCCGTGTTTGCCGTTGAAATGGTCGACGCAGGCGAGCCTACGCAAAAGCAGAAAATGGCCAAGCAGCTTCTTGATACGCTGTTTCCGCTAGAAAATGGCTCACACGAAGACGTAGTGAGTTACGAAATCAACTACCGCCACGTGCAAGCCTTCTTCAAAAACGGCCAGCACAGCGGCCTACGCCACAACAAACACTTTGTTGCTTACACTGGTGACGAGTGCAACCCGGACAATATCTTGTTCCGCGACGAAAGCGGTACGCATGTAGAAATGACCATCGCTCGCCGTAAAGGTACAGGTTGCCTTGAGCTGGTAGAGATTGATGATATCCAAATCGAAACTTGCACGACATTTGGTGCAGACCAAGAGATGGGACTACGCCACTGGGTTAGCCTTGTAAAAGGGGACGAAAAACGTCACCCATCGGCGAGCAATGAAGATAAAGAATATGTGGCAAAAGGTGGTGATGATTACTGTTTGACCTTTAGTTACGCTTGCTAATTAAGAAAATAGAAAGAAACAGGCCCGCTTAACCAGCGGGACTTTTTTTGAGCTCTTTCCAAAAGGAATAGAAGGTAACCACAGGTATCCTTATCTATAATAGCGCCTGATTGAAATCACGGACTAGTTATCTAACGCCTGCTCAGAATATAGCCAAAACATGAGCGTGTGCTTTTTAAAAATAACAAAGTGAAACATTAATCTGAAATCAGGGTGGATATAAAGGTGAGTTAGATTTTTTACAGGTGAATTCAAATTCGTTATTTAACTTTATCTGAAGGATGATTTATTTCGCATATTGTACCGTTATAGATGGCAAGTGATTTAATGATATTGTGTTCTGTTTATATTCCGCATTTTGTTCTGTGTGATAAGTTTGACATTGAATAAATTATTGGAATTATTGTTATTTATATAATTGAATGTGCAATTGGTTTTTGTTAACCTGATTCTATAAATAGAGCTATAAAGTATAGTATCAGATGGATTTTACAAATCATTTAACAAAGGCTAGGTCAATAGCTGTTTCAGTGGCTGCTGTCATTCTTTCTGTTGGTGCATGGAGTGATACAGAAGCAGTGATTATTAGCGCTTATCAAAGAATTGAGGCCAACTTCACCAACGAGAACGAGTATAATTTAATCAATCAGGTTAATGTTGGGCACTCATTTCAATACTTGTCTTCGTTGATTGGAGTATCGCAAGCGGTTAAAAGCTCCAAGCTAGATAAAGCTGTGCAGTTTCACTACTTTCACGATGAGAAATTTCTTTTAAGTGTCGCAGTGAAGCAAGGTAGAGTTGCTAGCTATGCAGTACAAAGTCTAGTCAGGGACTTTAATGTATCTATCCCGTTCACTTCTAATGAGCTTGATTTTCAGCCAATTTCGAGTGTAATCAGTTTGCCAGACAATAGCCACTTTGAAAGTGGCAATGCGAACTTTTATTTAGATGCAATAGCACTGGGTAGAGACGCAATGTATAACACGCTAATGGTAGGTTCCTATCAATATACCCAACTAAATGCAAAGTTGGCGAAGCAGATATCTACTCTAGATGAAGAGTTCGTATTAGGTAATGATGAAGCTGCAGAATCATTAAAGACGTCAATTCGTAGCCAACCAGCAGACACCTTTATTATAGGCGAATTACCTGAAGAAATTTTGATAGAAATGCTGCTTTCTAAATACGAATTTAACGCATACTTTTCCTAGAGACAAATTATGAAAAACCTTTTCTTGGCCATCAGCATTGGTATGGCTTTGCATTCGCACGCCTCCGATGACCCATTTGCAGAACTGGATAATCAAGTAGAGCTTGCATTTCAGTCAGAAGAACAAGAACAAGCAGAATTTGAAACTTGGTACACGCAGCACATGCAGGAGTACGCGGATTGGCGTACTGCGTATCTTAAGCGGTTAGATGCTGAAAGGGAATTGTCAGTACTGCAATGGGGAGACACAAAAGTTGGGGGGCAACATTACCAAGTAGTACAAGGTGAAAAGTCTGACTCTCGAACGCTTGTTGATTACGATCAAGAAGTTGTGACTGTAGAAGTCCTTGTGGATGTTGATGCCGACTCTAATGAAATTGTAAGTCGCTTGAATCAACAAATTGAACACACGCTGGACTCAAATAGTGATGTTGTTGTTTCCGTACCCGAATCAGTTGATCTCGACAAAGTAACCGAGCGATTGCTGTCATTTGACAAGGATGTAGAAAAAGAGGCATTGGAGGAAATTGTCTCTGAAACAGCGTTACAGCTAAATGAGATAGAGAAGCAAGCTGATAGACTAGCCCAGCAGGCGCAAAATGATATTGACGAAAAAACCATAGCCGCTCAACAAACCGCCCTGATAGAGCAGGCGAAGGAGCGTTTGGTGCAGGTGAATCAAACATACAAAACACAACGCGAGTCTCTTTCAACATCAAACGGCTCGGGCAAGAAAATTGTTAGTCTTCAGGTGAAAATGCCGAGCAGTAGCCTAGAGAAGCGAATCAAGCCTTTTTTGAATGAAGTTTACAAGCAGAGTGAAGAATTTGACATCAAGCCCGATCTTATTCTTGCCATCATGCACACTGAGTCGAGTTTTAACCCGTCAGCTAGGTCACCTATTCCAGCTTTTGGTTTAATGCAAGTAGTCGCCACGAGTGCGGGTCATGATGTCAATAAGTTGGTGCATAAAATTGACAAGCCGATGAAAGAGTCTGACCTCTATGACCCTGAATACAATATTCAAGCAGGTACTGGTTATCTTGATATTTTGAACACTCGTTATTTACGGGAGATAAAAGATCCCAAAAGTAGAGAGTACTGCATTATTGCTGCATACAACACAGGTGCGGGAAATGTAGCGAAAGCGTTCGGTGAGAGGCGCGTTAAAGCCGCGGCAAAGAAAATCAATAGTATGACACCCGAGCAGGTTTACGATACGTTAATCAATAACCTGCCGTATGAAGAAACTGTCAATTACCTGAAGAAAGTCACTAAGCGTCAAGCAAGTTATCGTGGTGAGAGTTCCTAATGAGACTGTTACTGATAGTAATTTATTTGCTCAGTTTTGGCACTCTAGCTAGCATTAATCAACCAGCAGATACTTCGTCAACCCTATATGCTGTTGGCCGTGGTAATGATAGTAAACAAGCTGAAAAGGATGCTCTTCTAAGAATTGCGCAAAAGATCACTGCCACTATTTCTGTAGAAAGTAAGTCATTGCTAAAATATAGCAACGGTCACTCGACCGAAGAGTTCAGTGAAATCGCAAGAGTGAGTACAGAAAATTTACCAGTGTATAGATACCAAATCGAGAAAAAGCATGATGGTAGTCCTAGTGAAGTATTGATCAGTATCGACACTAATGAGTTGATGAATGCCTATCGTCAGAAACTAGATAGTGAAATTAAAAAGATTCGAAGTGCAATAGAGTATGCCAAGAACACATTAGAAATTGACGCTGTTGTCAGTGTGCTTTCGGTTAAAAAAGAATTAGAGCGAGCGTATACGGTACTCAATGCGCTCCTTGCTCTATCTAACCAAGACATGTCACGCTATGCAGAACAAATAATTCCGCTGATAACTGAAGCCAATCAGCAAATGTCACGCATTAACTTAAAAGTTATATCTGACAGCAATAATACAGATATATCTGACTATGTTACGAAAAGCATTGTTAGATCCGGTTTGTCCTCTGAGAAAGGTAGTCAATATCAAGTTCTTTTCTCGGGGAAAAGTCAGCTGGCGAAGAAAAACGGCCAGTTTCGAATAAAAAGAACTATTAGAGTTGAGCTCCGCCGAGTAGGGGAGACTCAATCAATTAGTGTTAGAAACTACAACTACATTAGCCCAGTGCTAGATTCCAAAGAACAAGCCGAGCTCGCTGTATATGAGATGGCTCTATCGGAATTTGGAGCTGAGCCCATTTTACTTATATTAGGAGTGTAATTTTGAAGTACAAACTGTTGTCTGTTTTGGTTGGAAGTGCTGTTTTGGCTGGTTGTGCGAGTTCAGTAGGTGTATGGGATGATCGTGAGGCGTTACTTTCTGAGATCAATACTAGCTGTGAGACGAACACCAAAGCGTATACTGAGTACAGTCCGGTTTTTGACCAAGCTTCGCAAGGGGTACTGTCTGTGGCACAGCGACAGTGTGACGTTGTGGGAGAATATCAAGAGATCCGCAAGCAACATAAAGATGTACAGCAGTTTTTTGCTATGCATTCGGAATTGCCAAAAGAAGAAATTATCGCATTGCTAGACGCAAACCCAGAGATGAAAGCGAAGTACACTGAGTATACAAAAGCGCAAAGCAAGATTTTTGAATCAAACCTCGAACTTGCGATAAAGCTTGGTGTTCAGGGTGCTACCATGGCAAAAATTGCAGCTGAAAACCCTACGGTAATTGCTGAGATTGAGGCTCGCAGAATGATTGGCAGTGCCATTGATCAAGAGGAGAACCCGCTTGGATTTGTTATCGATGAAATGCAAACTCGTGTCGGTTTGATCACAGAGACCAATGGGTTGATCAGTGCAGAGCAGCAATATATCAAAGATATGGAAGCGGCAGACAAAGCAATTAAAGCGCGTATAGGTAAGGAAGATGACAAAGCTTAATCTTGTAACAGTTGCGCTGCTAACCGCCGCTGTTACAGGCTGTCAATCCACTCAGGCACCAAACAGTCGTGTTCAAACTAACGCTCACAAGGGAGCGTCTGAGTATGAATACGCTAAGTCGCCAGAGCAGTTTTTAGACAGTGACATTGAGTTGCCGGCTTACTACAACACGCGTGGCCTGAACAAGTGTACTTTTGAAGTTAACAATGAACACCCAGATTGTCCTCTGAGCAAAAAGGTGCTTCGTCTTTACATGTCAGATCCGGTGACCGCTAATACGGAGAATCCCAATGATTGGTTGTCATCGGTTAGGGCTTACGATGGTAGACAGCTCCTAAACCAGTTCGAAAATCAACTGGTTGGCTTAAATCGCTTTCGAATAGTCACTGGCGACGACAGAGCGGTTAAGTTCCTTGGTGATTCTATGGCTGGAATGTCAGATGCAGAGCTAGCTCGTCGAATGAAAAATGGCGTGTTACATCCAGACTATGCAATGACGATTGATGCTGTAAAAACGGGTGAGCTCATAACTGGAGGCTCAACCAATTTAGTTGATCTGAGCTTAGATTTTACCATTGGTTTTGTTGACCCTTATACCCAGGAAAAAATCAGCTATCCAAATGTTGGTAAAATTAAGGTTCGTACCGGTGATGTTAAGCCGATGAACGAAATGCAATTCTGGATGCAGTCTGGTGAGATTGAAGGTGGCTTCGATATTTATGATGCCAATGCAGTCTCAGCGGTTCTCAATGACATGTCTTCTCGAGGCTTTGGTATTGCATTGAGTCGGATGCTGTCAGAAGTACCCGCCACTGCTCAGGTGTTGGGCATTAAAGGTGAACGTATCTCGTTGGACCGAGGTCAGAACGCGGGTATTTTGCCAAATGAAACCATGATCATCTTTGAATATAGTTTAGGCTTTGCTGAGCCAGTTGGTGTGGCAAGAGTGAACCCTAGTGATATTGAATCACAGGGTAAAATTGTAAAATGGAAAGACTCTAAAGATGCCAAGCGTATTCAAGGTGAAGCGGATGAAGGAATCTATAGACCTTCTAAGAATGCGCGTTTATTCGCAGTAAGTGTTGGTACACCGAAAGACTTCCTTACTAACCGTATCACTTCGGGTGGAGTGTTGTAATGGAAAGAACAAAGTTGGCGCTGTTGGGCGCCTTCTTTTTGAGTCAAGGAGTAGCATTGACTCAAAGAGCAGTGGCTGCCGATCTTAATTGGCAAAACCCGGACTTGGTTCTTGAGTATCAATCTTGTGTGTATGGTCGAGGTAGTAACTCTAAGACAGAAGCTAAGGCGTCTGCACCAGATCTTGCTATCCCCTCCTATTATGAAGCAATTGGCAAGCTAAGTAGCAGTCAACAGCGGCGATATAAGAATGGGTTGTGGCCGGAAAAAGTGCTGTCTAATAACGAGCTGAATCAACTGACCATTGTATTGGGTGACCCTTATCTCCAAGGGAGTGATACCTGCGTTGACGTCACTGCACGGATGAAATCTGAGACTGATTTTGATGATGATTGGGAATGGGATGAATCTAGTGAGTCCATGACTTTTCGGATAGAAGTCATTGCCAAATCAACATCGCAGAAGTCAGCACTTCACAGCGCAGAAGATTTGGCCAAGAAGCGAGCGTTGCAGCGAGCGCTATCTGGTTTGGGGTACAACCCGGCTATTGCTCATAATATGCCTGCTAATAGAGAAATCATCCATGATTCTATTCTTTTGGAACAGTCCGATCAAAATGGCGGTGTTCGCGTTCTAATGGACATTACTGTAGATATGGCAGTGCTTGATGGCCTTGTTGGTGACAAATATGATTTGCTCAACAAACCTGTTTTGTTTGTACAGGCAAAGCCCGAGAGCCTCCGAAATAGCACTACTGCCATGCTTCAAAGCTTGGGATACCAGACCGGTGTTATACTCGATGATGCCGATATTATAGTGAAACTAAATACTAAATTGGTTGAGCGAGATGGTAAAAGTCAACTTTCGATGTCACTAGAGTGGTTTGATAAACGTTGGCAAAGGCTGGCCTATTGGGAAAATACTCCACAGCAGTTTTCTCTCCCAACGAGTGACGATGTCGAAACGAGATTACTATCTTTGCACCTTGAATCGAATCGAACACTCCTAAAAAATGCAATGAATAGTGCATTGGATTACTTGTTGGAGAGAGGTGGTAGCGTTATTACTATCACGTTCCCAAACTCGGTTAGTCAGGTAGAGATAGCCAGCTGGCTAAGGCAGAACTCGGGCTTTATCGAAACCAAAATAGATAAGCATTCTGACCGTGTCACGGTGGAGTTGCGCTCTATAGAGACAACTAAAAACATAGTCAAAAAACTAAAATCAAGTTCGATTATTACACAACAGAATATTGAACAAACAAATAACACTATTGTGGTTAAGTAACTATGAAAAAAATCATTTCACACATTGTTCCAGCAATCGCACTACTGACTGCTCCAATTCTCACTATCGCGGATGATTTAGAGGGTTGGGTATATCAACCAAGTTATGAAAATGGACTAGCTGCAGTGGGTTGTGCATCATCTTCAGGGAACTTCAATATTGACAAAAAGCGAGCAGAGAGCGCCGCGCGTACAAGTTTAATACAGTCGATTAATTTAAAAGCCAGCAATATGGATAAACACGCTTCAGAGCTGATAAGTAACGCTCAAGGAACGGAGGTAACAGAAACGTTTAGCTCTATTAGCAAGCAAATCTCTCATGCTCGCCTAAACCGCTCTAAAATTGTTAAACTCAATGTTGGTGAAGTGTACGGTGAAAAGCAAGTATGTGCGATGGCCGCTATTGAGAACGATACCTTAGAGTCTTATTTTGACGATATGTTGAAGATGAGTGGTGCGCAAATCAACCCTGAAGATAAAACAGCAATGTATCAAGAGTTTAAGACCCAAAAAGCCGTATCTGATCTTGAAGGTGAGCTAACAAAACTCACTCAATAGGACTCTATCCATAGTGGCAAGATAAGCTCGACGGTTTGTCTTGTCATTATTTGCTCACTGAATAGAATACTTTATATGGAACAACTGGAAACTCTTAAATCTCTTTATCTGACGCTCACTGATATAGAAAAACACTTTTTTCAAATTGCTGCCACTACCATTTCGTTTTGCTTAATCCCTTGGCTTGTTCGCACAGTTCTATCACAGTTTTTAGACCTAAAGCTCAATCGAGAAAAAAAGCAGTATGAAGCGCGCTTTGTGCATCGAGTCCAGTACTTAGTGGGCTTTGTCTTTAGTCTATTTTGGTTTCAATACTTCTCGGCGCAGGGTTGGTACAACAAACTTGCGGAGATGGGGCTCATCGTATTCTCTGTTTTAGTGATTCATTCAGTGCTCGACCTCTTTGAGGCTCGATTTAGCAAAAACGAATCACTGGATGGGATCCCTATCAAGCCGTTTATGGAGCTCATCAAGATTGTTACCTCTGTGATGATGATAGTTATGATCTTGGCTATCTTACTCGATATTCCGCCTATGGCACTGGTAAGTGGTATTGGAGCAATGTCGGCAGTTCTAATACTCATTTTTAAAGACAGCATTCTTGGTATCGTTACGGCTATTAAGATAAACGTACATCGACTGGTTCGCAAAGGCGACTGGATACAGGTAGAAAAATATGATGCGGATGGGGTTATCAAGGACATCACTCTCAACGTTATTACCGTCGAGAACTGGGATAAAACCACCTCCATCATCCCGACTTACGAGATACTCAACGTTGGTCTCAAGAACTGGCGCAGCATGACGAACCAAGGTCGAAGAATTAAACGGAGTCTTGCGTTAGATGCAAACAGTATTAAGTTTCTAGATATGAATCAGGTCAGTCGATTGGCGAGCGTACCACTTCTTAGAAGCCAAATAGCGGAGCTATGTGAAACTCATCAGCTCAATCAATTAGGCGACAATATCAACAAACGATGCTTGACCAACGCAGGGCTGTTTCGTCTGTATATAGAAGCTTACTTGCGCTCCAGAGAAGACATCACTCAGAAACATACACTTATGGTGCGCCAGTTGGACTCATCTGCCAAAGGCGTTCCCCTAGAGATTTACTGTTTCACAAAGAACACGGATTGGACTCATTTTGAAACTGTTCAGGCAGAGATATTTGAACATCTTTACTCGGTTTTGAACCTGTTTGAGCTGCGGGTTTTCCAAGATGTAAGTCAACTTGAGCTGGCTCAGGTTGCGTGAAGCGCCATCGGGGACAATTACCTCGACTGAAGCTGGTTGGAAGTACTCTAATCAACAAGTTCATCAGTGACTATGAGCCTCCAAAGATTCGTCTTTGGAAGCTCAATTGGCGAGTATAACGCTTATTTCTGAATCAAAGCTATACCTAAGCGTGGTCTGTGAATCAAAAATTGAACAGTTATTTGCATCAACATTGACCGTGACTTGATCAGATTCCGTCTTGTATAAACCGAACTACAAACGATTAATTCACTTCAGCATCGATGTTTTCTAATGGAGCAAAACGCATTTTTCTTATGGGTTAAAAAAGATGTGATAGATGTTACGCAATAGGGGGAGCTAACACTAATGCTAAGTACCATGAAGTGGCAATGAGCGTTTATCAGTAGCGATTTGGCTGGATATAAAAAGTAAAGTTGCCGTGACTTCTTGAAACGTAATTGTAATAACCAAGGTGCCCATCTAATTTAGCGTTTAACGCCGTTTCAGTGGTCACCTTGGTTCGTTTTTATCCGTGTCTGCTTAAGGTTAAGCAGTGACGTTAAAGTTCGTCATGACGTTCGAAGTGCTGCTTTAGAATCTCATTTTCGCTTCTGAGCTGCTCAACTTCTTGCTGAAGTCGAATAAGTTCGTTGGCTTGATCTAACTGTCCATGTTCATTGTCACGCTCACTCATGGTGAAACCTCTTGTTTGTTATTGGGGGTAAAAAAGTGCCCTTATCGAATTAGGGCATTTTGATAGCGTATCAGGTCGCTATTTATTTAATTAGTTATTACGTTGCTGGCATTGCTCGCAATGATGCTCAATAACAGCGGTGCTGTTTTGATTACGACTAGGGCTGTCGTGTTGAACTTCAAAGGCTTCATGAGGTGTCACTGCATTACAACAAGCGCAATAATCGTTAACAAGATAAAAGTTAAAGTCGTTCATGAGTCCTCCATTTTGTTCTCAAGGTTACGTTATCGTTTTGGGTTGTTTGTGTAAATGCATTGTTTCTGTAGTGAGATGTTTGTTACAAAAAAGAGGGGTGATTTTTCGATGTAATGGCGGAATCACGCCGAGAGCCGAGAATCCGCTTATAATTTGCGTATTGTTTTATTGTACTGAAAGGCACTCAATATCCCTCTAAGTCATCTACTCTTATTGCATGGGCTCAATTGATGACAGCCAGCTGCGTTAAAGAGGTGATTATTTCTCATTCAACATTTAATCGATTTCAATACACCACACAAATGGTTGAGGTGGGTGGGTACTCTATCTGTGTGTATCGAGTCGCGAGGCTGATGAATACACAACATCAAGGGCATCTTCCGCTCGTATTTTGTAATGGTCTTGGGTCGAGCTTTGAAGCCGCGCTCCCTTTATTGACGCAGTTTCCCGATAGGGAGTGCATCAGCTTTGATGCGCCGGGTACTGGTCAATCGCCAGCGAGTTTAGTGCCATTGTCGATGAAGCAACACAGTCAACTGCTACTTCTTATCCTTACTGAGTTAGGCATTGAGCAATGCGATGTCGTCGGTTACTCATGGGGTGGGGTATTGGCACAGTGCTTAGCGATGGAGAACGACAGTCCAATACGAAATCTGATATTAATCGCAACGTCAGCTGGTGGATTAACCAGTGTCTACAGCCCGTTTTTTGCTTTAGAAGTGTGGCAAAAGCTCGCCAGCCAAGGGGGGGATTTTTCGCCTACTTATAATGACTGTATTTACGGACAGATGAGTACTCTATTCCGATTGTGGGGGCTTGGTTCGCAAGTGGTCGCCGTTAATTCTCATAGTCATTTGACTCAACTGAATGACATTAGCCAACCGACGCTAATTATTTCTGGGAAGAACGATATGGTGCTGCCAACGGTTAATCAGAAGTGGTTAAAGCAGGGCATCAAAAACGCGCATTGGCAAACCATAGAGGGCGGACATTTGATCATTAAGACGCACGTTCAGGAGCTTAGTGACAGTATTACCCGCTTTTGTGCCTAAGTGAGGCTGTATATTTAGGTTGGTAACTTTAGCGTAGTTAGAAAGAAAAAAGAGTGCGTTTAGGTGTTGTTTAAAGGCTTGTTGAGCGAATTTTGTTCACAAAATCTGTGTATAAAGCTGAGTAAATCGCTTGCTTCATGCGCTTACAGCAGTGCAAGTACAAATGTGGCTGACAAGTGCAACCAGTGAATACATTAAGAGGTCATGTATTCACTGTGCAGTTAGACTTGATAACTCTCGCTTTTAGCCAATGAGCTTTTCGCAGTTTGTTTTGGCGAAGGCCGGCAGCGGGGTACTTTTACGTATCTTTTTATCTAGATGGACACCAAGCAGCTCCGACGTGGCCGAAAGGGTGCCAGTTTCGACATTAAACATGTGGTGTTTAAAGCGCACTGTTTTATCCGAGACTTCTAAAACTTCTGATTTAACGACAAGAAGATCCCCTGACATTACTTCAGCCTTGTAACTGATCTTCTGTTCAAGTGCCGCCATGCCTCGCTCATTTTCTCGGATATAACGATTATTAATGCCGATATGAGATAACAAGTGCCACGTCGCTTCATCAAACTTTGCGGTGTACCATTGCACATTCATATGTCCCATGTGGTCTAGTTGGTTGGGATACACCTTTCCACGGTATGTTTCGATCATGCACATTTCCTTCATTTGCTGTCTAATTTGAGTCGTGCAAATAAACCCCAAAACGAAATTTCAGGCCTATTTGCACGAAAGTGAGTCCGTTCTATGTGTTACACCAGATCACTCGCTGTCTTTATCCATCATTTCACTGTGCTCTAGCCAAAGCGCATTAATGATGCCAAACGCACACGCGAGTAATACTCCTAAAATCCAAGCGAAATACCACATTGTCTATGCTCCTTAGTAAAGTGAGTTTTTGTTTTCTTCGATGAATTTGTCATCGAGACGGCCGAACATTTTGTAGTAGGTCCAAGCGGTGTAGCTCAGGATGACTGGGACCATAACAAAGGCGACTGCCGTCATTAGGTTTAGGGTCAGCTCACTGGAGGTGGCATCCCACATGGTTAGGCTGTGGTCTGGATTCATGCTGCTTGGCATTACGAATGGAAACATTGTGAAGCCAGCTGTAAAAATGATGCCGCCGTTAGCCAATGAAGAGGCGATAAAAGAGATCGCCCCTTTTTCTAAACGAGAAGCGAGTATGGCCAGTAGTGGCATCACAACACCCAGTGCCGGGGCGATCCACAGCAGCGGGTATTGTGCAAAGTTTGCCATCCATGCTCCGGTTTCGCGGATAACGTGTTTATTGAGCGGGTTTGATGCAGCATTAGTGTCGATGCCACCGACAATGACGTAGCCGTCTATGGTTTGAATCCAGAAACCTGCAACAACAAAGACGACAACCGTGAGCAAGCCCATTAGCTGTGCCGTGTTGCGAGCGCGAGTATGGATATCACCAGTTGTCTTCATTTGTAGCCAGGTAGAGCCTTGTAGCAGAGTCATGAACAGGCTTACCAGACCACATAAGAGGGCAAATGGGTTAAGCAAAGCAAAGAACGAACTGTGATAGGTCGGCATCATAAAGTCGCTAAGCTGAAATGGTACTCCCTGAAGCAGATTTCCAAAGGCGACACCAAAGATGATAGGCGGAATAAAGCCACTAACTGAGATAGCGATATCCCATGCACTACGCCACTTCGTGTTTTCTAGTTTTGAACGATAATCGAGACCAATAGGGCGTAGCCATAACGCCGCCAGTGTCACAATCATCGCTAGATAGAACCCAGAAAACGATGTGGCGTAAACTAATGGCCAAGCTGCAAACAGAGCACCACCCGCGGTAATCAACCAAACCTGGTTGCCGTCCCAGTGTGGAGCAATTGAGTTGATCATTACGCGGCGCTGGTTATCCGTCTTACCTAGGATAGGTACTAATGCACCCACCCCCATGTCAAAGCCATCGGTAATCGCGAACCCAGCAAAGAGTACGCCGATTAACACCCACCAGATGAATCGTAACACTTCGTAATCAAACATGTTTTTCTCCTTGCTTATGCTTCTACTTGACGATTTACTTTGTTCTCTACCGAATCGACATTTTGTTCGAAATGGTAGCGACCCGTCTTCAAGCTACTTGGACCTTTGCGGGCGAACTTCACCATCAGGTATACTTCTGCAATCAGGAATACTGTGTAGAGCGCGATAATGGCGAACAGTGATGTCCAGATCTGTTCGGCGGTCAGTGCCGATGCCGCTACATGCACGGGCAGAATTTCACCTACGGCCCATGGTTGGCGTCCAAACTCAGCGACAAACCATCCTGCTTCGATTGCAATCCACGGGAGAGGAATAGCAAGCAGCGAGGCTTTGAGAATCCATTTTTTCTGTTCGATTTTTTGGCGACAGGTTTGAATAAACGCAGCACCAAAGATCAGCAGCATAATGAACCCACAACCAACCATAAGGCGGAATGACCAGAACAATGGCCAGACAGTTGGAATGGAGTCATCGGCGGCGGCTTGTATTTGCTCTTCTGTTGCGTCGGTCACGCTGTCGGTATAGCGCTTAAGTAGCAGGCCGTAACCTAGGTCATTTTTTACTTCATCAAACGCAGCTAGGTTTGCGTCGCTACGGTCACCTGAACGAAGTTTTTCGAGAAGCTCATAGGCGTACATGCCAGTGCGAATACGATCAACGTGTTCTTCACGTAGGTCGTGAAGTCCCGTTACTTGTGTATCAATTGACCGCGTGGCAATAATGCCCATGACATAAGGGATCTTAACGGCGTAGTCAGTATGCATGTCATCTTGGTTTGGTAGGCCAAACAAGGTAAACGCTGCGGGAGCTGGCTCAGTGTGCCATTCTGCTTCAATCGCTGCGAGTTTCACTTTCTGTACATCACCCAGCTCATAGCCTGATTCATCTCCGAGTACGATGACGGAAAGAATCGACGCCATTCCAAACGATGCAGCAATAGCGAAAGAGCGGCGAGCGAAGGCGATATCTCGGCCTTTAAGCAGATAGTAAGAACTCACGCCAAGGATGAACATAGCCCCAGTGGTGTAGCCTGATGCAACAGTGTGAACAAATTTCACCTGTGCTACGGGGTTTAATACAACCTCTGCAAAGCTCACCATTTCCATACGCATGGTTTCGAAATTAAATTCAGCGCCCACAGGGTGTTGCATCCATCCGTTGGCAATTAAGATCCATAGTGCAGAGAAATTTGATCCCAGTGCCACTAGCCATGTCACGGTGAGGTGCTGACGTTTTGATAACCTGTCCCAACCAAAGAAGAACAGCCCAACAAAGGTGGATTCGAGGAAGAAGGCAACCAGAGCTTCGATCGCCAAAGGCGCACCGAATATGTCGCCAACATAATGGGAATAGTATGACCAGTTAGTACCAAACTGGAATTCCATAGTCAGGCCTGTTGCCACGCCCAAAGCGAAGTTGATACCAAACAGCTTGCCCCAGAACTTAGTCATGTCCTTGTAGATTTGCTTGTTGGTCATTACGTAAAGCGACTCCATGATGGCCAGTAAGAATGCCATCCCCAGAGTCAATGGTACGAATAGGAAGTGATACATTGCCGTGAGAGCGAATTGAAATCGAGACAGATCAACGATATCTATCATGACAACTCCTTTGTCTTTGTTATATCAATTGAAGCGCTTTTTACATCCAGCAGCGCTATTATTCTTTTTGGAAAAAAAAGGACGGCATACGCCGTCCAAACTGGTAGGGAACTCAGTAAATAACAAATTAGTTTGGAAGTAACACCGTTGCTTCACCTTTGATAGCAACTTTACCTTGTTCGTTTAGAACTTCGGTAATGAGCTTCGCGATAGGCTTATCTTCGCGCACTTCTTTTACTTCAACACGAGCAGTCACCGTCTCACCCACTCGAATCGGGCAAGTAAATTGAAGTGTTTGGCCAAGGTAAATAGCACCCGGACCAGGGATTTTAGAGGCTAGTAAGCCAGAGACTAGGCTTGCGCCCAGCATGCCATGCACAATCGGCACTTCAAATGGCGTCATCGCAGCAAACGCTTCGTCCAAGTGAACTGGATTGTAATCTTCAGCTAGAGACGCAAATTGCTCTACCGCGGCTTTATCTAAGGTTTTTGTAAGGCTTGCTTCTTGACCAATACTAAGCGACATCTGCTTTCTCCTCTGAATTTTTCAGTACATCTTCGATTCGCTGTTTCACGTAAGTGCCTGGTGCGTCCAATTCTCCTTCAAGAATTCGAGCTTCTTGTTTTTGAGAGAAGTTGCGGGCATCTAACCATTGCTGCCAATGGTTCCACCACGAGCCAGTGTGTTTATCGGCTTTTGACAACCAAGTATCAGCGTCTGCTTTTACGTCTTTGTTGGTCCAGAAACCATATTTGTTTGAGTCTGCATGGTTCATTGGGCCAGCAATATGACCGCTTTCTGCTAGGACAAATGTATTTTGACCACCAAGAAGTTCAGTCCCTTTGTAAGTGCCTTTCCACAGTGCAATATGATCTTCAATCGCAGATAGGAAGAAGGTAGGAGACTTCACTTTGCTTAGGTCAATCGAGACACCATCAACCTCGAATTCGCCCGCTTGGCTTAGTTTGTTCTCTAGGTAGAACTGGCGCAGCATCTGGTTGTGACAGGTTGCCGGTACGTTGGTGTTGTCACTGTTCCAGTGCAACAAATCAAACGCCATTGGCTTTTCACCTTTGAGGTAATTGGTCACATAGTAGTTCCAATACAAGCTATTTTCGCGCAACAAGCTAAACGACACGGCCATTTGGCGGCCATCGATATAACCTTGCATGTTGTTTTGCGCTTCAATTGCCGAGATCATTGGGTCGTTGATGAAGATACCCAGTTCACCCGGTTGTTGGAAATCAAGAATAGTAGTCAGTAGTGTTGCTGACTTAATGCGCTGCTTGCGCTTTTTACCAGCTAGATAAGCCATTGCTGTCGTCAGCAGTGTGCCACCAATACAGTAACCCAGGCCATTGACTTCACGCTCGCCAGTCTCTTTTTCAATCGCATCAAGAGCGGGAATGATGCCGTCGGTAATATAAGTACCAAAGTCAGTATCTCGGTAGCTCGCGTCTGGGTTAATCCAAGACACCATAAAGACGGTGTGGCCTTGGTCAACTAGCCATTTAACGAATGACTTACGTTGATTAAGATCCATGATGTAGTACTTGTTCACAAATGGAGGAACAATCATCATTGGACGCTTATACACTTCTGTTGTGGTCGCTTGGTATTGTAGCAACTCAAACATATGGTTTTTGTAAACCACTTTGCCTTCGGTCGCAGCAATGTTTTCGCCCACTTTGAACGCATCGCTGTCGGTCATGCGGATATTGAGCATATCGACGCTTTTGCTCATATCTTCTTGTAGCTGCTCTAGACCTTTGACTAGGTTGGCACCATTAGATTCGAGTGTAAGCTTCATCACTTCTGGATTGGTGGTGACGAAGTTGCTAGGTGACATCGCGTTCAGAAATTGACGTGCGAAGAACTCCAATCTTTCTTTCGCATCAGGATCCATGTCCTGATTGTCGTTGATGGTGTCTAATACTGACTTGCACACCATTTTGTAACTTTGTTTGATGTAGTTGTAAAACGGGTTCTCAGACCAACTTTCATCACGAAAACGCGGGTCTGTTTCTTTTTCTTGAGAACCATTTGCAGCCAACACACAATCGCTGAACAGATTGATTTGTTGGTTCCACCAATTCATCTGCTGCTCTAAGATTTTGGTAGGATCTTTTGCCACAGATTGTGCTAACTGATTCCAGTCTTGGACCTGAGATTTGAAGATGGTAGATTGTGTCGGCTTTTGGAACGCGCCAAACCAACCTTGAGTAGCTTCAAAATAATTGTTGATAACGTCTTGGAACGGAGGTGTTTTGTCCATCTTCCCATCCTTGTTAAGTATGGTTAAATGAGGCGGTGGCAAGCACCGCCTCAAAGATTAAGCGTTTTTATCTGCTTTGATTGTTGATGCAGAGATCTCATCAACTGCCGTTTTAAAGTCGTTACCAATTTGGCTAAGCTTTTGGCCATCTTCCAATAGACGTTGGCTTACTTTGCTGATGATTTCTAGCTGTTTGCTGCCGTGGTTCATCAGATCTTGCGGTTGCTTAACTTCCACCAAGCTTTGTAGGTTTTCGTTTGTTAGTTCGCTATAGGCAGTAAGTGTTTCTAATTGCATTTTTGTTAGCGTTTCAACGTTTTTAGCGACCAGTTGGCTGAAGTTAGCGAACGGGTTAAGAACAGTTTGTAGTTGAGTGTTTACCGCTTCTAGCGCAGCTTGGTTTTGCATGATGACTTCCTTTTTATTTGGTCGGTAAGCTAAAAACTGACCGAGCCTTGATTTATATCAATGAAAAATTCAAACAGGTGTTTGAATGAGGATATTGTGAATAATTGAATGTCGAATGTCACCACCTAAACGTGTCAATAGAATAGAGTTGGTACTCTAAAATGTTGTTGGGCTTGTTTAATGTGAGAGGTGAAAATAGGGCTTGAATGTAGAAAATAAAGGGCTTTCTTAAATTTATGGTGAGGATTATTTGTTTGAAATTTACGGTTAATCAGTATTAATTAACTTTATATAAATATGATCAAGGTCACGTTCTGAGAGTGCGCTAGAGATTCTTGCCAACTTCTGGTATTGGCAGGGTGAATGTATCGGTGGTTTTAATATTAATTTCAAATTGGCCCTTTGTGCGTATATTGTTTTTGGTGATTGTATTCGGCGTGCAAATAATAGATGTGGCCTTGTGGCTATGTTATTGATTTTAAAGGCTTGTTGTTAATGTTGTGTTTTTGCGTAAAATTGACATTGTTACAAAGTTATTATTTTTCAATGTGTTAATGTGAAATTTATCAAGCGAGGTGTTGTTAATTTTAAAAGTTTGATGTTAATCACTTGTTGGTTTGTGTTTTGGTGGATATATTAAACGCACGTTTCATACGGGCGTTTGAATTTATGAGTGCAAAGGAAAGTACAACAAAAAAAATACTAGAAGTTTCAGAGAAACTTTTTGTTGAACAAGGATATAGCAATACATCGCTCAGAAATATCACCGCTAAAGCTAATGTCAATTTAGCGGCAGTAAATTATCACTTTGGTGATAAAAACACACTTGTTAGAGCAATATTGGATAGCTACTTAATCCAATTAATGCCAGAGGTGGATAGCGAATTAAGAAAATTAAATCGCTCTGGTGATTATACTGTGGAAGAGGTGCTTTATGCGATCAGAACTCCATTAATTAATCTTAATAAGATAAAGCCTGATGGAATGAGTCGATTTCTGCTACTTATAGCCAATGGCTATGGAGATATTCAAGGGCACTTGAGGTGGTTTATCGTTAATCACTACGGTAAGACATTGGATCTTTTTTCCAGCTCGATTCGTAAAGCTAGCCCAGACATCAGCGAAGAAGATTTATTTTGGAAATTGCATTTCTCATTAGGAGCATTTGTTTTTGCTTCTGTATCGAGTAAAGCTCTATCCGAAATAGCATCAAGTTCATTTGATACTGACACAAAGTTAATCAATATTTTCGACCAAGCGATCGCATATGTGTCTGCTGGTATCGAAAACAACAAGTCACACAACGTAACTAATCAAAAGGAAAGGTAATATGGGTTTCGTTAGTAGAAAATTAGTGAGTGAGCCAGCATTTAGCTTATTCAAAAAAGTACTACCACCATTGTCAAACACGGAAAGAGAAGCCATGGAAGCTGGCGGTGTTTGGTGGGATGGAGAGCTTTTCTCAGGAAGTCCAGATTTTAAAACATTGCATCAGTATCCAAAGCCTACGCTGACAGAAGAAGAGCAGTCATTTATTGATAATGAATTAGAAACGCTGCTTTCAATGTTAGATGAGCACAAGTTTGTTAAAGAGTATAAAGACTTGTCGCCAGAGGTATGGGATTTTCTTCGCAAAGAGCGTTTTTTCTCGTTAATTATCTCTAAGCAGTACGGTGGTCGTGAGTTTTCTTCACATGCGAACTCAACGATTGTAGCGAAAATTGCGACGCGTAGCATGAGCGCAGCGATCACTACTATGGTGCCGAACTCACTGGGCCCTGGTGAACTGCTTTCTCACTATGGTACTCAAGAGCAAAGAGATTATTGGCTACCGCGCCTTGCTAATGGTACAGACACCCCATGTTTTGCACTGACTGGGCCAGAAGCGGGCTCGGATGCGGGTGGTATTCCAGATACCGGTGTGGTTTGCTATGGCGAACACGAAGGTAAAAAAGTGTTAGGCCTACGCCTCAACTTTAACAAGCGCTACATTACTCTTGCTCCTGTCGCGACAGTAATGGGTTTGGCATTCAAGATGCAAGATCCAGAAGGCCTCTTGGGTGACAAAAAAGAGTTGGGCATTACGTGTGCGCTTATCCCTACGGATACCGATGGCATCACCATTGGTGAGCGTCATGATCCACTGCACCTAGCCTTTATGAATGGTACGATTAAGGGTAAAGATGTGTTCATTCCTCTTGAATGGATCATCGGTGGCAAAGACTACGCGGGTAAAGGCTGGCGTATGTTGGTTGAGTGTTTATCAGCGGGTAGGGGGATTTCACTACCAGCACTGGGTACTGCTATTGGTCACCTGACTGCTCGTACTACAGGTGCATACTCTTACGTCCGCAAACAATTTGGCATGTCTATCGGTAAGTTTGAAGGGGTAGCGGAAGCGCTGGGTCGCATCGGCGGCTTGAATTACTTACTTGAGGCATCACGTACTCTAACCACTACTGCACTCGATCAGGGGCAGAAGCCGGGTATTGTTACAGCGATTGCCAAATACCATATGACAGAGATTGCTCGAACACTGATTAATGACTCGTTTGATGTTCATGGTGGTCGTGCGATTCAGTGCGGTCCGATGAATTATTTGGCATCTTCTTACTTAGGTATCCCTATTGCGGTTACAGTCGAAGGTGCTAACATTTTGACTCGTAACCTAATGATTTTTGGACAAGGTGCGACTCGATGCCATCCATATGTGTTCCAGGAAATGGAAGCGGCGGCAAACCCAGATCATCAAGAAGGCGTCAAGGCGTTCGATAATCTACTCTTCAAGCATATTAGTCATGCCACGAAAAACTCGATTGGTGGCTTATTTGCAGCGCTTACCGGCTCAGCATTCACAAGTTCTCCAGTGAGCGGCCCTACTAAGCGCCACTATAAGGACCTGAAGCGTTTGAGTAAGGCATTAGCAGTCAGTGCGGACTTCGCAATGTTGACTCTTGGCGGAGAACTCAAGCGTAAAGAGCTTATCTCAGCGCGATTGGGTGATGGTCTTTCCTACTTATATATGGCGTCGGCGGTACTGAAAAAGTATCAAGATGAAGGGTGCTTGGAAGCGGATCTCGATCATGTTCATTATGCGGCTGAATATTGTTTCTATCATGCAGCGAAGTCTCTGAAGGAAGCGTACCGTAATTTCCCAAGTGCCTTTGCGGGTAACACACTGAAAGCATTATTGTTCCCATTGGGTAATCACTACAAATTACCTGACGATAAGCTAGCATTGCGTATTGCAAATAAACTGATGGTACCGGGCGAAGATCGTGACAGACTGACTCATTTATGTCACGTCGGCCAAGATGAAAACGATAGTATTGGTCTACTAGAACGCGCATTTATCGCTATGCATGATATTAAGGGACTAGAGAAGAAACTGGTTGCTGGTGTTAAAGCAGGAAAAGTGGCAAGAAAAGGGCAGCTTGAAGAGCGCCTTGCACAAGCGTTAGAAGCGAAGGTGCTGACTACTGAAGAAGTAGCTAAAATTAAAGCGGCAGATGCGTTGCGTTATCGCGCGATTCAAGTTGACCACTTTAGCCATGATATGAAAACAACGTTAACGGACACAGGGACAAAATCGGCATTGGCTGACGTCGCTTAAATCGTTAACTAGGGACACTTCCCAACGAAATTAATCAAATCCTCGGGTGTTTATCCGGGGATTTTTTCGTTTTTCTTTGACGTGAAAAGGGATACCACTATTGCTTGATGCTATTTTAAGTTGTTGCTCCACAAGGACTGCGAATACGAAAAGCAAAAGTACGAAGAGAGATACATCTCGAACCACTCTCTTCATGGCGAGGTCCATTCGCTTGGGTTAAGGCTAATTGATGCCTAGCTAGCTTTTTAATTATAGCGCAAGTTATGCCTTTTAATATCTAGAGTGGAGTTGTATTTGCAATATAACCACAACACTCATATTGGGCGGGGGAATGGTATGAGGTGGTGTTATTTTTCCTGTGATTGGAAAGCTTTTAATTAACATAAAATCACGCTGATACAAAATGTGACATAGATCAACGTATTGAACTTTGTGTAAATTGATGTCTATTTGTATTTCAAACAGGGTAAAAATTGGAAAGTCTATATATGGCAGCGATATAGGGCTCAATGGTCGGTGAATTCAAACGCATTATTATTTCTTGGTTTTTAACGGTGTTTAAAATACGAAATTAGGCTCTCGACAATGAGGTGATAATGCTAGAGAATGAATTTATTCAAACGGGTGTTTGAATAAACTTATTAAAATCAAAAGGAATTTACTATGCAAAAACAATTCGAAGCGGTAACAGCTCAACTACAATCTTTCATGAACCCTGCAACTGGTTTTGCTGAGCTAATTGCAAAAAATGTTGAAACTGTATCTAAGATGCAAATCGAAACAGTGGCAGCTTATAGCGAACTAACAAACGAAAACCTACAATCTTTAGTCGCTATTAAGCAACCACAAGACCTTGTTAACCTAGGTTCTAAGCAACTAGAAGCTATCTCTAAGGTTAGCCAACGCCTGATCGAAGATGGCCAAAAGCTAAGCCAAATCGGTACAGAGTTCAAGGCAGCAACTGAAGAGCTATCAGCAGCAGCGATTAAAACTAAATAATTAGCTGATAGGTTAACTTTTAAAAAAGGCGATCTTATTTCGCCTTTTTTTATATTCAGAATTTTGAATGGTAATTAATGAGTGTTTATCACTACTCACAAGAGTGATGTTGAAGGGGTATCTGTAAGTTGAATAATGACATCGAACTCCTAAGAATGGAGTTAATGAAGCTTGGTGTGGATCTCGAAAAGAGTGAAACGATTAAGTTGATTGATTTCAACTTGCTACGTCAGCTATCAGAGAGTCAAGATAGAGACGTTAGAAACATTGCCGAGAAAGAGCTAGAACGTCGAGAGATATCCAAAGACAACGATGCGCAAGTTTATTTCAGTTGGCAGGCACTAAATGAAGCAAGTCAATCCTATTTCCATGCTTATCTTAGTTTAAGTGATACACAGCTTGGGTTTATTAGCTGGTTGAATGAAGAGTTTATGCATTTTTATGACGAACTCGAGTTTGACCAAAACGGCAAAGCGTTTGCAAAATATCGTGGTTTGTTACACGAGTTTACTTTCAATCCACGTACTAAACGTATTCGCCTAGAACGTATAGATATGATGAGTCCAGCTCATGCTATCGATGCCTGCTTTCAATCGTTGCAAATCACAGCCCATGCATTCAACCGAGCCTCAGTACACCTTAGGCAAGACTTTCTCTCTCACTTTTTAGATACCGGTCAAGGTATCGTTGATTGGCTTGAACAAGTTCGAGTTCAAAACCTCCCAAAACTTGATCAGGACAAAGAGAAAAGTTCAGTAATGTATAATGAAAAGCGACTATTGTTTTCCAAAGAAGACCAGCGACTAATTACTGTGTGTGAATCGGGAAACCCAAATAAACGTAAAAAGTAATTGTCCCTTACCTTATCAAGGCAGCGTGCGACTACAAGGACGTTTATACCTCAAACGTCCTCTTTGCGAGCTATAACGTTATAGAACTAATCCACCGTCCACAGCAATCACTTTCCCATTATAGAAGTCATTTTCTACGATAAATTGTGCCGTTTGGGCGATCTCGTAGTCTTGGCCTAAGCGGCGAACTGGTGCCATTTTCTCTAAGCGCTCAAGGGCTTCTGGTTTCATCGAAGCTGTCATTGCGCTGTAACAAGCGCCTGGAGCAATAGCCGCTGCGCGAATGTTGTAACGAGCCAGCTCTTTAGCCCAAACCATTGCTAAAGACGCAACGCCCGCTTTTGCAGCGCTATAATTGCTTTGACCCATATTGCCATCTTTAGCGACTGAAGAGATGTTAATGATGACACCTTCCTGTTTGGAGGTAATCATAGCTTTTGCCGCTTCTTTACCACAAAGGTAAGTCCCAGATAAGTTCACGTTAATGACAGCATTAAATTGATCTAATGACATTTCATCAGTAATGACCCCATCTTTCGCTTTGACCATCAAACCGTCACGCAAAATTCCTGCGTTATTAACGAGTACATTAACCTTTCCAAAGTCATCAAGAATATTATCAAATACATCCTGTACTGCTTTTTCATCAGTGATGTTGGCGTTATAACCTAAAATTTTACCATCAATAACATTTTTTAGTTCATTTACAGCTGTTGTCAGCTGTTCTTTATTCGCATCGATTAACGCTATATTTGCACCACTGTTGGCAAATCGTTGTGCCATTGCAAATCCAAGTCCCTGAGCGCCACCAGTAATAACGACCACACTTCCTCTAATGTCCATGTAATATTCCTTTTGTGTTGAAGCAGCCAAATCGTGGAAGGAGCTTAACGTCAGTTTCTCCCACAGGGCTACGTCATAAGTTTATGAATAACGCAGAAAAATATGCTTGAGCGTTTGATTCTTACATTGAGTGTCTTTTGTATAGACTGATTACTTCACCGATTACCACTCTTCCTTGAGGGGCAAGTTCAAAGCCTAATTAATTCTAGGCATAACTTTCACAAGAAATACAATGTTATTTTTATGTAACATTGGATCTGAGTGGGCTGTAACACGCTCAAAGTGCGCCGGAACTCGAAATGGACGCCTGGTCTTACCAGCTGTCTTTGTGACAGGTTTTAATCGTTTTATGCCAATTTTAGGTGAGAAGGCAAAAGTGTGACTGTTTATTGGTGTCACTATAGAAATGGAGGTGACTAAATAATGATGACTATGATGCAATCAATGCTGTTTTAAACATTGTTTCAAATAGAGTTTAAATATCTCTTATTTAAACTTAGCTTGAAGAACTAGGGATAGTCATGAGGTGGTGGCGCGAGGGAAAATGTTACTGCAATATAGCTTCATGGGAAGTAGTCTAGTGTTATCACCAGACTACTTATTGTGGTTTAGTGGTCGTAATTCTCAAAGAGCGCTGCAATGCCTTGGCCACCGCCAATACACATAGTTACCACAGCGTAACGACCGTTGACTCGCTTAAGCTCGTAAAGGGCTTTTACGGTAATTAATGCGCCAGTTGCGCCAATCGGGTGACCCAAGCTAATGCCAGAACCGTTAGGGTTAACTTTTTGAGGGTCTACACCCAACTCTTTTACTACCGATAGTGCTTGAGCTGCGAAAGCTTCGTTTGCTTCCCATACATCGATTTCCTCAGCTTTGACACCTGCCTTATCAAGGAGCTGCTGAACGGCAGGAACCGGGCCAATGCCCATAATAGAGGGATCGACAGCAGCTATGGCGTAACCCACCATTTTTGCCATTGGCGTCAGTCCTTTGGCTTCTGCTGCGTGCTTTTCCATTAACACAAGTGCAGCTGCGCCATCATTGATACCTGATGCATTTCCTGCGGTTACGGTGCCCTCTTTCTTAAACGCTGGGCGTAACTTGGCCATGTCTTCAACTTGGCAGTCTAATCTTACGTGCTCATCACTATCGAAAGTAGTGACGCCACGACGTGTTTTTAATTCGATAGGCAGAATTTGCTCGTTGAAACGACCTTCTTGCTGAGCGATCTGTGCTCTGTTGTGGCTTTCCTGTGCACACTTATCTTGTTCTTCTCGGCTAATGTTGTATTTGTCAGCGAGATTTTCGGCTGTGATACCCATATGAACATCATTGATTGGGCAGGTTAGGGCACCAACCATTGGGTCAACAAGTTGTGTGTCGCCCATTTTTGCTCCGAATCGTGCGCTTGGCATCCAGTAAGGAACGCGACTCATTGACTCTGCACCACCGGCAACAGCGGCATCGCAGTCATCGAGTAAAATCATTTGAGCCGCCGATACCACAGCTTGAAGCCCAGACCCGCAAAGGCGATTGACCGTTAGTGCCGGCGTTTCAATAGGTAGTCCGCCTTTAAGTGCGGCAACACGGCTCATATACATATCTTTTCTATCACTGTGCGTGACACTACCGATGACGCAATGGCCGATATCTTGTCCTTGAACTCCGGCTCTTTTAACCGCTTCAGCGACAACCTTTCCGGCCAGTTCTGTAGGTGCAACCTCTTTTAGGCTGCCACCAAAATCTGCGATCGCGGTTCTGACACCACTTAGAACGACTACTTCACGTTTGCTCATTGGCTCTCCATGTGTTTTTGTAGGGTAAAGTTTATCTTTCACGTCATATTAACATCTGGAAAACAAGTGCCCATCATTGCTAACAGTCAAGCATTCGAATATCCAATTGGTCGGGTAAGAAATTTGGCGTATAGCTAATACAAGCGCTGTTTTTGTAAATGGGTAGTGTCGTGCAGCAGGGTCATTAAGAAGGTTTAAGTTGGGATAGTTATGTCAATGATGCTTTCTGAGCTGAGGAAAATGGCACAGGTAAGATGGATGCCAACACACCCATCAGTATGTTTCGTTGATATTTACTGTTCGAGTAAAAAGTTTACAGCAAGCTGATAACCTTTGGTCCCCATACCAATGATGGTTCCTGCTGCAACAGGCGAGATGTAGGAGTGATGACGAAACGTTTCTCGAGCGTGAACGTTAGATATATGAACTTCAATCACGGGTACATCGACGCCTTTTATTGCATCGTGCAGAGCGATTGAGGTATGAGTGTAAGCGCCGGGATTAAACACGACACCGCTGCATAACCCTTGTTTAAATTCAGCTCCCGCTTTGTGGATTGTATCAATTAGCGCCCCTTCGGTGTTGCTTTGCAAGCACTCAATATCATGACCAAACTCTGCCGCTACTTTTCGGCAGTTCTCTTCTACATCCGCAAGCGTCTCATAGCCGTATTGCTTAGGTTCACGACTACCAAGTAAGTTCAAATTTGGTCCGTTGAGTATTAATAACTTTTTCATTTGAGGCTTCGTCCTTAACGTAATTGAGCCAGCTGAGAACCTTTAAATGATTCAAGCTGTTGTTGGCTAGGTGTTGCACCAGTAAAAAGCATAAAGGCGTCATTGGCTTGGTGAAAAAAGAGCTCGAATCCGCTTAACACTTTAATCGAGGCGTTGGATGCTGCACGTATAAACTCCGTTTCGTGAGGTGTGTAAACGGCATCGAATACCCAAGATTGTTCACCAAGCCAAGATGGCTCTATGGGACAGCCTGGAGTTGAGTAGTGTCCAACAGGAGTGCAGTTGAGGACGCCATCAGCGCTTTGTATATAACGCTTTAGATTCAATTCATCCAAGCGAACAGTGTGAATGTTCTCTTTTGAAAGCGACTGTTCAAGTTGGGCAAGCTTTTGTTTGTCTTTATCGTACAGTGCGATTTGAGTCGCCCCTAAGTCAACCAGTGAATAACAGATAGCTTTGCCGACGCCGCCGCATCCGAGAAGAACGACGTTGCCAGGACCCTGGGACCGGAACTGTTTAAAGGCTGTGATAAATCCACTGTAGTCAGTATTAAATGCAACGATTTTGTCGCTTCTTTTTACGAGTGTATTGGCGGCATTGACCCTTTTTGCACAGGGGGCGATGCTATCTGCGGCTGCGAGAACCTGCTCTTTGTATGGGTAGGTAATGTTGGCAGAGTCAATATTACTCTTGAACAGCTCGAGAGTATGTTGCTGTAGTTCTTGGGTGCAATTGGTCGTGAGCTCGTCTAATTGATAGTTCATAGCAATATTGAGTTCACGTGCCAGCTGATTGTGAAAAGCAGGGGACTGAGAGAGTTGGATGTTCTGTCCAATAAGTCGGCATTGAATCATAGTTCATTCCTTGTTGTGTTTTCATCACGCTATCAAATGTTATCCGTTTGCGATAATTGCTTTTTATTAACACCTATTCATTTTTGTAGAACCCATTGTGGAAAGGCTTTAATCCTATGTGCTGCCCACAGGAAATGTCACTTCTATCTCAAAAACTTATACCTTGAAAAATAATTGAAATATCGTATCACCGATCCGGTCGTTATAGTGGCTTTAGTCATTCAGCGAGCCATTTACGGATGCTTTTGGCCTCATTTTACTGAGTTTGTCAGCCTTTGGGCTTTACGGCTTGAAGAGCTAGAACAAACCGTATGTTCAGATATTTACAAGGATAATAAGGTAAAAACATGCAGAACAATCTTGTAGTCCAACACATTCAAAGACCAGATAAAAATGTGGTTGAGAGTTTACGTAAATGTGGTGTCGCCACGATTCATGAAGCGCAGGGTCGCAAGGGGTTACTTGCTCATTACATGCGCCCAATTTTCCAAGGCGATGCCGTAGCAGGCTCTGCGTTGACAATATCTGGTGCGGCAGGTGATAACTGGATGATGCATGTGGCGATAGAGCAAGCGCAAGAGGGTGACTTCTTAATCTTTGCGCCAACATCACCGTCGAACCATGGTTACTTTGGTGATCTTCTGGCTACATCAGCGCAAGCTCGTGGCGTGGTGGGGTTAGTGATTGAAGGCGGCGTGCGCGATACTCGTGATTTACGAGAAATGAACTTTCCGGTTTGGTCTAAAGCCGTATTTAGCGAGGGTACAATCAAAGAAACGCTTGGTTCCGTAAATGTTCCCCTGACGTGTGCCGGTGAGCTTGTTTATCCTGGCGACATTGTAGTGGCTGATGATGATGGTGTAGTGGTCGTTCGATGCGAAGAAGCTGAAGAAGTACTGCATGAATCATTGGCTCGTATGGAGCGTGAAGAAGACAAACGGGTTCGTTTGGCTAATGGTGAGTTAGGTCTCGATATTTACCAAATGCGTGACCGCTTAGCTGAGAAAGGGCTGAAATATGTCTAGTCCAGTACTGAGTGCACCTTGTATGTGGATGCGTTCGGGTACGTCAAAGGGGGCTTACTTTCTCCGTCAAGATTTACCCAGTAATGACAAGCAAAGAGATGATTTTTTGCTATCAATCATGGGGTCGCCAGATGTAAGACAGATTGATGGTATAGGAGGCGCGGATCCCCTGACTTCAAAAGTGGCGGTCGTAGAGCCTTCAAAACGTGAAGGCGTCGATATTGATTACCTATTTTTGCAAGTCTTTGTGGATCAAAAGGTGATCAGTGAGAAGCAAAATTGCGGCAACATCTTGGCAGGTGTCGCGCCTTTCGCCATTGAACGAGGATTGGTAGAAGCGCAAGAGGGGGAAACCTCTGTTCGGATCTTTATGAAGAACACGATGCAAATTGCTACGGTGACGGTTCAAACACCGAACAAGCGAGTCAGCTATGTTGGTGACTGCGCCATAGACGGGGTACCTAATACGTCAGCTCCTATTGCGGTTTGTTTTGAAGATACTGCTGGCTCTAGCTGTGGCGCGCTACTTCCAAGTGGCAATCACGTTGATGCAATTGAAGGGGTTGAAGTCACGCTTATTGATAATGGCATGCCAGTGGTGGTGTTAAACGCGAAAGACTTTGGGCTGACGGGAGATGAATCACGTGAAGCACTCGATGACAATGTGGAGTTAAAACAGCGATTGGAGTCGATTCGCCTAAAAGCGGGGCCGCTGATGAATTTAGGAGATGTGCGAGAGTTATCAGTGCCGAAGATGGCGCTAGTTAGTGCTCCACAATATGGCGGCGCAGTATCCACGCGAACCTTCATACCACATCGCTGTCATGCTTCGATTGGCGTATTAGGAGCCGTCAGTGTAGCAACGGCGTGCATGTTACCTGAAACACCTGCAAGTCGAATAGCTAAAGTCACCAAAGAAGCTCCAATTAAGATGGATGTTGAACACCCAATAGGAAAGATGAGTGTGGTGTTGGACGTTGAAAACAATCAGGTAAAGTCCGCGGCCATTCTTCGAACAGCGCGTAAGTTGTTTGATGGAACCGTATTTGGACAGCAGACCTACTAAATATAACAAGGAAGAAAAATGGACGCTGATTACTTACCATTCCACCCTAATCCAAGCCAACCTAAATTTGTCGTACCTGAAGGCGCAGTGGATGCTCACTGTCATGTGTTTGGCCCAGCTTCAAAGTTTCCTTACTCGCCGGCGCGCAAGTACACGCCGTGTGATGCATCGAAGGAGCAGCTGTTTGCATTACGTGATTTTCTCGGTTTCAGCCGTAACGTTATTGTACAAGCTTCTTGTCATAGTACGGATAACCGAGCTTTGGTTGATGCGCTTGACTCCGCTGGTGATCTCGCCCGTGGCATCGCCTTTGTCGATGAGACCATTACCGAACAAGAGCTCTCAGAGATGGACAAAGCAGGCGTGCGAGGAGTGCGTTTTAACTTTGTGAAGCGCTTAGTGGATATCGTGCCAGTCGAAAAACTTAGAGCCATTGCCGACAAAATTCGCCCATTAGGTTGGCACGTGGTTGTCTACTTTGAGTCACAAGATATTGATGATGTTGTTCCATTCCTTGAAGAACTCAACATGACCATAGTGATCGACCATATGGGCCGCCCTAATGTCGAAAAAGGTATCGATAGCCCTGAGTTTGGAAAGTTTATCTCTTTGATGGAGCGCAACCCAAACATTTGGTGCAAAGTAAGTTGTCCTGAGCGACTTACACTCACTCCTCCAGACTATTCGGATGTTGTGCCTTTTGCTAAGACCCTAGTTGACTTATTTCCAAGCCGAGTGCTTTGGGGGACGGATTGGCCGCACCCTAATATGAAGTCACATACGCCAGATGACGGTCACCTAGTGGATGTGATCCCTCAAATTGCTACGACTGCAGAGCAGCAACAGATGCTGTTAGTAACTAATCCAATGAAACTCTACTGGCCGGAGAGTGTGTAACATGACTTACTTAAATAATAAACCTATCCCTGGTACTACGATGTTTGATGGCAAGATGGCTCGTAAAGGCTACGGCCTAAATAAGATGTGTCATTCGCTCAACGAGCAGTGTGGTCGTGACGAATTCACTGCTAATGAGATGGCCTACTGTGACAAATATGGCTTAACAGAAGCTCAGAAAACAGCGATTCAGCAGCGTGATGTCTTAGGTCTTATCCGCGAAGGTGGCAGCATTTACTATCTGGCAAAATTCGTCGGAATGTTGGGTCTAAATATGCAAGACATTGGTGCATTACAGACGGGTATGACAGTAGAAGAATTCAAACAAATGTTAGTAGAGGCGGGGAAATAATTATGGCGAAAGTTGTTGGCGGTATTACTACCTCTCACATTCCTTCAATTGGTAAGGCTATTGAGAACAATCTACAGCAGACGGACTATTGGAAGCCACTGTTTGATGCCTACCCACCTATTCATCATTGGCTTGATGAGGTTAAGCCAGATGTAGCCGTTGTTTTCTACAATGATCATGGCTTGGAATTTTTCTTGGATAAAAAGCCGACATTTGCGATCGGTGCTGCACCTTCATACAAAAATGCCGATGAAGGTTGGGGCATTCCGACTATTCCTGAAATCAAAGGCGACCCAGAGCTTTCCTGGCATATATGTAACCAGTTGGTGGAAGATGAATTCGACATTACGATTTGCCAAGAAATGAAAGTAGACCATGGGTTAACGGTTCCGATACAGCTTATGTGGCCGAACTTTAGCTATGGTCATATGAAGGTGATTCCCGTTTGCATCAACGTTGAGCAACACCCAATGCCATCGCCGAAGCGTTGTTTTGACTTCGGTAAGTCGATCGGTAAAGCGATCGAAAGTTATGACCAAAACCTTAAGGTGGTTGTGCTTGGTACGGGAGGGTTGTCGCATCAACTTGATGGCGAACGCGCTGGCTTTATTAACAAAGAGTTTGATCTTTACTGTATGGAAAAACTCATTGATGATCCGGAAACACTGACCAAACTGTCGATTTATGATCTGGTGGAGCAAGGCGGTGCACAGGGCGCGGAATTCATTATGTGGTTAGGCATGAGAGGCGCACTAACGGGTGAGTTAAATGTACTTAAAAGTAGCTATCACGCGCCTATTTCAAATACGGGTGCAGGTACCATGCTGATTGAGAACAATTAGGCATAAACCTTTAACCGCTCTCTTTTTTGAAACCTCAAGCAGTGATGCTTGAGGTTTTTTAGTATCTAGGGAAAGCGACGACTCCAGACACGCTCTTATACTACATCAATCGAATACGAAGTCTTGCGTAGCGTAAGCTATCGGCAGAGTCTTTTGTGAACAACCCAGTTACTAAGGAGGCAGCGAAATACAAGAGTGTTGAATGAGCGTCAGAGCAAGAACCGGAGCCACAGCCATGAAGAGAAGAGACTTGATTGGCCATGGTGTTGGCGTACTTAACGAAACAAAAAAGGCCAGTCGATTCAACGACTGGCCTAACATGTATTCTAGGTTCTAGGTTCTAGGTTCTAGGTTCTAGGTTCTAGGTTCTAGGTTAGGAAAAGGGCTTTCCATTCTCCTCGATGTTAGTGTCTATACAACTTGAGCTACTTGCTGCTTGGTTTTAGCGCTTACAAGGAAACAAAGCGCGACAAACAAAATGAAGCCCAACGCTCTAGTTAACACTATCGGCGTACTAAAGTCAGTTGCAGCCTCTGGCCAAGCGATAAAAATTGCAGCAGCGATAAAGCCACTTCGCTTCATCCATGTCAACGGAACACCTAGCCAACCAGAAAAACCAATACTCATGGATATTGTTGCCAGTGTCGCTAGGGATATAGCCACTACAATACTCAAACCATCACCGATCAATAACACGCCTGGCATAGTGACAAATAAGAATGGAATGAGTAATTTAACAAACCCTAATCGCATGGATTCAATGGCTGTCTCATTGGCGTTTGCTCCCGATATTGTGGCGGCGGCATACGCTGCGAGTGCAACTGGCGGCGTAATTGCTGACACTAACCCAAAATAGAAAATGAACATGTGGGCGGAAATCGTTTCCATGCCCAGCTGTGTCATTGCAGGCGCAACTAGAACAGCCAGAAGAAGGTAGGCCGCAGAGGTTGGCAGTCCCATTCCAAGAACAAAAGAAGCGAGTGCCGTTAACAGCAAAACCGTCCAGAGGCTGCCGTCACCAATGTCAATGATGAGGCCAGAAATCATTAGGCCCATGCCAGTTAGATTCAAAATACCAATCACAATACCTGCAGAGGCAACGGCCGCGACGATAGGCAGTGTATTGACTAAGGTGTCCTTACAAGAGTCAATCAGATCCGCCCAGTTAATTCGAGTCTCTGGCTTCCATGGGCTAATAATTAGGCCGGCAATAATACCCATGACCGCAGCTTGGGTTGGTGACTGTCCGGAGATCATCAGAGCTACTAAGACGGCAAGAGGCAATAGCAGGTAAACCTTAGTCTTCAGGGTCGCTTTAAGTAGTGTCCAGCCCGCTTCAAAATCGGGTTTAAGACCTAATCGGCCTGCTTCTAATCGCACTGAAATCATTAGTGCGAGTAGATATAACAGAGCAGGAACCAAGGCAGCCAGCGCGACTTCTGCGTAAGGAACACCAATCATTTCTGCCATCAAGAAAGCCGCAGCCCCCATGACAGGTGGCATGATCTGTCCTGCTGACGAGGCGGCGGCTTCTATTGCGCCTGCTAATTTCGGGCTGTAGCCAACACGCTTCATCAGAGGGATAGTGAATGTGCCCGTGGTGACCACATTTGCTACCGCACTGCCATTGAGAGAGCCAAGTAAGGCGCTCGACAGCGCTGCGGATAATCCAGGTCCACCCTGAACGCGTCCTGTTAACCCTCTAGCGATATCAACAAATACAGCTCCGGTTCCTATCTTGGTGAGTATGGTTCCAAATAAACCGAACAAGAAAATGTACTCTACGGCGACTCCCATAGGCACACCATAAACACCTTCCGTTGAAAGAAGCAGTGTCGATGTTAATCGGTGCAGATCATAGCCACCGTGTCCGTATTCACCTGGAATTAAGTCACCAAAATAGACATAAGCAAAAGCGGTGGCCATTAAAATGATCAGAGCTCGGCCAACGGCCAGCCTGACAAATACAAAAATGACCAAGATTAGGGCAAGGAATACCCAAATGTCTTCAGATACGGACATCGCACCACGCATGATGATGTCGATATAAGAGTTCCATAAGTAGGGACCGGGAATCAACGCGATGAGGGACAGTAAGTAGAGACCAGTTCGTAGCAAAACCGATTGTGTTTGGGAGGCGTAGAAAATCATGGCCGCACAAGCGACCAAAGAGAAAAATGATGAACGCAAAAGTAGGGCAGTGATGCCCCCGTAATAGGCGCCGTAAAGAACAAGACCAGCCGTCGTAACGGCTAATACTCTGAACAAAATAGATACGACAAGTTGCTCCCTCCGACCTAAGGACTCAGATGGAAGAAGCAGACTTGAGAATAACGTCTGCTTCATAGAGAGTTCCTTTAGTTGGCTTTAGACTCATCGAAATATTGTTTCGCACCCGGGTGCAAATCGATAGGGGTCGTTGGAGCGGTTTCTAATTGGATATTTTTAGCTTGGGGGTGTACTTGTACCAGCTCACCCAAGTTAGAGAAAATCGCATTGGTAATACTGTAGATCTGGTTTTTGTCTACTTTACTACTGGTGAACAAAATCGCTGGGTCATTAATGACCGTAACTGGCTCTGCAATATCAGAGTAAACCCCTGGTTGCAATTGAGCGACTTGATAGAAAGGATACTTTTCGACCATGCTTTGGAGCTTCTCTTCATCGGCAGAAAGTAACTTCATATCTACTTGAGAGTTTAAATCGATAAGAGAAGAGGTTGGCGCACCAGCTAAAACAACCGTTGCATCAACTTGACCATTAACAAGTGCTTTCACACCTTCAGTGTATGATAAGAAGCGCGGGGTTATCTGTTTGAATACGCCATACTCTTCAAGCAAACGTTGCGTGATAACAGCAGCATTACTACCCGGAGGACCTACACTCACACGTTTACCCTTCAAGTCGTCAAACGAGTTAATCCCTTTACCTTCGACGGTTGCCACTTGCAAAACCGCAGGATAAAGATACGCGATACTTGCTACATCCAACGCCCCGGTCCTTTCAAATGGTCCTTGTCCATTTTTAGCTTCAAACAGTGTGGAAGAAGAAGAGAAGCCGATCGTCATTTGACCAGCGGCGACTCTGTGGTTATTTTCGACAGATGCGCCAGTCACTTCTGCGCGAGCGGTTGTATCGTCAACATGTTTATTTACCGTTTCTGCGATACCCGCACCGATAACGTAAAATAGACCGCCAGTGCCGCCAGTACCAATTGAAACGCGTTCGGCAGCAAGTGACGCGGTTGAAGTCATTGCAGCAGTGAGCAGCGCTGCAATTAGGATGTTCTTTTTCATGTTTGTCTCGTCCCTGGAGCTGTAATTTTATAGTCGTGGCGAGTGTAAGTTGACCTACCCAATAATATATTGAAGGTGTTACTTACAGATGTCTTGAGCTTGTTATTTGTACTTTAATCCCTATACAAATGGTCGATTTTGTGATCGTTGCACTATTGCCTCAATCGTGAGGCAATAGCGATATGCGTACAGTTTTATTGCTATTGTTTTAGTGTTTTAATGCACTCATACACACATTTATCCGAGCTACAACGAGTCGACACATTGCGGGAAGATAGCTTGAAAACCTTCGGCATGTTGACAGCTTCGGCCACCAGCTTGTCCACCAGAGTTTCTTCTAAAGTGATTGCCGCGATTTTCAGCAAGATTTTCATAAAAAGTCCATAGATGTTCCTGACCTTGCATGCATTCGATGGCCGCTTTTTTGCTTTCCCACACTTCAGAGATGTCTAAGAAGGTATTAGGTTTCCATTCCATTTGCTCACTTTGGTGTGGTTCGAATAGGTAAACCTGTGGTGCACCAAGTACTTTTTCACCAGGGTTATGGCCCCATGCTTGAGCGATCATTCGACACTGCAGAACGATCTCAGTGGCATACATGTGATCGGTGTTGTAAGGGTCCCATTTAGAGTGCGTCATGATGAACTCTGGTTGAACTTCACGAATTAGGTCTACGATTTGGTATTTGCCTTCTTTGTCGATTTCAAGAGGGTAGTCCCCAAAGTCGAAAAAACGAATGTCTTCAACGCCTAGGGCAGCAGCGGCAGTAGTCGCTTCTTGATGACGGATGCGCTTAACATCTTCAATTGTCATTCCCTCTTGCTTCCATAGCTTTGCGGACTCGCCACGCTCGCCATAAGAAAGACAAGCGATGGTCACTTCATAGCCGAGTTTTTGATGTAGGGCGATGGCTCCGCCACAGCGCCATACGAAATCGGCAGAATGGGCACTGATTACTAAAGCTGTTTTCTTTGTCATGTTGTTAATCCTTCACTTTCTTTACCGCTCTTTTTTGAGCTTGTCTTCATGTTTGGGTTGAGGCTAATACTCTTCAGTATCAATCTCGGTTTGTGTCTGAGTGTTGTATCTGCCACCGATAAATGCCGTTTGCGGCACAGTGCGTTCAACCTGTTCTAATAGCGAGCTTGAGATTGAATATTGCTGAGCACTCCAGTTGTCTTCTAAGTGCTTGATGCTGGTGGTGCCAGGCAATGCAATCGAGTTGGGTGCTTTTGCGAGTGTCCAAGCCAATGCAAATTGCGCCATTGTTGGGGATGGCAGAGACGTATTTTCTTCGGCAAACATTGGAAGCAGGGAAGCAAACCTATCGACTGTCGCTAAGTTAGTGCTGAAGTGATCGTCATTGAAGCGCGGCATCGCATTACGAATATCGCCCGTGACAAATTGATTGCTTTGTAATTCACCACTGAGAATGCCACGTCCGACAGGGCTGAATGAAACAAATGCACTGCCAAGCTCACGACATTTATCAATCACGGCGATTTCAGCATTTCTCGACCACAGAGAATACTCCGATTGCACTGCTGCAATAGGGTGGATGCCATGCGCTTTTTCAAGTGTATTTGCCGACACTTCAGATAAGCCAATGTGTTTAATCTTGCCTTCGTCGACGAGTCTTGATAGCTCGCCCACAGAGTCTTCTATCGGAACGGATTTGTCCCAACGATGCAGGTAATAAAGGTCGATCACATCGGTATTTAATCGACGGAGTGCTTGCTCACAAGTTTGGCGAAGTATTTCAGGGCGACCATCTATGGTGCGTTTACCATTCGCTCCTTTGAACATGCCGCACTTGCTCGCAAGCAAATATTCATTGCGGCGGTGTCCTACCGCTTTAGCCAGCAGTTGCTCGTTGTCTCCGAAACCATACAGCGCAGCGGTATCTAGCATGTTGTAACCGAGATCTAGTGCTTGGTTGAGAAGCTCAATACCGTGTTTCTCAGTCGGTGGCCTCCCATAGGCGTGAGACAGGTTCATGCAGCCTAATGCCACTGGAGCTAACGTAGTTTCGCCAATCTTTCGCATTGCGTCGTCTCTACTGTTCTTGCAGTTGTTGTTCAAGTTCATGCAGGGTTTCCATCGCTGGTAAGCAGCTTGCAACGCTGGAATTAGGTTCGCGACCTGTGCGGATAGCGTCAATAAACTCTCTATCGATCAGTTCGATACCATTATTTGAAACAGCAACGCCTTCAAGCGAGATAGGGTTCTCATTGCCATCAAATAAGTCGTCATAACGTGCAATGTAGGTTCCCTCATCGCAGATATAACGGAAGAAGGTGCCAAAAGGTCCATCATTGTTGAATGACAAAGACAGTGTACACAGCGCGCCTGATGGTGTTTTCATTCCAATGCTCATGTCCATAGCAATGTTTAGTTCAGGATGAATCGGCCCTTGCATTGCTTGGATTTTGGAGGCTCTTTGACCTGTTTGATATTGGAAAAGATCGACGGTATGGCAAGCGTGGTGCCAAAGTAGGTGATCCGTCCACGTTCGCGGCTCTCCCTTCGCATTGGTATTGGTGCGGCGGAAGAAATAGGTTTGAACATCCATTTGCTGAATATTCAGCTCACCTGCTGCTATTTTGTTGTGTATCCACTGATGGCTAGGGTTGAAGCGGCGTGTGTGTCCAGCCATAGCAACGACACCGGTTTTCTTCTGTGTTTCAACGACTTTATAGCTGTCCTCGATATTGTCAGCCATTGGGATTTCAACCAAAACGTGTTTGCCTGCTTCCATACACTGTATCGCTTGTTCAGCGTGCATTTGTGTTGGCGTCGCAAGGATCACGGCTTGGAAATCGTCGGACTTCAGAGCTTGTTCTAGAGAACTGAAGCCTTGTGCTGCTTGATATTGCTCGGTAATAAGTTGATCAAGTTTGTCCTGCTCGGGAGCGACCAAAGCGGTTACATTGACGTCTTCGATATTATGTAAAGCTTCGAGGTGTTTTTGACCAAAAGCGCCTGTTGCGCCTACGACACACACGTTCATAATCATTCCTTTTGTATTCAAGCGATATAGGGTTTGGATTGGTAATATATTTTGCACTCGCGAGTTAACTTGGCGCGTGCAAGTGTTTGATTATTTCGTCTGACAGTTCTTCCAAAGGCAGCTGCTGCTCTTCTATAGGCATAGCGCCCAACATTTGATGCCAGTTCATGGCGCCCGTTACCATAGAGTGTTCTATCTTCAGCTCTTTTAGCAATGTCTCGACTTCTTTCAGCTCTGAATGTCGTCGCTCTCCGTGATTGAGCATTCTTTCCATGTGGTAGCGGCTTAGTTTAGAAAGTGCCAACTCTGGGTAGGTGTCGCTTAAGGACTTAAGTACCTGTTTTTCTAGTCCCAACTTACGTGCAGCAACAAGACATTCGGTAGTGAGTGCTTCAAAGCCTTTGACGAGTATGGAGCGCAGCATTTTGATGCTTGATGCATCTCCAACCGTTTCTGAGATGACCTGCGTCTTAAACCCCAAACTGGTGAGGTAACTGGCAGCTTGCTTTGCTTTAGGACCTGAAAGGTTAACCGGAATCGCTGGAGCGCTGTGAAGTACAGGCGCCATAATAGCGACATCAACATAGTTTGAGCCTTGTTGCTCAGTTAGCCTTGCAAGCGCTTTTTTTGTTTGTGGAGAGCAAGAGTTACAGTCCAAAACCATCTGCTTGTGACCCAGTGACGGGATAATATCTCTTATCGCTGTTTCTGCTTGGTCTGCTGTTACAAGAGAAAACACAACTTGCGCGCCATGAATAGCCTCTTGCGCTCTAAATGTACCTTGGACGCCATAATCGATATATTCGAGAAGTTTTGTTTCCCTAGTTATGGGACTATTTGTTTTTATATCAAATGCATTCATTATTTCTGGGGCTTTATTGCTCCAAGAGGAAATAAAAGATTTCGCTGCTTCACCAAAGCCTATAAATGCAATTCTTGTGACCCTCACTATAACCACCTTGTCGTCTTTAATTATTTTTGGTTACAGTAAAACAGTACCATTGGCCATTCGGTATGGATAATCAATTAAAGAGTAAGGGTATTCAATTTTGAAAAAAAAGCGGTCGAATTAGACCGCCATTTTCACGCCGTTTGTTCTTAATAATTGCAGGAAATGTTTTTGTACAGAGGTAGCAAACCAGTTCTTGCGAACGGTTAAACCAATAGGTCGCGACTGATCGTCGCCTTCAAAAGGTAGGGTAGTTAGGTGTCCTTCTTTGAGTTCTCGCTGAATTTGATGTTGGGAAAGTAACGTCAACCGATCACTGCCTAACAGCAACTCTTTTACCAGCATCTGCGAGCTGGCTTCAACCAGTCGATTTGGCACTTCGATATCACCTTTAGTAAAAAGATCTTCGAACATTTTTCTCGTTGGCGTAGCTTTTGATGATACCACCCAACTGGATTGCTGTAGATCCTCTAAGCTGACATGGTCTTTTTGCGTTAGTGGGTGGTCTGCTCGGCAAAGTATGGTGTTTTTGGACTCGAATAAGGTTTCTTGGCGGATGTCAGTGCTTGGTATAGGAAAGCGTAGTGCGCCAATTAAGATGTCGATCTCGCCATACTTTAAGTGGTTAAAAAGATCTTTATACGGGCCATCAACAACATGGATTTGGCAGTCTGGGTAAGCTAAAGAGAATTCATTGATAGTGCTCGGTAGTAGGCCTGTTCGAGCAAGAGGTAGGCAGCCGACAGTGATGGTACTACTGTGACGATTACTTAACAGGTCAACTTCATCAAGGCCCTGTTTTATCTCAACAAAAGCGAGCTTACTTGCTTTGTTCAGAACCGAACCAGCTTTAGAGAGCGTGACACCTGTGCTGGTTTTTTCAAACAGCGTGAAACCGAGAATATGTTCAAGATCTTTCGATGCTCGGTATACGGAGGATTGGGATACTTCCAGGATTCGACTGGCCTCAGTAAAACTCTGTCCATTTGCTACGGCGATCAATGCTTTTAATTGGGTTGTCGTGATATTGAAGAGGTAGCGTTGCACACTGCTTTTTCGTTGTTTGGTGGCAACTTTGAGTGCGTTAGCAATGCCTTGGCTTATGTTTTCTAGTGCGCGGTCAATTCGAAATGCGAACGTTTTTCCTTGTTCTGTGGGTTTCATGCCGTCGCTAGTGCGTTCGAACAACTCGCTATTGATGTTTTTCTCAAGTTTGGAGATAGCCTGGGTTATAGCGGGCTGAGATAGAAATACAGAATCGGATGCTTTGCTAATACTTCCCGTATGCACGACTTCAGAGATAGCTCGTAAGTGACGTAGATTAGGGATATTAAACATGCAGTTTCCTTAAGTGATTAATTTAACTTAGATGTGTTGATAAGGATGTCGAGACCAGCGATAAAACTAAGAATGATATATAGATATCACTTACAAACACTGTGCCTTTACTGAATGACCTATTAGTAACGGAAAATAGGCCTGTGATGAAGTTGATAACGACACATTGTTTCGAAAGTGTGACTTAATTCTCTATAATGAATGGCTTGTTTGGTGATGATAATGACCATTATTTGATGGTCTGTGGGTTATTTGCTCTATTTTAAGTTGCTGTAAATTAACGTTTAAAATTATGAGTGCAAATATTATAAACGGCATGGTTATCTAAATTTTGAATAATGCTTTCAGTAAGTGAATTTTAACTTGTTAGATCCAAGTGTTAGTTTTATCGGCAATGAAACAGGAGGTTCTACCCGATGAAAACTATAAAAACTGTATCCCTTGCCGTATCCATGGCTTTCGCCATAAACTCTCACGCTGCTGACATCGATATTTCGATTGGGCATGTTGATTCTCAAGATTGGACTATCTCTAAGAAAGGTGCTGCGACACAGGTATTCAAGAATATCGTTGAAGCGGAATCTGGTGGTCGAATCGCTGTTAACATCTATCCATCTGGTCAGCTCGGTGGTGAGACCGAGCTACTACAGTCAGCGCAAGAGGGAATGCTGACGATGGCGATGGTCTCCGGTGCATACTCTAAGCTCTGTAAAGAAGCTAACGTTCTAGAGATTCCTTATCTTTTCCCATCGGCCCCGGTTGCCTGGGAAGTGCTAGACGGTGAATTCGGTCAGCAACTAAGCGAGCAATGTCTTAAAACAACCGGTTTACGCAACTTAGCGTACGGTGAAACGGGCTTTCGTCACTTCACTAATTCAAAGCGTGAGATCAAATCCCCAGATGATCTACGAGGTCTAAAAATTCGCGTAATGACAACACCGTTGTACGTTGAGTTACTCAAGTCGCTAAAAGCGGAACCAACGCCAATTGCATTCCCAGAAGTGCCAGCTGCCTTGACAACGGGTGTCATCGACGGTCAAGAAAACCCAGTCAGTGTTATCAGTGCGAACAAGTTCTATGAGCTGCAAAAGTACATCACACTTGATGGTCACGTCTATGGTACCGATTTCTTGTTAATGAATGAGGATTTCTACAAGAGCCTATCCGATACGGACCGAGCTATCATTGACCGTGCGTCCAATGTAGCGGGAACCGTCGGCCGTGCGATTCAGCAAGTAAACTCGGCAGAGGGGCTCGAAGTTCTTGCGCAGAAAGGCATGAAGATTACGTCGCTAACACCAGAGCAGCAGAAGCAGTTCCGCGATCAAACGCAACCTGCGGTCATCAAGTGGCTAGAGGGTACGGTTGACTCTAAATGGATTGATGGGGCGCTTCAAGCTGTTGAGGCTGCAAGCAAGTAAGTCTATTTACCGCGGTACAACGCTATGTCGTGTCGCGGTTCTCTGCCAGGGGAAGGGTAATCATGATGGAACAGTATAAAAAACTCTTAGCGTTTTGTGCGGGTTCATCACTATTTGTACTGTTTTCGGTGATGTTAATTACCACCATCAGTCGCTATTTTTTTAATACGTCGATCTTATGGGGTGAAGAACTGTGCAAATACTCGATGATTTACGGCGTTATGTTTGGTACGTCGTTGTGTTATTTAGAGGGGCTACACATTAAGTTTGCAGTCCTCGACTCAATCAAATCAAGTTTGTTTCAAAAAGCACTGGAAGTCATCGTTGATATTTTGGTGCTGGTGTGTGCGGGTGTCATGACGTATTCCGGCTACCTTTTTGTAATGAAACGCGGTGGCATCGAGTCCCCAGGAATTGGCGTGAACATGTATTACTTTCAGGCCGCGTTAGTGGTAGGCGGCATTTGTTTGATTGTCTCAGCGTTACTGCGCTTGGCCGAACATGTGAAAGTACTGCGTAATCAACAGACTTCTTCTCGTTTAACTCAAGGCGACGTATAAGGATTTACTATGCCATCAATAGCTTTAATGGGCGGTATGCTCGTATTTGGTGTTCCTCTGGTATTTGCCATTATGTTGGCAATGTCATTTTACGTAGCGAGCACTCCTATCTCAATCAGCTTGGTAGCCCAGCGCATATTTAGCGGCTTAGATTCATTCTCGATTCTTGCTGTGCCACTGTTTGTTTTGGCTGGTGAATTGATGAATAAAAGCGGCATCACAAATCGCATTATTGACTTCGCTAATGCGCTGTTTGGTCACCTTCGTGGCGGTCTCGCTCAAGTGAATATTTGGTCCTCTGTTATGTTCGCGGGTATTTCCGGTTCTGCCGTCGCTGATACATCTGCTCTAGGGCGTGTGTTTATTCCTCAAATGGAAAAAGAGGGCTACAGCAAAGCGTTTTCCTCTGCGCTGACCGCAGCCTCATCGGTTATCGGTCCTATGATCCCACCGAGTATTCCGGTAATAATCTATGCATTGATCGCCAGTGGTGTTTCTGTCCCTGCATTATTCCTGGCGGGTATTGTACCGGGTATTTTGTCGGCCATCGCACTGTCTACTTTCGTGTTCTTCTACGCGACTAAGCACAACATTGTTGGTACGACCCAAAGAACGAGTCGCCGTAAAGCATTGGTCAAAGCATTTGTTCCCTTGAGTATGCCAATCTTTATTCTCGGCTCTATTTTGTTGGGAGTGGTTACCCCAACGGAAGCTGCCGCTTTCGCCGCTTTCTATGCGCTATCTGTGGGTATGTTCTTATATAAATCGATCACGATTAAAGACTTACCAGAAGTATTTATGCGATCGATGCGTGACTCATCCATTGTGCTGATTTTGATTGCTGTTGTGTCTGTCGCGAACTGGCTATTAACATTCTCTAGAGTTCCTCAGTTTATTAGCCAACAGGTATTGAGTTCGATTTCTGACCCAATCATGTTCCTCATTATGGTTAATGTCATCCTCTTGGTTGTTGGGTTATTTTTGGAAGGCATTGCCGCAATGCTGATTCTCATTCCAATCTTCCATCCAATAGCAATGAGCTTCGGTATCGACCCAGTCCATTTTGGCATTGTGGTGATTTTTAATCTGATGATTGGTTTGATAACGCCGCCAATGGGGATCTGTTTGTTCGTGTCGAATACGATTTCTAAGGTGGGAATAGCCGCCATATCTAAGCAGGTAATGCCATTATTTTTGCTTGAGGTGTTGGTATTGTTCTTTATTACCTTCGTGCCCCAAAGCGTCCTCTTCTTACCACAATTGCTCGGGTATTAGACGCTAATAATGTTTGTTCTAGAAGTATTACTGCCACTCATATTGATTGTAGTGGCAGGGTTTCTCTCAATCAAAAAACGGCTTTTTAGCCAACAGTTTGTCGCGGAAACCAGCAAGTTCGTGCTGTATGTCTCACTGCCTGCGGTCATAGTCAGCAGTTTAATAAGCATAGAGCTTACTCAAGTCATTGACCTCAATTTTATGTTGATTTATGCCATTGCGGGGTTGGTGTCGATGACAGCTTCGATAGTAATAAGCCGTTATATGTTCAAGTTTAACTGGACTGAGAGTTACATCAACGGGCTAGGAAGCGGGATGCCTAACAGTGCCTTTGTGGGTTTACCCATTGTTCTTTCACTTTATAACGGTCAGTACGTTGAAGCGTTTTTAATGTGCGTGCTGGTGGAGAACTTAGTGTTTATTCCCATTAGCTTAGTGCTTTTGGAGTTTGCTCAAGGCAAAAGCGCAAGTTGGAAAGTTCAGGTCATGGGCGTGCTGGAGCGCGTATCTAAAAACCCCATTATTTTAGCGATTTTGTTTGCATTGATGGTCAATATCACCGGCGTCACGTTGCCAGATTTTGTTGCTGATAGCGTATCCATTTTCGCAAAAACATCAGTGGCATTAGCGCTGTTTGCGATAGGTGGGGCGCTGGGGCAGTCACTGCAGTTTGAGCAATATAAACGTATCGCATTTGTGTCGTCGATGAAGCTGGTTTTCTTTCCTTTGGTGGTGTTGATTCTGTTATCGCAACTGCCGGTTGAGGGGGACATGCAATACGTATTACTGATTTTTGCAGCGGCACCGATGTTATCTATCTATCCGATTCTTGGTGGCTGTTATCAGCAGCAGCGCTTTTGTTTGAATACGTTGATCGTTACCACAATAGCATCGGGCTTTTCGCTGTCAGTCGTTATCACGCTTACTACATCATAACAATAAACACGCGCCAGAGCGCGTAACGTAAATAAAAGGTCAAAACATGAAACAAGTTAAAATAGCTGTTGCTGGAGCCGGTTTGATCGGAAAAACTCACATCAAACTTGTGTCGGAAAATAATCAATCGACGTTGTCGGCCATTGTTGACCCATTTCCCAATGCCCAAGCGATCGCGGATGAATATGGCGTGAAAGTTTATTCAAGCTTGGAGGAACTGTTTGCGCAAGACAAACCCGACGGCGTCATTCTTGCCACACCCAATAAACTACACGCGATCCAAGCCCATGAATGTATCCAAGCTGGGGTGCCGGCTATTGTCGAGAAGCCGGTGACCGACTCCATTGATGATGCGATTGAATTGTTAAAACATGCCAAGCGTGAAGAAGCCAAAATGCTAGTTGGCCATCACCGTGCATACAGTCCGTTACTTGAGAAGGCCAAATCTATTATTGACAGTGGTGAGCTGGGTAAAACCGTCTCGATTATGGGCAGCGCAATGTTTTACAAGCCTGATGATTACTACGATGAAGGCCCATGGCGCAAAGTAAAAGGCGGCGGCCCAATTCTTATTAATATGATCCATGAAATTGGTAATCTCCGTCACTTAGTGGGTGACATTGTTGGCGTTCAAGCCCTCAACTCCAATGCAACGCGTGAATTTGAAGTCGAAGATACTACGGCTATCTCACTTCGATTTGCGAACGGCACGCTCGGCTCGTTTTTACTGTCGGATTCTTCTGCAAGTCCGCGAAGCTGGGAGCAAACATCACAAGAGAATAAGTCCTACGCGACGTACGATACCGAAGATTGCTACCACGTAGCGGGCACCAAAGGTTCGTTGTCTATTCCGACCATGCAAATTAAGTCATTCCAAAATGAAGTTACGCCGTCATGGTGGAATGCAATGGAGGAGCGACAGGAAGAAGTAACAAGAGAAGATCCACTAAAACGTCAGTTGGAACACTTTTGTGCGTTGATTCGTGGAGATGAAAAGACCCCACGCGTGAGTGTTTATGATGGTCTGCAAAACTTATTAGTTGTCGACGCCATTATTAAGGCGACCGAAACAGAAGCGTATGTGTCTGTTCAAGATGTATCTGTATTAATCGATAAATAGGAGCTCAGAATGAAATACTCAATCGCAACAGTTTGTTTATCCGGTACCCTTGAGCAGAAGATGCACGCAGCGGCAAAAGCAGGTTTCCATGCTATCGAGATTTTTGAAAATGACCTGACTCAATATCGTGGTTCTGCTTCTGATGTGAAGCGCATTGCGGACAGCATGGGCTTGGATATTTTAGTACTTCAGCCTTTCCGTGATATGGAAGGGATGCCAGATGGTTTGCGCCAAAAGAAATACAAAATGATGGAGCGCAAAATGGATCTCGCACACCAGCTCGGCACCAAACGCCTGATGATGTGCAGTAACGTACACCCGCGCTCCACAAATAACTTAGACCGCTGCGCGGAAGATCTTTACGCGTTGGCCGAATTGGCTAAACGTGAAGACTTGGAGCTAGGCTATGAGGCGCTGGCATGGGGACGCCATATTGCTGACTACGATGACGCATGGAATTTGGTGAACATGGTGAACCACCCGAATCTTGGCGTTGTGCTTGATACCTTCCATATGTTCGCACGCGGTAACACGTTAGATACATTACGTAATGATATTCCGGTAGAAAAGATTGCTCTGGTTCAAGTTGCCGATGCACCAAAAATGCAGATGGACATCTTGCAATACAGCCGACATTACCGATGCTTCCCAGGACAAGGAGACTTCCCGGTCATAGACTTTGTGAAGACGCTTAAGGACAAAGGGTATGACGACTACCTCTCACACGAAGTGTTTAATGATGAGTTTCGAGCCTCTTCCCCTAAAGAGAAGGCCGTTGATGGCGTTCGTTCTCTGAAATGGCTAGAAGACCAAACAGACAATTTATTTGAAATGCCGAGTGTGTCTGACCTAAGTTTCATTGAGTTTGCTGTCAAAGACCGAGAGGATAACCCGTTTACTGATGTAATTGAGTCGCTTGGTTTCCAAAAAACGCACAACCATAAAAGCAAAAATGTCGACCTTTATCAGATAGGGGACATCAACCTGATCTTCAATTACGAGAAGAACAGTAACGCGCAAAGTTACCTTGAAGGACACGGTGAGTCGGTATGTGCCCTAGGCGTCTTGACCAAAGATTCAGACCGACTGGTGGAGTTGGCGAAGCGCTATAATAGTCCGGCTATTTTCCAGGCGCGCCAGGAAAATGAACTAGACATTCCAACGTTAAAAAGCTCAAGTCAACTTATGATTCATTTGCTAGATGAAAATCATGCCGAGAAATTCTACGACGTCGATTTTGTCCCTTTAGAGCCATCGCAGGCCGTCAATGACAACCTATTACGTATCGACCACATTGGTCAGGTTGTGTCGCCGGATACGCTATTGTCGAACCTATTTTTCTACAAATCTATCTTTGGATTTGTTCCGGAAGAGAGCTTTGATCTACCAGACATTAACGGATTGATTACTAGCCGAACCATCAAAAGCCCAAACGAAAAGATTAAGATTGCATTAAACACAACCAATGCCAAGCGTACTTCTGCACAGAGGTTTCTTAATGAGTCTAATGGCGCGAGTATCAATCAAGTTGCATTGGAGTGTAAAGACATATTCAAGGCAGCAGAGAACCTTTCGCCTATCTATCAGCTGAAGATCCCCACCAACTATTATCTCGACATACAAGCACAATACGATCTCGATGATGAATTGATTGAAAAGCTGAAGCACAACAACATTCTATACACCGAAGATGAAACGGGCAGTCTTTTCCATTTCTATACAAAAGAAGTGAATGGTCTGTTCTTCGAAGTGCTGCAGAGAGTAGATGAGTATAAAAAGTATGGTGAAACCAATGCGTTCATTCGTTTAGCGTCTCAGTCGTATAGTGATTAATGCTCGCTTGATAGTAGAGTCGTCTATGTCCGTTTGTTTTCAACATGCACCTTGTAGTCGTCATCATAGAAAAATGAGGATCTCATACCGCCCGTAGGTAACTGAATACTTTCAAGTAAGTCACATAAGTCAGTTTTACAACGCACAGAATGAGATTCCCTTTTTTTAAGGGAATAATGACGGTGATTTTAGGGTGGTTTGAATACAATAAAGGACATTTTCATGTTTCATCCTATCAGCAAGCTTCGGGACACAAATGTGTTTCGGAAATTATGCGGTTAGTATCTGATAAATGGACTAAAATAAGAAAAGTCGGCTAACGCTACGCCAAAGTTTCATGGTGCAGAGCAAACTACTCAAGGATGGGAAATGAAGAAGCTAAATCTATTTGATACGCTCAACGCTGCCTCACTGCTGCTTGCCTCCCCGGAATGGCCAAAAGTGAGAGCTGCTCAAAAGCGAGCGCAATCATTTGAAAACCCTGTTGTCGATATGCCGCTTGAAATACGAACTATTGCAGGGCGAAAAATTCGCTTGGCACAAGCGGGTCCCGTTGATGGTCCAACAGTGGTTCTGCTCAGCCCGTTTCCGGCTAGTATCCTCAATTTTGCTGGCTCTTGGGAGTCACTAACTGCCAATTTTAGAGTTGTCGCGATAGATTTACCCGGTTTTGGTGGTTCTGAAGGGGATCGCCATGATATGACGCCAACGGCACAAGGAAATCACCTCGCTGCAATCTTTGATGCTCTTGAGCTGACCGACATTCATTTGGTCGCCCCTGATGTAGGAATGGCTTCTGCCCTCAGTTATGTGCTCGACCACGAACACAGACTAACCAGTATGGCGATAGGCCACAGTATTGGTAATCCAAACCCATTAGAGCTCGGCTTTATGATCAATATGTTGGCCAAGTTTGGTTTTATGCGAGCCACCACTGCGTTATTAGGCGCAGGACCGTTGATCGCCTATTCTGCGAAGATTGGGACTGTTCGACATAAAGCCAGTGCCGTTGAAATTGATGATTATAAGAAATCCTACACAGGTAGGGCGCCTGAAGTGATACATTGGTTTAAAGATTTTCATGAAAAGTCAGAAGCGATTGCGGCACGTTTAAGTGAAATTCAGCTCCCAACATTGGTATTTTGGGGTGAATTAGACGTGCTATTTGATGTCAGCAATGCTAAACGTATTCATGCAGCACTGCCTAATAGTAAACTGCATATTCTCCCTGAAGCAGGTCACTTTTCATGGGCGGATCAACCGAAGATGTTTGCTTCAATGATTGAGAACTGGGTTGTGAATGAACACAAACAGATTGATATTTAGGTTTAAATTTCTCAATTAATTTGTTGTTCTGGCATTATAGATACCAATCCTTATGATAAGGAAAGTCATGCAGTTTTGCTTGTTGATGTTAACTAGTATTGCCTTAATCGCTTGTAGTACTCAGTCAAGCTATAACTCCGAAGCAAATTATCAAGCTGGCAAGTTCTACAACCCAGAGCAACAGCCCAACGAAGTTAGCTTGTTTGAAGCGATCAATTCCATCTACTTCAATAGCAGTGAGTATCCGCTTCCTTCTGAGCCTCTGCCAGTTAAGTCTGTATTATTAGCCAACATGGAGGCGAGCACTGAACCTTCGATGGTCAAGTTGGGTCACTCCAGTGTCTTACTTCGTCTTGATGAACAGTATATTTTGTTTGACCCAATGTTTTCAGAACGTGCCTCACCTGTTAGTTGGGCGGGTCCTAAACGTTATACTCCAACAGCACTTTCTTTAGATGCTCTTCCTCAGCTCGACGCGATTGTGATTTCACACAACCACTTTGATCATCTAGATGAGCGGTCTATAAAGGCTTTGATTGAACGAACAGGACACTACTATGTGCCGCTCGGTATCAAACCTCTCATGATTCAATGGGGGGTACCTGAGGAGAAAGTAACAGAGCTCGGCTGGTGGCAAGAAGTGCAATATGACAATATTCTTATTGTTGCCACGCCATCACAACATTTTTCTGGTCGCTCACTGACCGATAGAAACGAAACACTTTGGGTATCTTGGGTGATTATACATGACGATTTACGTTTATATTTTAGTGGCGACTCTGGCTACTTTTCAGGTTTCAAAGACATTGGGGAAAAATACGGTCCTTTTGATGTGACGTTAATGGAAAACGGTGCTTACAATAGCTTATGGCAGTTTGTACACTTGTTTCCAAAACAAACAGTGCAAGCCCATCGCGATCTTAAAGGGCGTTACTTAGTGCCTATACATAACGCTACGTTTAATTTAAGCAATCATGCATGGTTTGAACCACTCGAGAAGATTGAACAAGAGGCACAGTCTCAGCAGGTAGAGCTCGTCACTCCAATGTTCGGCCAAGTGATGACACTGAGTACGATGAATGAATTTAAGCAGCGTTGGTGGAAGGCGTATTTGCCGGGCACGTCATCAGTGCAGTGAGCTTTATGAAATGCTTTAAAGAGCCCACTGTGACGACAAGGCTAACTATCATTTAAAGCCAACTCGGAAAGAGTTGGCTTTTTTACATCCTCGAAGAAATAGTCGCTGTTGAGTTTGCAATCTATTGGTGTCGTCAAATGGCCATTCCTGTGCTCGATGTACGTTTATGATGAGTTCATCAGCTAACAATGCTCAACAGAAACGAGGTACACGACATGAAAAAGCTAATTACTAACGCGAACGTTTTTAATGGTACTGATGATAAGCTTATCGAGAACGTATCGGTTCTTATTGAAGACAACCTGATTGCTCAAATTGGTGACGTCGACCCATCAATCGCAGATGAAATTATTGATGCGAAGGGCGGGACCGTGATGCCTGGGCTAATCGATGCTCATGTTCACATCACGCTATCTGCGGGCTTTACGACGCTTGATGCTATGACGAGAGAAGAGATTGCCATTCGTTCAGCGAAAATATCTCAAGAGATGCTGATGCGTGGGTTTACGACTTGTCGTGATGTTGGTGGCAATACGCTCGGTCTTAAAAATGCCATTGATAGCGGATACGCAACAGGTCCGCGTATTTTGCCTTCTCAAGCGGCAATTTCTCAGACTTGTGGTCATTCAGACTATCGACAAAATCAAGCGCAAGAACGCCTAGCCAACGGACATGAAGATTCGCCTTTGATGAAAACAGGCACTTTCAAAGTAGCCGATGGTCGTGCCGAAGTGATGAAAGCCGTTCGTGAGCAACTGTTTTTAGGCGCATCACAAATCAAAATAATGGCGGGTGGTGGTGCATCTTCAACGTTCGATCCGCTAGATACACTTCAATTCACACTTGATGAAATGAAAGCTGCAGTAGAAGCGGCATCTGACTATGGTACCTATGTAGCAGCGCACATCCACACCATTCCGGCGATGAAAAGAGCAGCCGAAGCTGGAGTTAAGTGCTTTGAGCACGCCACGATTATGGATGACGAAGTTGCCCAGATCATCAAAGAGAAAGGAATTTGGGTTGTACCGTCTTACTTCACTTCGTCCTTGATTGCAGAACGTAAAATTCCACTACCTAATGAAGAGACGTATCGCAAGACCGAGCGTGTAGGTAAGTCGATGTTTAAGTCTGCGGATTTGATTAAGAAGTACCAAATCGAAAACTTGGCGTTCGGCACGGACTGCGTGGGTACAACCAATGTCCATGAAACTCAGATGCAAGAGCTAGGCGCAATTGAAAAAACGTTCGACACGATTACCGCCCTACGCATGGCAACATCAAACTGTGGCCGACTGTTCGAAATGTCTACCTATCAGCACCCTTACCAAGAAGGTAAGTTGGGACAAATCGTGGAAGGAGCGTATGCCGACCTTCTCATTATCGATGGCAACCCATTGGAGGGTGTTGAGTGTGTGATGAGCGATGAGGCTAAGAAAGTGATTATGAAAGATGGTGAGATTTACAAAAACACGCTGTAATGAGCACGTTGTAATGAGATAGAGAAAAGAGCCGTATGGCTCTTCAGACTGCTGACAAAGGTCTAGCTTTTGAGCTAGACCTTTGATCTAATACGAGTATCGAAATATGGATACTCTGATATGCTTCAAGAACCTTCTCCTCAGCAATACGAACTTGAAATGGTCACGATGGAACAGCTTGTTCCACAAAATCATCTCGTTCGCAAAATTGATAATGCTATCGACTTCGAATTCATCAGAGACGAAGTGGCACATCTATACTGCAAAGATAATGGTCGCCCACCAGCAATACAATGAACTAAAGATGTCTTGCATAGGTCTCTCTCACCAAGAATATCGTCAAAAAAAGTCAGTGACTCTCACACTAAAACGTAAAACAAGGAAAGTATATGAATCTAAACCAGGTTACATTAGCCGTTCACGATATAGAGTTGGCGGTCGAGTTTTATAGGAAACTAGGGTTAACTCAAATTGTCGGTAATGATCATTATGCTCGCTTTTCGTTTCCAGATGGTGACGCCACGTTTTCTGTTTATTTAGACACAGAAAAGCAAGGCCTAGATTGCCGTGGAGTCGTTTATTTTGAGCATAAAAACCTGCATCAATTGGTCGCTGAGCTAAAGGCGGTTGGCATCGAGTTCACGCAAGATATCACTATGCAAACTTACCTTTGGGAAGAAGCCGCGTTGACAGACCCATCAGGCAATAAAATTAAGCTGTATTGGGCGGGAGAAAATCGGTTGAACCCACCTTGGAAACTTGAGGCCAGTGTCTAACTAACATTTCAATAATAGGTCGATAAAATAAATTGGTTCTAACAAGGGGAAGGACTGTGATCGTAAGGAATGCGATTAAGAGTGACGCAAGTACGTTATTGAGCAAAAAGCGGAGTTTGACCGTGCTATGAAAGGCTTTAGTGGTGAAATCTCTACGACTGTTGAGAAGATTGAACGCACTTTATTTGGCGATTATCCATTTGAGCACGCTTTATTATTGGAGCAGGACAACGAAGTATTAGGCTTTGCCTTATTCCACTATCGATATTCTTCTTTTAGTGGAGAGCCTTCCATCTGGCTTGATGACCTCTTAGTGGCAGAAAATCAAAAATCAAAAATCAAAAATCAAAAGGTCACGGTCACAAGGTAATGCTGGCCTTAAAAACGGAAGCAATATCATCATCCGTTTCCCACATTTCGTGGACTGCTAGTCCCTACAATAACAAAGCCCATGAGTACTATAAAAGACTCGGTGCGGAGGTGGGACGTTTGGACGGACAGAGGCCGTACTTTCGTTGGGTAATGTGCGAACCGCAGGAATAGCGCACATTAGAGTCTATTAATAAAGGGAAGGTGATTTGGAGATAACTAGAAGTAAAGACTTTGTCGCTGACAGAGCTTGGGGAGCTAAAAACATCGCATGTATGAATGGCATCACTACTCGATTACATTGGACAGATAAGCCATATAAGTGGCATACGAACGATGGTGAGGAAGTGTTCGTTGTCTTAGATGGTGTGGTAGAAATGCTCTACAGAGAGAATGAAGTCGAGAAAGCCGCAGTGCTCAATGTCGGTGATATCTTTTATGCGTCTATCGGAACGGAACATATGGCACACCCAGTTGGTGTTGCGAGAGTGCTAGTCATCGAGAGTGAAGGAAGCGTATAGAGTTGTTGAAAATGAAAACAAGAGAATTATCGGGCGCATGAAATACAAAGAGAGAGCGGCCTCTCAAGATGACTTTGAGTTTCTTTTTGAACTCAAGAAAGCCGCTGAGTATGACGCAGTGTCTAGAGTCTTTGGTTGGAATGAAGCACTTCAGCGTCAATTGCACGAACAAGATTTTTATTTGAACCACAACGTGATGGTTACTACTTCGGTCATTTCTTCTTGTTGCCCGAGTATCAAGGTATAGGTATTGGAAGCGCTATCATGAAAGCTTGTATTGTGCGATCTCGCTCGAAAACTATCCATCTTTGTTACCTTATAGGTAATCAAGTACATAGTTTGTATGAGAGATTTGGCTTTGAAGTTGTCAGCCAAGATGAGCACTTTGTGTATATGCGTAACTAGACCTTAAGATAGAGCCTATGTGGGTGCTACAACTCGTCACCTAGAAAACGGTCAACCTGACGTCTTTTTTGAAAGCGTGGTCGACGATGTAGTTTGGAGAATAAAAAGATGAAATTCTGGAATCGACTCGTTTTTGGGCATGGGAAACAGCTTAGCAGATGAACATAGATTCTTGCTGTTTACGCTATTAGTCAGCTTACTATTAGCAGCGTTATTCATATATGTTGTCTGTGCGAAAAACCTCGATACGTTGAGCGTTGTGGCGATCACTCTGCTTCTATCGGGAGGCGGAAGTAACGTTTACGACCGTATAGTTAACGATGGTGCAGTTATCGATTTTCTAAACATCGGGTTCGGCAACGTAAGAACCGGTGTTTTTAATGTCGCCGACGTGGCAATAATGATAGCGGGTCTCTTGTTAATACTGAGCAACTTAAAGAGTCGTGAAAGTAAGCAGTAGATGTTTTGGTTGCTACAGGACCTGAGTCAGAATTTAATGGGATACGATTTGTGCCGATGACTTTGCAAATTGCGCCTTAGGTATTAAGTATTGGCAGAAAACCAATGGAGAATGGATCGTGGAGGACATAAACCTTAAATTAGCATCCATAGTTGAAGCTGGAAACCTGCAAAGCTGCGCACTGGATGCTTTCGAAGAAGATAGCCGTAAATATGGTTCCTACCCACCAAACATAGAATCTCTTGAATGGATAGAATCTCAAATCAATGCTGGTAATTTCTTTCTCATCATATGGCAGGACCAGTTAGTCGGCGGTTTGTGTGCAGAGCTTGATAGTGATGAGCTGGTGGAGGTTAAGTATGTGTTTGTGGCATCGAGTTTTCAAGGCAAGAGTTCGTTACCGAGTTTGATTCTTCTCCATGGGCGAAGCGGGCATTTTGCAGTAGCTGTGGAACACATCTATATGCCAGGTTTAAGCAAACAAACAGTATTAATGTGCCAGTAGGGCTATTTCCAGAGGTTCCTGGACTGACAATGAATATGCAGTATTTTAGCGACTTGAAACCTAAGTACTACGGTATTTCGAACAATACGGAAGAAATGACAGAAGCTGAAATCATGGCGCACTTTGGAAGCGCTGACTCCTAGGAGATAAGGAAAGTCTCTTAAGGAACTTCAGGGCATAACTCTAATAGCCACTATAAGGAAATAGACATTGGCCAAGTATGTAGAAACGACGAAACGGCTCACCATTGAGTTTTTTCGATATTTCGCGGCATCAGTATTGGTGCTTGGTATTAATGGCGAGCTGTTTAACATCGGTCTCAGAGTGTGGTCTGAAGGCGAGATGTCGTTTTATAGTGATGGTCTTTGGGGCGTGAGTTTATTTTTAGCCTTTGTCCTAACCTGCTGCGTGATGTTTAACAAGTACTGTCCTAAGTAGCAGCATTTGATATTTAGTTAACCATCAGATTTATACAGGGAGAGTTGAACTTGATAGAGGAATTATCCGGTGGCAGAGGTGCTGCCATCTATCTAAAGGAAGATAAGGTCCTGAGACCGGCAGGCTCTTGGTCGCCAGCGGTTCATACATTACTAAATCATCTAGAACGCGTCGGGTTTTCAGCCGCACCCAAGTCTTTTGGTTTTGATGAAAACGGCAATGAAATTTTGTCGTTTGTGCCAGGCGAAACGACGAACTTCCCTCTTGAGGGTGATATTTCCTCATCTGATGCACTCGCTTCTGCGGCCAAACTGTTACGAGCGTATCATGATGCATCAAGCAGTTTAGTTGAGGCCGTAGACGTGAGTACTATGCGTTGGATGCTACCTTCGATAGAACCGATAGAGGTTATTTGTCATGGAGACTTTGCACCATACAACGTTGCCTCGAATGGGGCTTCGGTCGTCGGGGTGTTCGATTTTGATACGGCACATCCAGGTCCTAGGGTTTGGGACATCGCCTACGCCGTTTATACTTGGGCACCGTTTAAAACTCACAGCGATGATGCGCTCGGTGATCTACAAACTCAGATGCAAAGAGCAAAGTTGTTTTGTGATGCTTACGACTTAAATGTTGAATTGAGACTAAGTTTGGTTGACATGATGGTGAATCGAATTCAGGCACTAGTTGACTTCATGCATACAGAAGCAAACCAAGGTAATCAGGCTTTTATTGAGAATATCAACGACGGTCATCATCTTGCCTACCTATCAGATATTGCCTATCTGAAAGAGAATGAAACTGTCATTGCAAAGACTTTAGTAGCGGATGTGTGATGACTCGCATCGTAAGGAACCTAATATCCTATCCTTCAATCTATCTGTTAGCGTCAGTACTGAATTGACACTATTTAGGGGGATTTATGGAGTTTAGGTTCTTTACGAAAGATGGCGGTTATACCTACTTAGAGACAAGTTCTGAGACCTACAAACAGGAGGCAAGTCAGTTGATTGAACAGGGGTTTATTGAACAATCATTGATCATCACTGCAGATAGCGCTAAAGAGGCAGAAACGATTTTTAAAGATGAGCATCAAGGATTTTTCAAAAAGCTCAACATGTTATTAGGGCCTTTTATTACTCCTGGGTATCACCGAAGCAAATAGCAGTCAACATTCCGGTTATATACAAATATCAAAATTGATAATAGCCAGAGTGTTGACTACCTAGTTCACATTGTGAGTACTTTTTTGCATAAATTTAAATATTGAGTATTTTCACAACTACTGTGCTTGGTTAGCCTTGACGAGATAATTAACTAAAGGCGGACTATATGGAAAGCTATTGTAAAAAGTGCAGTCAAGTTACTCAGCATAAACAGCATCTTCAAGAGGCAAAAGATAACTATCCCAATACGTTCTGGGGTGGGGTAAAAAAGTACGTCGTTGAGACTCTGCTAATAGGCGAAAATACTGATATGGCACTTAAAAAACTTGATGAACAAGAGTTGGTGCTCACTTGTACCTCGTGTGGAAATAAAAAAGTAGAAAATCAAGCGACAGAGCTTCAATAGTCGCTATAGAAATAACGACATAGATCTCTTTGAGGTGGCGAGATGACTTGCCGCCTACTTCATGAACAAGTTTCGTATAATCCTCGAAGTTTTAATCCTCCCAACTAGAACCAGTGTTGTCTAAGTTCTGATAGCGAGTACGGCATATCTTTGTTCTATTCTAGAGTCACTTCAAAAATCCTCACTTAGTGTAGTTACAACTTGCTTATCAACTGGTTGAATATCTACTTCGCATGAGAAACCTCGAAATGGGGCAAGATATACGGTGAACAAGGAAGAACCATGATACGTTATTTACCAAAACTGCCATCAGGAAGGCAGATAATCGCTCTATTAATCGTGACTAATTTGATCTACGCATTAATGCTGGGCTACACCATACCCACACTTATGGAGTATTCCTCTGGGTTGCCAATATTTGATATGTCACCGATGGGTTACAGTTACGATCAAGCAATGACCTTGTTGAACTCACTTGGTGGTGAAGGGCGTGCATTCTATTTAACTCAGCTGGCATTGGATATGATCTATCCGGCAATGTTTGCGATGACTTATTACCTTTTGTTTGTCTGGATTCTAACGAAATGCGGAATTACTAACGGTGTATGGCAATGGTTGGCAATGTTGCCTGTACTCTCTGCACTTGCCGACTATCTAGAAAACATCAGTATTTGGTTGATGCTATCGAGCTATGAGGATGTGACTCCGCTAATGGTCGATACTGCATCAGTGTTTACTGTAACTAAGAGCATGCTTGGGATGTTGTATTGGATTTTTTTACTCGCGTTTGTGGTTGTTGCGATGGTGCGCTGGGTTAAAAAGCGACAGTTTTCTTAAATTGGCAATAACATAAAAGTAAAATCGTAAGTCGAGAGGTTCGACTACCCTAGAAAAGTCAGACAATTATGTTCCTATTTAAATGTCTTCGATTACATGTTGAATCTTCTGTTAACTTCCCGAGGCAGTTCAAAATTTAGTCTTGTTAAAGGTTACATTTATTGATTCAACTGGTTGAATACTTGGATATAGAAACTCAAGCGAATCTCGATGATAGTGATATCAGTTTGGTTGGGAAAACAAAAATCCGTTTGGCACAGGGAATTCAGAGTTATGGGAAAGAAATTTAGTGAGTTAACACAAAAGCACGTTGAATTTATTGAGTCGCAGAAAATCTATTTTGTGGCAACGGCGGCTGAGAGTGGCACAGTAAATTTGTCGCCAAAGGGAGGTGACTCATTACGAGTCATCAACAATAAACGATCGCTTGGCTGAATTTAACAGGAAGTGGCAATGAATCTGCAGCTCATATTCTTCTTAATAGCCGTATGACGTTGATGTTTTGTGCATTCGAAGGTGCCCCTCTGATTTTGAGAACTTACGGGCAAGCAGAAGCACTTCACATTAATGATGAACGTTGGAACGATTACGCGCCTCTATTTCCTCATAGTCATTCTAATAGGCAAATCTTCATTCTTGATATCGACCTTGTGCAGGCATCGTGTGGTATGTCAGTCCCGTACTATCACTATGAGGGTGATCGAGATGACTTGGATAAGTGGGCGGATAGGCTCGGACCTGAGGGTATCGAGAATTATTGGCGAAAGAAAAACCAACAAAGTATTGATGGTTTTGAATCCGAGATTGTGGAACGAGCAGGATTAAAACAAGAATAGCTTACGCATAAAAAGGAAAACGAATGTCTATTGAAAGTAGAATCGCTGAACTCGAACTCGTCCTCCCCACAGCGAGTGATCCCCAGGGCAGTTATTGTAACTGTGTCCGTACCGGAAATCTTTTGTATGTGTCTGGAAAAGGCCCCGTGGCGGGTCTAAATGATGTCCCTAAAGGCAAACTGGGTCGAGAATATACGACTGAGCAAGGGTATGAGTTTGCGAAGTTGACTGGACTAGACATATTGGCAGCGGTGAAACTTGAACTAGGTAGTCTTGATAGAGTTGCCAGAGTGGTCAAGCTTCAAGGCTTTGTGAATGCAACAGAGACGTTTGAACAACACCCTAAAGTCCTAGATGGCTGTTCGGACTTGATGGCACAAGTGTTTGGAGATAAGGGGGTTCATGCTCGTTCGGTTTTGGGTGCTCAGTCTTTGAGAGGCAATTTGCCAATCATTATTGATTCTATTTTCGAAGTTGAGGATAGATTGGATAAGTAATGAATCTAGCACTATTTGATTTTGACGGCACCATTACCACTGAGGATACGTTTACTGCTTTTTTATTTTACGCATCTTCCAAGTCACGGATTGTCATTGGGCTCAGTATACTGTGGCCGGTGATTGCTCTCTACAAACTAGGCTGGTTGCCCGCGAGTAAAACCAGACCCATTTTGTCGAAAGTTGCCTATTGGAACCGAAAAGAAAGCGATGTGATTGCCAGTGCTCGCCACTTTAATCATGAGTACTTAAACAAGGTAGTAAGACCTGAAATAGTCGAGAAGATCCGCTGGCATCAGCAGCAAGGCGATGAGGTCATTGTCATCTCAGCATCGCTAGACCCTTATCTCCGGATTTGGTGCGAACAACACGGTGTTAATCTCATCTGTAGTCAATTAGAGGTGAGAGGTGCTCGCTATACTGGGCGTTATGTTCAAGGGGATTGCAGCGAAGAGCGTAAGGTGGCGTTTCTAAAATCGTCATTCGATATTACTCAGTTTGGCAAAATTTACGCCTATGGCGATACCCCAGAGGATCTACCCATGCTGAAACTTGCCGATGTAAAGTACTACCAGGGACAAGAGATTACCCTACAGTGAATTATGTAAGAGCAAGGAGGCTCTATGGATATTGCAGCTAACTTTAGAGTGTTGGCGCTGTACAACCAGCGAATGAATCAGCAACTGATAAAAGTATGCGAAACTCTGAGTAATGAAGAGCTTCATCAAGATCGCGGTGCATTTTTTACGTCGATTATGGCGCATTGGAACCACATATTGTTTGGTGATTTGATCATGTTACAACGTTTAGTCGCCAACCAGTGTGTTGATATCGCGGAGGATAGGCTATCCAATCTCCCTACATCTAAATCGATCCACGATATCTTTGTGAAAGATATCGATCATTTGAAATCTTTAAGAAGCACTGTCGATGATATTTATATCGATGTCACTCATCAGCTTACACATGAGTCGTGTTGTCAACGAATTGTTCGCTATACCACGACCGAAGGCATACTAATGGAGCGAACAGTCGCTCAGTTTTGTCAGCATATCTTTAACCATCAAACTCATCATAGAGGCCAACTTACCTGTTTATTGAGTCAAATAGGCTTAGATTTTGGTTGTACTGATTTGCCGATGATTGTACCGGAGACGGTATCATGACAATCGCGGATTGCGGAGTTTTACTTGTGGTGAAACAATAGCTCGCTCCTTCACATGCTAGGGCAATTCAATGCAGCAAATACTTGACCTCATTAAGCAAGACCCGTTAAGACTCACTGTGTTAGAGCAAGTTCGTAGGCTTGATTTACCTCAGTGTTATGTCGCAGCAGGATTTGTTAGAAACCTAGTTTGGGATCATTTGCATAATAAGCCTACCGCAACACCTCTCAATGATATCGACATTGTCTATTTTGACGAACGTGAGTCCGACCCCAACGCTTACCTTGATTATCAGCATCAGCTTTCTACAGCGATGCCCCAACTTGAATGGCAAGTTCGCAACCAAGCTTTAATGCACCAAAGAAACGGTGACGAGCCATACACAAGCACATTAGATGCGATGAGTTTCTGGCCGGAGAAAGAGACGGCGGTAGGGATAAGAAAGCGAGCTGAAAGTGAGTTTGAATGTATCGCTGCGTTTGGTTTTGAAACCCTGCTTGCTGGCCATATCACTCATAACCCCAAAAGAGACAGAAGCACTTTTCTGCAACGAATCGAAGAAAAGCGATGGTTGACGCATTGGCCGCAGCTTAAGGTGATCACAAGCAAAACGAATGAAAATTAGTTGTTGACCTCAATGTAACTTGAGGTTTTACGCTTAGCTTGTATCTAGGGAAATAAAGAGGACCGGCTATGCAAAACAACTACGATAAAGCACTCGCGATAAAAACGTTTCAAGAAGAGATTCGCCGAGAGTATTACAAGGCCCAAGATAGTCGATTTCATTGGCCGAGCTTTTCGGCGGGTGTTTTAATTGCCATGATGGTGAGCATCCCTTGGTAGAGGCTCACCATCATGTGCATGTAAGGATTAAAGCGCTTTTAGTATTGCCTCTGCGGTGCTGACTTCGAATTGCTGAGGCGCTTCGATATTGAGTTGGGTTACTACGCCGTTATCTACAATCATTGCGTAGCGCTGAGAGCGAACTCCACCAAACGAAGCGGTATCCATATCAAGGCCAATGGCTTTGGTGAATGCGCCATTGCCATCAGCGAGCATCATCAGTTCACTGGCATTTTGGGAATCGCCCCATGCCTTCATCACAAATGCGTCATTAACTGAAACGCAGCAAATCAAATCCACGCCTTTCTCTTTTAATTTATCAGCTAGAACAATGAATCCTGGTAAATGCGCTTCCGAACAGGTTGGTGTAAACGCACCTGGAACGGCAAATAGAACGACTTTCTTGTCTTTAAATAGGGTTTCTACTTCATGGTTAACCATGCCATCAGAAGTGAGTTCACTGAGCGTCGAGGCGGGTAATGATTGACCTTGTTGAATCATAACGTGGTTCCTTGTTGTTTGTTCTAACGATGGATCTTAACTGGGTGATTAATTTACGAAGCTGAATCCAGTGTAGTTCGTTTTCTTTGGCTTGGTACGTGATAACTGTGAAACGGATCCGGTTCTAATAGGAAGTAGCGGTTTAAGCGTTAGTTGATAAGTTATTTGATAGGAGGGCTAAGGTCGACAGGTAAGTGGGAATAAGGCAGAATACCCCGCATTATTTGCTAAAGAATTGATGAAGTTATGTCGTTGCCTCCTTGTCCAAATTGTCAGTCTGAATATGTCTATCAAGACCAAAACCAATTGATTTGTCCTGAATGTGCTCATGAGTGGAATCCTGTAGAGCTTGCAGAGGACAGTGAACTGAACATCAAAGATGCGAATGGCACAAAGCTTGAAGAAGGTGACCGCGTCACGTTGGCCAAAGATTTGAAAGTCAAAGGTAGCTCGCTGGTGTTAAAAATCGGTACCAAAGCGGTGGTAAGGCGTATCGTTGAGGGCAAAGACCATCAGTTGGATTGTAAAGTTGATGGAGCGGGTGAGATGATGATCACCGCTAAGTTCGTTAAAAAAGCCAACTAAAAAATCGAAGCTAAAGTGCTATTAGTGCTTATTGGGATATGGGGTAGCAAAAATGGATGTCGAGCGACTCAATACACAGCATTTTGATGCGTTGTTCGACTTTGAACAACAAAACAAAGCGTGGTTTGAACAGTTTGTTCCAGCAAGGCCTTCTAGCTACTCTAATTTCGTTTCGTTCTGTCATGCTCAGCAAGTACTACTTGACGAACATGAGCAGGAAACCAGTCTATTTTTTGTCGTTGTTGAATCAGATAAAATTATTGCGCGGATAAATGCGACCCAACTGACTGAAGGGGAATCCACTCATGGAGAGTGCGCTTCTAGAGAGTGTGAGCTGGGCTACCGAGTAGGGGAAGATTACCAACAGCAAGGCGTTGCATCTTTTGCCGTTGCTAGAGTGCTGCAACTTCTTCATAAAGATTACGGTGTGAAGCTTGTCTATGCGAAAGCTGCGACTGACAATCCTGCGTCGGTACGAGTATTAGAAAAGTCAGGTTTCAACAGAGTCTCGGAACGAACTGAACCAGTGCGAGTCAATGGTAGAACATTGCATCTAGCTCAGTTCGAATGCCTGCTAACGCCTTGACGTGATGTTCAATACATCATTTCCCGACAGCGATACCTTCTCTTCGCGGATCGGCCGCTCCTTCAAGTCCCTCAGAAGTCATTCTAATCGCGTGCAAGCCTGAGTTGAGCTCTCGAGCTTTCACTTTAAAGCCCATCTTTTCAAACTGTTGTGTGTACGCCGTAAGCGGTGTATTGACTTCAATATCCATTTCACCAAATCGATTGATCATTCTCGGTTGGTCTATCGCTTCTTGAATCGTCATCTCCCAATCTAAATGCGCTATCAGAGTTTGAGCGACATAACCTATGATGCGACTCCCACCCGGTGAGCCAATGGCCATGTAGGGCTTTCCTTGCTCCATGACAATAGTAGGTGCCATTGATGAGCGAGGTCGTTTGTTAGGCTCTACGCGATTGGCAACGGGTTTGCCGTTGCTTTCGGCCACGAATGAAAAATCGGTAAGCTCATTGTTGAGCAGAAAGCCGCTGGCCATGACTCGTGAACCAAACACATTCTCGATTGAAGAGGTCATTGAAACGACATTGCCTTCGCTATCGACCACATTAAAGTGCGTGGTCGAAGGTAGTTCAAGACTTTGATCGGTCGAAAGGCTGCTTGTGTTAACTAAAGGTGGTGTGCCGGCTGTTACAGATGCTAAAGCGCGGTTTGGTTTTATGAGTTCACTGCGTGAACGTATATAGTTGGAATCAAGCAAGCCGGTTACTGGCACATCGACAAAATCACTGTCCGCGATGTATAAGCCACGGTCCGCAAAGGCGAGCCGTGAAGCGTCCGCTAAAATTTGCCAACTCACTGGGTTGTCGCTGCCGAGTTTATCGAGCTTATGTGGTTCGGTGAGCATCATAATTTGCCCGAGTGTTAGTGCGCCGCTACTCGGTGGTCCCATTCCACAAATATCGAACTGTTTATAAGGTGCACAGACTGCGCTGCGTTCAGCAACTTGATAACGAGTTAGATCGTCGAGCGTTAATAGCCCAGGGTTGGTTTCCGACTGACTTTTAACGGCATTGACCATAGATTCCGCGACTGGCCCTTTGTAGAAGCCATCGCTGCCTTTAGCTGCCATGAGTCGCAGAGTTTTTGCATATTGTGGATTCTTGAGTAGCGTGCCTTCCGTTTTCGGTGAGCCGTCGCTTTGCAAGAAATAGCGAGCAGTATCAGGATGCTTAGCAAGAAAGGTAACATCATTTGCTATCAGTTTGGCGAGTCGGGCACTAATCACGAAGCCTTGTTCTGCTTGCTCAGCAATAGGTTCGATAATTTGTTTCCAATCCAACTTACCGTATTTCTGATGTACGTCCCAGAGTAGTTTTACGGTGCCAGGCGTGCCTACTGAACGCCCACCAACGACGGCGTCAAAAAAGCCCATCGGCTTGCCATCTTCGCCAATGAATAGATCGCCACCGACGGCAGCTGGCGCCGTTTCTCGGCCATCATAAGTGGTTAGCTTGGATTGTTTGCTATCCCAATACACCAAAAAAGACCCGCCGCCAATGCCGCTCGATTGAGGCTCAACAAGCCCGAGCATAAGTTGAATGGCGACCATCGCATCAATGGCGTTGCCACCTTGTTCAAGCACCTTAGCTCCCGCATTGGTTGCTGTGGGGTTCGCGGCGGTGACCATCCAATCTTGACTAACGACGAGTGATTTCGTGTCTAAACCTGTGGCGATTTCTGGAGCAAATGCATCCGTGGCTTGAGAATTTGCGAAAGCCGAGAGGGAAGTAAATAAAGTCACAAGGGGGACAAGCCGCTTTAGCTGATGCGCCATAAACTATCCTAATAAATGTGGAAATTTGACTGAATGCTTAAGGTATAAAAATACGTTACTGACATCTATTTGCCAACGAAATGTAACGCGTTTGTCATCACTCGGGATCATTATTGTGCGTAAATTATTACAGTAACTTGCCCGTTACGAAGTTTAGTATAAAAGGAAGTCAACGTGAGCCAATTTAATTACGACGATGATCAGCGTCCACTCGATCAAGAACCAGAATTTAATAAGTTTGTCGATGCAGCGATGTCGCGCCGAGGTTTTCTAAAAGGGACTGGAGCGGCTGCCACCGTTGGTTTTTTTGCTGCTACGCCTTTAAGTCAAGCGGTAGCAAGTGTAAAACCAGCGTCGTCTGCTTTGATGGGTTTTGATGCTATTCCGATTTCGACTTCAGACGCTGTCATGGTTCCAGAAGGTTACCAAGCGAACGTGCTTATTTCATGGGGAGATGCGATTAAAAATGGCGCGCCTGCATTCAGTCAGAACAATGACTCCAAAGCACAAGAAATGCAGTTTGGTGACAACAATGATGGCATGACATTTTTCTTAATTGACAATGATCGCGCAGTGTTGGTGGTCAATAACGAGTACACCAATAACGAATATTTGTATCCTCACCAAGGTAAAAGTATTACTGCCGATGATGCTCGCAAAGCGCAAGCAGCACACGGCGTATCTGTCATTGAACTTAAAAAGAACTTTGGTCAGTGGCAAGTAAACCTAGACGGGCGTCTTAACCGACGTGTGACCGCGTATACTGAGATGGAAATGACAGGCGTTGCCGCAGGTCATGACTTACTAAAGACAAGCGCAGACAAATCAGGCAAGAAGATTCTAGGTACATTTAACAACTGTGCGAATGGCCAAACGCCTTGGGGCACATACCTTACATGTGAAGAAAACTTCAATGGTTACTTTGCCGATACTAAAGGTACAGAGCTTGGTGAAAGCTATGAACGTTATGGGCTAAACAAGAAAGATCGTGGCTACGATTGGTACAAGCACGATGCTCGTTTTGACATGGGTAAAGAGCCAAATGAACCTCACCGTCACGGTTGGGTTGTTGAAATTGATCCTATGAACCCTAATTCGACACCGAAAAAACGCAGTGCGCTAGGTCGATTTAAGCATGAAAATGCGGCGCTAACGGTCAACGGTGATGGCCATGTTGTGGTTTATCTGGGTGATGATGAGCGTGGCGAGCACCTATACAAGTTTGTCTCTAAGAATAAGTATGTTGAAGGTGCAGAATCGAATCGTGACCTATTGGAAGAAGGCACTTTGTACGTTGCTAAGTTTGAAGGCACGCAAGGTGAACTCAAAGGCAAAGGTCAGTGGCTTGAGCTGACTTGGGGCAAGAATGGCTTAACACCAGAGAATGGCTTTCCAGATGCGGCGTCGGTGATGATTTTCGCTCGTATGGCTGCAACGCAAGTTGGTGCGACGACAATGGATCGCCCAGAGTGGGTAACCGTCCACCCTGACAATCAGTCAGTGTTCTGTACACTGACCAACAACAAATATCGTGGTGTTAAAGAGTCGCAGCCGATCAATGCGGTTAACCCGCGTGAAAAAAATCCTTATGGGCATATTGTCCGCTGGAACCCCACAGCAGGGAATCATACGTCAGATACCTTTGAGTGGGACATTTACGTGATTGCGGGTAATCCAGAAGTCCACAAGTCTGGCTTGATGGCTGGCACGGATAATATCAACAAGGACAATATGTTCAACAGCCCAGACGGTATTGGCTTTGATAAGTCAGGGCGTTTGTGGATTCAAACAGATGGTAAGTACTCAAATAAAGGTGACTTTGCAGGCATGGGCAACAATCAGATGTTGTGTAGTGACCCAGCAACGGGTGAGATTCGTCGCTTCCTAACCGGTCCAATCGCATGCGAGATCACGGGTTTAACCTTCTCGCCAGATTACAAAACCATGTTTGTCGGTGTTCAGCACCCTGGAGAGGGGCTTGCGCCGTCGCACTTCCCTGAGGGGGGAAACGCTGTGCCACGTTCATCGGTGGTGATGATTACACGTAAAGATGGTGGTGTTATCGGCGCTTAGTATATACAGCGGCATCAAGTAACATACTAAACAAAGAAACAAGGGAGGTGAGCAATGCCTCCCTTGTTCTATCCGCTCTTTCTATTTAAGTGGCCTTTGTGATCTTCCGTGATGTTAAGGTATCGAGCCATGATTAAGATGCTTGGATCCGAGCGTCGAGTTTTTCCATCAGAATATCACGCTTGAATGGCTTTGGTAGATAGTCGTCCATTCCACTTTCATAGCATCGTTTAATATCATCATCGAGTACCGATGCAGTCAGTGCTATGATGTGTGTTTGTTTGATGCCCTCACTCTTTTCATAATCTCGGATTGCCTTTGTTGCTTCAAAACCATCAAGTACAGGCATCATGCAGTCCATCAGAATAAGACCGATAGAGTCGTGTTGCTCTTGGTATAAATCGACGGCTTCCTGCCCATTATTGGCAATGACAAAGTCGATAGAGAACTTTTTCAAATTGAGGCTGACAATCTGTTGGTTCACTTTGTTATCTTCGACGATCAAAATTTTAAAATGACGTTGATGTGGGGTTTGGTCGTGCTCCACGAATGCATCATCTGTGTTGTCGGCTGAAGGGGAAGGTACTGCAGATCCTACCGTTGGATTGTATTCAGTGGCGTTGTTCTTACTGTGCTTCACTTGCTCTAGTGTCTTAATCATTCGATTACCAAACAGAGGACTAGTAAGGTAACTATCGATATTCGCTCCAGTACTCTCGTGAACGTGTTTATTGTCTCTCAACAAGACAATAGGGAAGCGAGCATCCGCAGACTTTAGTTTGCTGACGTGCTTCGAATCATCCAAAATAACAATAGTGTCGTGATCTAGTTTGAGCAAAACGTCATCAACGACTGAAAACTGGTGTAGATTGTAGCCAAAGCGTTTGAGTTCATTGAGAAGAAGCGTGCTTGGCTCTTCAGAAACATAAGCGATGTGCATGCAACTCTCGTTGTGTACGTGATGAGAGTCGCGTTCAAATGACAATGTGAAGCTGAATGTGCTTCCAGCTCCTTTTTTTGATTGAAGGGCAATTTTACCCCCCATCATCTCGACCATTTTTGCGCAGATTGCAAGCCCCAAACCCGTTCCCCCATACTGCTTAGAGGTATCGGCATTTTCCTGTTTAAACTCTTCAAATACACGTTGCTGATTTTCCGGGTCGATGCCGATGCCGGTGTCGGTAACATTGAATCTGATGGCCACTTCAGATTCATTGGATTGAACGGCTTTCAGACTGAAGGAAATGCTTCCTGACTCGGTAAATTTGATCGCGTTAGACGCGAGATTCATCAGCGTTTGGCGCACTTTTTGTTCATCTGCCTGAACATAGTCTGGCACTTTAGGGTCAATGTTGATATGAATATCGACTGCCTTTTGTTGTGCTTTTGGCGCGATAAGTGCCGCTGTGTCGTAAACCGTTTCTTTAATAGCGGTAGTATGAGGGCAAATCTCAAGATGTCCCGATTCAATTTTGGAGAGATCGAGAATGTCATTTATCAGCATCAGAAGCGTTTGTGATGAGGCATTGATAGTCTCTAGATAATCTTTTTGGTTGGCCGACAGCTTGGTATCAGCCAGTATTTCAGACATACCTAAAATGCCGTTTAGTGGAGTGCGAATTTCATGGGACATATTGGCAAGAAAGGCACTTTTTGCTTTGCTGGCTTGCGCTTCGTCTTTCCGTGCTTGGATTAGCTTGTTTTCGAGTACTGTCACTCGTTGAGTGACAGTCAGCAATACCAAAATAATGGCCGCAATTAGCGCGATAGCCGATAGGACTCGGTAGTTTTCATAGTCCGCCAATTTAGCGTTAATCAGTGGAGGTAGGTCATTGAATAGACTATTTAACGACGCCTCTAAGCGATGAATGGTTACTCTTAGTTCACGAAGTTCACCTTGCTGATGTGAATAACCGAACTCTTCATAGGTGCTTTGTAAGGCATAAAAGGCGAGTTTAAACTCCTGAAATCGATTAAATACTTCAAAGCTCAATTGTTCTCGAGTGATGACCTGCTGAAGTTGCTCAAGGTTACGTTCAATGCGCGGTAAAACACTAGGGTCTAAACGGCTAAAAAATTGATACATCAAATCCTGCGTCACCAGTGTGAGTTGATCGATGTTGTTTGAGTTAGCGCGAATCAACGTCTGCTCGAAAGCAAGTGCCTTGTCTTTGAAGTGGTCAATCAGGCCTTCTCTTTGGTCTGTTCCGTGAATGACGAAAACAAGTTTACTTAGATTGAAAAATTTTTGAGTGTACGCATCAACATTGGCAAGCGCTTGTTGACCGTTATAGGCAATATCGATGTCAGATTGAATGATACCCGTATTGATTTGCCCTATTTGAGATAGAAGTCCCTGATACTCTGACTCCATCTTATCGAGGTATTGATTTTCGACTCGAGCGATAAAGTCTTTCTCATGTCGACGCATCATAAGCATTGAGTTTGCTGCTTGAAGTACATCCTTTTGCAGCTGGATAAGCTGCTGCTTGGTTTGGTCAAACGAACGTTCAATGTAAAAGAAAATCGCGAGCAGTACCATGATGGCACATCCACCAGATATGAGTATCTTTCGTAGAGATTGAGAGGTGTCTGAACGCCTGTCTGGCATAACCCAACATCCTTATATTAACCGCAAACAGGTATCAGTTTAGCGCATTGCGGGCTGTAACGAAAATGAAACATTCGCTGAGAGATATTATAAATCAGAGGGTTACTTGTCGGATTATCCTTATGTTTTCATAAATAAGTGCGACTAATCTAACATAGAGGGCGCTATGTTCTAAAGGGAAGCTGTTTTTAGGCGATAACAGAGAAAGAAAAATAAAGTTAAGTCTAATAATTGGAGTAATGTATGCAATGGTTTGATAATGCTAGCCTAAGACTAAAAATGTTGTTGCCCGTGCTATTAATGGCGGTGATATTCAGTGGTCTCGCAATTTACAACGTGTTGCTGTTTAACAAACAAGCCGCGATAAATGATCAGCTTAACGACCAGATCACCCCGGTCATGAACTCTCTAGAAGATGCCTATCGTGACTACTATCAAGTTGTGGGTGCAAGCTATGCAATGTTGGTCGCGAATGGTGAACTAGTGGAGTTTGAGAAGCAAAAGTTCGAGTTTGAAGATAATGCTTACAATGCTGTGCCAAGGGTGGAAGTTGTTCAGCAGCTGATCGATCAAGGTATTCTTGATTCGCGCTTCCAGCCATACCTAGACACTTTGCTCAGTAACACTAAGCAGTTTGTTGCGGGTTATGAGGCAATGTTTGCTGACCCAGAACAGTCCATGGTCGTGTTTTCTCAAGACAAAGGTCGATTAGTAGACTTGTTTACTACTATGCGAAGTGACTTAAAAGTCATCCTAGATGAGATGGAGAGACTTCAAGATCAAGCTCGTATCGATAGTGACAAGGCGGTCAAAGAAGCCGAATTTGCCATCGAAGTTGGTACATTAGCTGCGATTGTGATTGCACTGGCATTGGCAGCTTGGGTAACGCGTTTGATTGTGAGCCCAATCCAGCGTCTAGAGCAATCAATGGCTGATATAGCCTCCGGTGAGGGCGACCTGACACGTCGAGTTGAAGTCACTTCTGGTGATGAAATTGGTCGACTAGGTCAGTCGTTTAACCTGTTTGTAGGTAAAATACAAACGACAGTTACAGAAGTGATTGAGTCAACCACGCAAGTGAGACAGCAAACTCAAGAGTTGATTACACTCGCGTCTGAAATCACCGAATCTTCTCAATCGCAGCAGCAAGAAAGTGACATGGTGGCGACAGCCATTAATGAAATGCGGGTAACGAGTGAGAATGTCAGTCAGAATGCTCAAGAGGCTGCACAAGCTACTGACAGAAGTGCAGAAGAAGCCGCAGTCGCCAATCAAGGTATCGGTGATACTGTTACTTCCATTCAAGGACTAGCGACTGAAATCTCCGCTGCTGAAGAAAGTGTTCAACGCTTAAATCAAGATGTAACCAATATTGTCTCTGTACTTGATGTTATTCGTGGTATTGCCGAACAAACAAACTTACTCGCTCTAAACGCAGCTATTGAAGCAGCACGCGCAGGTGAGCAGGGACGTGGATTTGCGGTAGTAGCCGATGAGGTGCGTTCTTTGGCGAGTAAAACTCAAGAAAGCACCGGTGATATTCAAACCATGATTGAACGCCTGCAAGAAGGCACCAGCGTTGTGGTTCATGCCATGGAATCCAGCCGTTCAACAAGTGAGAAGACAATTTCATTGGTACAAAGTGCGTCGACTGCTCTTGGCGAGATATCAAGCTCTGTAGGTATCATTAATGAGATGAACACGCATATCGCAACGGCAGCATCGCAACAAACGTCTGTAAGTGGTGAACTTAACGCAAGCATTCAGAAAATTGCTGAAGATAGCCATAAAATGGCAGAGATCATCAAGCGTGCAGAAGGGGCTTGTGTTGGTCTAGAGCAACGTTGCCAGAGTTTGGATGATGTAGTGGGGCAGTTTAGGGTTTAATGAAATGATACGAAAAGAGGCCGTGATGTTAAACACGGCCTCTTTTTTGAACGGTAAGCTAGTAACGAATATTAGAACGCGAAGCGCGCTGTAAACATTAGTTGGTCACCGTAAATGTGGTTGATGCGACCTTCAAGACCTAGAGAGAATAGCTCGGTAGAGTGGAAACGGCCGTATACAGAACCCATCCAGCGATCTTTGTCACCAACGTTTAAGTAACCCGCTTTACCGCCGATTTCCAGTTGTGGACCAAGCCATTGGCGTACACCCAAGTTAACTTCCATACCGGTGTCAGTTTTGTGATGATCGCCACTGTCGTGGATGTGCGCTAGCATTTCACCAGTGAAGTCTGCCCAGTTGTTAACTGGAGCATGGAAACCAACACCACCAGAGAAGTCATAGTCGCCTTCAAATTTTGAGTCGATGCTACCAACGATATGAGCATTAGGGTGAATCGACTTACTAATAGCCGCACCAAACGTCATTGGGCTTGCACCAATTCGAGCTTCTGCGTAATCGTAGCTGAAGTTACTCATCGTAGCTCGTTGCTCTTCTTGGTTTGCTAATGCTTGCTGCGAAGCGATAACCATCAGAGCAGCTAAAAGAGTTTTGCGCATAGTGTCTCTAAACCTTTTTGTTTGAACTTAATTCCATGACCATAAGAGTGCACGTCGCAAGATGCTTATGGCAACTTAAAGTATCCTGCTATGATAAATCAATTTCCCCTTTCGGCTCCAACAAAAAGTGCGTTTAACGGGTGCAAAACCTCAAAAATTGACAATGCCATACATATTTCAACCAATAATGGGTCTTTCTGTAAGGAATTGGTAATAATGATGGGAGCTATTCAGTACATAACTCCCTAAGTTGCGGTGATTTATTTGACTAATATGACGATAACATCCTTTACTCGCCGAAGTTGATGCGATTGTCTGAGATCGCATTGAATATTCGTTCTGTGTCTAGCACTCGTGCCCACGGCATTAAGTTTTGGGTGTTCGCAATCATATAGTCAGTGAGCTGCTGCTTTACCACTGCTCGTAGTTCATCGCCTTTCCAGGGTTTACTGATATAAAAGTCCAGACAGGCGTGATTGACCGCTTCAATCGTATCTTCATGTCCTGCTTGTCCGGTAAGTAGCACTTTTTTGCATGACTTAGCGTGTTCATCTTCGCTCAGCTCGATCAGGAAACTGACGCCAGTTTGCTCTGGCATGATATGGTCGCAGAGAATTAACGCCAACTTAGCACCATCTCCAGTATTTTCGGCGATCACCGTCCTCGCTTCGTCGACTGATTCAGCGCCTTCAACGATAAAGTGCTCTTCAAAATTATCCAAATCTTGCAACACACTATCGAGGACTTCGCGCTCATCATCGACACATAAAATTAGATATTCAGTCATAGTGGTGCTCCTTGGTTAGTTTCTGTTGCGTGACGGGTATGTACACGGCCATATTGGTGTATTTACCAACTTCTGAAGTGGCTTCTATCCACCCTTTATGTTGAGCTAATATTTGTTGACAGATAGAGAGACCAATTCCGAGACCGAAATTGCCCTCGCGTTTAGTGGTGTAGTTAAGTTCAAAAATACTCTCGAGTTGCTCTTGAGGAATTCCACAGCCGTTGTCGATGAACTCAAAACAGTTGTAGAGGTAATCGTTGTGGGAGACTTGGCTGCTACGGATCGTGAGTTGACCTTTTTCGGGTAGGGCATCGAGTGCATTGGAAATAAGGTTTGTCCAAACTTGCTGAAGAGTAATAGGTTTACAATATATGGCAGGCAGCGAACCGTACTCTTTTATTACGCTGTGGCGTTTGAGGCGATTTTCAAAGATAACTAAGGTATCTTCAATGCCTTCATGCAAATCGACACGCTCGTAAGATTCAGTGTCTTGTCTTGAATAACCCTTCAAACTTTTGACCATATCGGCAATACGCTGGGCGCACACCTGCACAGAACGAAGTGTGGTGCCTGTTGCTTGAAAACGTTCTAGTTTGCTGAGCGTTTCGGTCAGTTTGTCTGGATCGCTAACGGCTTGTTTGAGGAGCGAATCGTTCTCGTGGAGGTAGAGTCCAACAAGGCGTTTGGCTATGCGTCTATCTCCAACTCGTTCATTGAGTTGTTTTGAGCGTTGTCTAAGCTCAGAGGTCGACAGCGGCGAAGATTGCCTAGATTGGTTAAGAACCTCAAGACCAATATCAAATGTGTTGCCTTCATGTTTGGTGTTAAGTATCTCATCGACTTTGGTCGATAAAGTTTCTGCCCCGCGCAAAATCGCAGACACCGGGTTGTTGAGTTCGTGTGCAACGCCTGCGACGAGTTGGCCCAACATGGCCATTTTCTCTTGCTCAATGAGCTGTTGATGGGCTGACTCAAGCGATTCTAGGGTTTTTTGAAGCTCCAGTTTGGTGTTGATGCTTCTTTGCAAGCGGCGGTTAAAGTGGCGCAATAGCAAGTTGGTAAATAATGGCAGTAGATCGGTATTGGAGTGCATTACCTGAGTGAATACCGTTCGTTCGAGTTTTATAACTTTGGTTGGGGTTAGCGTCATAGCTGTGGAGAAAGAGTGTTCGCCGGTGACAAAAGACATACCGCCAACAATACCGCCCCTGCTATGCCTTACAACTTCTCGCTGCTGGCCGATATCGTCTTTTTTATACAGTGCTACGTGACCTTCGACAATGAACCACAAGAATTGGTTGGACTGTCCTTCCGCTGTTAGAAGGTGTTCTGCTGAGTACTGTCTGACCGCTCGTGTTTCGTCTTTTTCTGCAAAAAAGGCGAGCAGTGCTTCGATGACCTGCACCGCAAGCTCATTATCAGACAGTTCATGGAAGTCATGAATAAAGCTGGCACGATAAGAGTGCATCTTGTTTTCGATATGGGCTCGCAGGATTTTTTGTTGATCTAGGACTTTCCCAAAATCAAGCAGATGATCTTGCTCATGATGAACCACATATTGGGTGAGTTCTTTGACGACGGTTTTGTGCAAACTAGATTGTTCAATAGGGTAGGTCAAGCAATGGTCGAGACGGCCTTCGTTCACCGCGTTTAATATCGCTTGGATATCATGAGCATCGGTCTTGCTGATCAATACTTTTCTCGCCGACTGGGCGTGAGCGGACTGCTCAAGTTGAATCAGGAACTCCCCACCATCAAAAAGACGACTATGGCGGGCTATGACCATGGCAAGGTGTTGTCCTTGTCGGCCTATTTGCTGCACGAGTTCGTGTCCTTCAGAAAGTGAGGTCGCTAGGTGAATGTTAAAATGCGATTGATACAGAGACAACTCAGTATCCAATTTGTCGAGGTTGGCGAAATCGCTATCTAAACACAGCACCGCATATCGGTTATTTTGCGTCATTGCTCGGCTTATCTCATCTGTCATGATTGATTCAAATATATCAATAAAAAGCAGAGGGTTATGAGAAGTAGGTATGAGATTGGAGATCCAAGCGAGTTGAGTTAGACTGAATGAAATACACTTCACAAACTGTTTAAGATATCTCTATGAATCAATTAAAGAAGTATGGCGCTATAGGTGGTGCGGTAGCGGTGGTATTGTGCTGGCCTCTAGCGGTTGGACACATAGGACAAAAAGTTGTTGAAGATGGCATCGCCCAGCTAAACAATGAAGGGGTGAGCGCAGAAATCGTCTCCTACGATCGCAGTTATTTGTCATCGGTTGTTGAAACACGCTATCAGGTACAAGACCCAATGCTAAGAGAGCAGTTGGAAGTGGATGGGTTACCGACGGAACTTGTAGTCAAAAGTGACATTAGCCATGGTTTGTTGAGTCTTTCTGCAAAGTCGGTGCTGGCTAACTTTCCAGACTTTCCTCTACAAATGAATACCGTTACTCAGTTAAATGGTAATACAGAATTTGAGATGGCATTGGACAGTTGGAGCTACCAAGGTAATGATCAGCAAACAGTAAGTATGTCTATTTCGCCTTCTGTGATTACAGGCACTGCGACCGTACTTGGCAATATGACCTTCGAAGCCAATATACCTTCGATCCAGCTTGATTTTGAAAATGGCGAACAGCTGCGTATTACCGATGTTGTAGGTAACGGCGTGGGTATTAAAGAAAATGGTTTTTGGCTTGGTGAACAGAGTGCATCAATGAAGCACTTTACCATCCTAGATCAGAATCATGAGAGCTTGTTCGATATTGATGCGATGGGTTACACCTTCAAATCGTCTCTCAACACCGAAACCGATCGTATTGATACCCAGCATATTTTTGACTTGGCACAGCTGACCTATCCTGAAGGTGGTGAGCTGAGCGATCTGAATATTGATTTCGCGCTTAACTCACTAGACAGAGCATCGTTTGAAGGTTTGGTGGATGTGTATCAATCAAACCCGTCAATGGCGCAAGCGGATATTAACGTTCTCGCACCGTTGATCGAGACACTGTTCGCTCGCGGCTTTCAAGTGTCGATGAACGATATGCACTTTAATATTGCACAAGAAGAATTCAAATCCAAATGGTTGCTCGAAGTGCCAGAAGGTACGGAAAACGTGTCTCGTGATCCAAGTGTGGTGATGCCCGCTATTAAAGGCAACATGAATGCCTATATGTCACAAGGTATGATTAATGCTCATCCAATGTTGGCACAGGGTGTTGATGAGCTGGTGGTCATGGATATGGTTCAGCAAAAAGAAGCAGGCTATGAGCTAGAGGCCAATATTGAAGAGGGTCAGTTAGTGTTTGCAAATGGTCAACGTATTCCGCTGATTGCATTGTTCCTGCCACTGCTCATGGGACAGCCGATGGGGCAATAAACGCGACTAGCGTAATTTTTCACCCGTCAAAAGAAAAGAGGCCATGTGCCTCTTTTCTTGCTTTTTATCTCTTTGAAAACGTGATATTACTTGTGGCTCGATTAAGTATTTTGTAGGAGTAATGGGGTCATGGAGCCGATGTCAGAGAACGTATTTAATTTCAGTGCAGGACCAGCTGGGTTGCCGCGAGATGTATTAAAAAAAGCGCAATCGGAGCTGCTTGATTGGAACGATTTAGGTACGTCGGTTATGGAGATCAGCCATCGAAGTAAGCCGTTTATTCAGGTTGCAGAAGAGGCGGAACAAGATTTACGAGATCTGCTTAATATCCCTTCAAATTACAAAGTGCTGTTCTGTCAGGGAGGGGCTCGCGCTCAGTTCTCCGCTGTGCCACTTAACCTGCTTGGCGGTAAGCAAAAAGCGACGTACATCGATGCTGGCTATTGGGCACAAAGTGCGGTAGAAGAAGCGCAAAAATACTGTACACCTATCGTTCATCGGGCGAAAACAGAAATCGACGGTAAAATTGCAGTACAACCAGTGAGCGAGTGGGTGATTGACCCAGACTCGGCGTACGTTCATTTCTGCCCAAACGAAACCATCGATGGCATCGAAATTAATGAACTGCCGCAAACTGATTTACCTATTGTTGCAGATATGTCTTCGACCATCTTGTCGCGTGAAATTGATGTCAGCAAATACGGCGTCATCTATGCGGGTGCGCAAAAGAACATTGGTCCTGCTGGTATTTGTATCGCTATCGTGCGCGATGACTTGCTTGATCTTGCAAGCGACGTCCTACCGACTTTCCTAAACTACAAAGTTTTGGCTGAAAAAGAGTCGATGTACAACACGCCGCCAACGTTTGCATGGTACTTGTCAGGTTTGGTTTTCAAGTGGTTAAAAGAGTTGGGTGGTGTTCAAGCTATCGAGCGCATTAACCGTGAAAAAGCGGCCATTCTTTACGATTACATTGATGCGTCGCCGTTTTATAACAACCAAGTACACAGCGCCAACCGTTCACTGATGAACGTGCCATTCCAATTGGCGAAACCTGAGCTAGATGAAAAGTTCCTAGAATTGGCTGATGAACGTGGTCTGCGTGCCTTGAAAGGGCACCGTGCCGTCGGTGGTATGCGTGCATCTATTTACAATGCGATGCCGCTAGAGGGTGTGCAAGCACTCGTAGACTTTATGAAAGAGTTCGAACAGCAATACGCTTAAGTACTACACATTACCTTCATTTTTGCATCAAAAGCCGCGTTCAAACGCGGCTTTTTCGATCTTATTCAACAATCATTTTCTATCAATACCATAAAATATCCGATAACCGCTTGGTAGCGGGACATGCGACTATTCATACTCTTAGTACACATTCACAGTGATAACACTTTATGGATATATTGATTCTTTTTGGCTTAATCGCGCTTAACGGCTTGTTTGCGATGTCGGAAATCGCGCTGGTGGCGGCAAAAGGCAGCCGGTTACGAATGCTCGCCGAACACAATGGTGCTGCGCAGGTGGCGCTCAAGCTGAAAGATGATCCGACCATTTTTCTCTCCACGATTCAAATTGGTATTACAGCGATTGGTATTCTTAGTGGTATTTGGGGGGAGGCAGTGCTTTCTGCTCCCATCATGCACTGGCTGGTCGGTGCCGGTATGGAGCAGGAACTAGCGAGTTTGCTAGCGACAACGGGTGTAGTCTTAGTTATCACCTATTTTGCGATTGTCGTTGGTGAGTTGGTGCCAAAACGAATAGCACAAAATAATGCAGAGCGCATTGCACTCGTTGTTGCGTATCCAATCCTTTGGTTGTCTATCGCAACCAAACCATTTGTGTTGTTGTTAACGCTGTCGACCAATTTGATGTTAAAAGTCTTGGGTCAGAAAGATAATAATGGTGACGCCGTCACGGAAGAGGACATTGTGGCTTTGGTCAAAGAAGGCTCTGAGAGTGGAGTGATTGAATATCAAGAGCAAGAGATGATAGCCAATTTGCTGCAATTGAATGACCGATTTGCAACCTCACTGATGACACCACGATGCGATATCCATTACCTCGATATTGAGCAGCCTCTTGCTGACATCCTCAAAGATCTTCGCCAAACGAAGCACTCCGTGTGGCCTGTCTGTCGCGGTGGGTTAGACAACCTGATTGGTACCATCTCTTCCAAAGTCTTGCTCGATGAATATAGTGAGCTGTCGGTTGGACGCTTGGTCAAATTGCTTCGAAAGCCAAGGTTTGTACCGGAATCGATGAAAGGGCTGTCTCTGCTAAGTTATATGCAGCAGATGAGCAGCGAGATGACGTTTCTAGTGGACGAATATGGAGACATTCAAGGGCTTGTTACGCACCACGATTTGCTCACCTCGATTGCCGGTGAATTAGCCACGACGACCCAGCATATTTGGGCGCGAAAATGCAAAGATGGCAGTTGGCAACTCGATGGCCTTATCCCAATTGCTGTGTTCAAAAGTAAGCTGAACATTAGCGAACTCGAAGGTGAGGGCAGCGAAGGCTTCCAGACGCTTAATGGTTTCCTCACTTGGCTTTCAGGCCGTCTTCCAGAGGAAGGTGAAGCAATTTACTATCAGCGATTCGTGTTTGAAGTGATGTCGGTTAAAAACAACCGAATCACTCAAGTTAAGGTGCATGAAGTTGTGCTTGAACAAGAAGAGGAGCATTAGGCTCTAACGGATAGATAAAACAAAGCCCTGGACAGTGAGTTGTGCAGGGCTTTTTTAATTGTGCTAGATAGCGGGCTTAAAAGGTTATAACGTCTGATTTAGCTCGAAATATCGACCTTTACGACTGAGCAGCTCATTATGATGGCCAAGCTCAAGGACTTCACCATCTTCAAGTAAACAGACTTGGTCGAATGATTCTAGGCTCACTAATCGGTGAGTGATAAATACCACGGTTTTGCCGATAAACTGAGTCTCAAACAGCGCCATGATCTGTTGCTCGGTCTTTTTATCCAAACCTTCCGTTGGCTCATCCAGCAATAGGATAGGGGCATCATGCAGTAGGGCTCGTGCAATACCAACACGTCGTTTTTCACCGCCCGATAGCTGACGACCGCCTTCACCCAGCCAAGCGTCTAAGCCTGTTTCTTCGGTTAGGTGTCCGAGATCGACATTGACGAGCACGGCGGTTAACTCTTCGTCAGTGGCATCTGGTTTTGCCATTGAGAGGTTGTCACGTAGCGTACCATTAAGAATGTCCACTTTCTGACTGACAACGCTGGTTGATTGACGAAGCTGTGCTTCACTCCAAGATTGAATGTTCTCTCCCGCGAGTTCAATCGACCCGTTTTGGACATCCCAGTAACGTGTGATGAGCTGCAATAGTGTTGATTTGCCTGATCCCGTTTGTCCAACGACAGCGAGCTTCTGACCCGCAGGGACGTCAAGGTCAATTTCTCGCAGTGCCATCTGGCTTGCACCAGGATAGCTAAAGCTTGCTTGGTTCAGTTTGATTGAGTAAGCATCGTTGTGTGCGGTGTCTTCCTGTGGGAAGATCACATCCGGTTTAGCTAGGATGACCTCGTTCAAGCGCTTCGCCGAGGTTAAGGTTTGTCCTAGGTATTGGAATGCACCCGCAATTGGCATCAGTAGCTCAAAACTTGCCATAGTTGCAAACGCTATCAAGGCGATAAGCGGATCTGGTTGGTTTCCACCGACACCGTCTGCGGCAAACCACAACATAAGAATAAGTAGCCAGCCGTTCGCAAGGATTAGTAGGCCCTGTGCGAGTCCAGAGATTTTTGCGTGAACGAACTGGTTTTTAATCAGCTCATCTTGCGCGTTCAGGATAGCGTGGCGATAACGAGATTCTGCGCCAAATAGAGTGAGTTCACTGTAGCCTTGCAGCCAATCAAGCGTTTTGATGCGCAGCTGCGCTTTGTTTAGCGTTAGCGCTTCACCGTTTTTCTTACCGAGTCGATAGAATACCGTTGGCCAGATCAGCAGTAGTAGTATCAAAACTGCGCCCAGCGTCAAACCAAGAGCAGCGTCAAACCAGCATAGGACTGCGGTTAAACACAAGATGCCAAATGCGCCAACTACCATTGGACTAACCAGTCGCAAATAAACATGATCCATGGCATCCACGTCGGCAACCAAACGGTTGAGCATGTCCGCATCGCGAATGTTGACCGCTTTGCCAGGGATCAGCGGTGCCAGTTTCTTAAAGAAAAAGATGCGTAGATCGGTAAGCAGTTTAAAGGTAGCGTTGTGACTCACCACTCTCTCGCCCCAGCGACCAGCAGTTCTCGCCATAGCTGCGCCGCGAACGCCTGCTCCAGGCAACATGTAGTTAAAGGTTTCTCTTGCGATGGTTAGGCCAGCAACGGCAGATGCCGAAATAAACCAACCAGAGAGCGTCAACAGACCGATGGAGGCAAACAAGGTACAAAACGCCAACACCATGCCAAGCGACAGGCCAAACCAGTGCTTTTTGTATAGCTTCAAATAAGGGAGTAGGTCACGCATCTAGATTCCCCTTATCTTGGGATTTGGCTGAGTGGTGTGCTGACAACATGCTTTGGAACAGCCCCGGCTGTTTGGCTAGCACATCATAGTTGCCTTGCTGCTCAATTTGTCCTTGATTCATCACTAAGATGGAATCGACATCTTTAAGTTGAGAAAGCTGGTGGGTAACCATTAGCGTTGTTTTGCCGGCCGTGGAAGTATGTAGCCCTTGAGTCACTAATCGTTCACTCTTTGCATCTAGACTTGCAGTTGGTTCATCAAGTAACCAGAATCGGCCGTTTTGAACCATAGCACGTGCCAGAGCCAATCGCTGCGCCTGACCAACTGACAGACCACCTGAGCGATCCGTTACCTGATAATTTAAACCATGCTTTTCGACAAACTCAGCAGAAAACGAGGCCAGAAGCGCATCATTCACTTGAGTATCACTAACGTTTGGGTTGCCCAAAGTCACGTTATCAAGAATAGAGCCATGCAAAAGCATAGGGTTTTGACCGACCCAACTAACGGCATCGCGCCATGTTGACTGCTCTACCTCTTTAAGTTCAATGTTATTGACCTTTAGTGATCCTTGGTAAGGCAAAAAGCCTAAGATCGCATTGATAAGGCTCGTTTTACCTGCGCCGCTTGGGCCAACCAATGCGGTTGCCTGATTGGCATCGAGAGTAAATGAAATTGGACCGACGAGTTTAGTGCCATCTGGACTAAAGACTTCTAGGTCTTCGGCTTGAATGGTCACCGCTTGATTTGCATCTAGCTTCGTGTTGCCACTTGGTAGTGCTGGTACTTCGAGCTCTAGAAACTCGACAATGCTTTCTGCTGCGCCAACTGCTTGAGCTTTGGCGTGATAGAAGGTGCCTAGATCGCGAAGGGGCTGATAGAATTCCGGCGCGAGGATCAAGATAAACAGACCCGCGAACAACGTCACGCCTAAACCATAATGTCCAAAGTTCAGTTCACCAATGTAGCTAAAGCCAAAATACACGGCGGTAATCGCGATAGAGATCGAGGTGAAAAACTCAAGAACAGCGGAAGAGAGGAAGGCGAGGCGCAGTACATCCATGGTACGTTTACGGAAAACTTCTGAAGCGCCATGCAGTACTTCGGTTTCTGCTTTGGTGCGGTTGAATAGGCGGATTGTCGTCATCGACTGCAAGCGGTCATAAAAGTGACCTGATAAGCGTTGCAGAGCTTTGAAGTTCTTGCGGTTTGCATCCGCCGCTTTCATTCCCACGAGCGCCATAAACATAGGTACTAAAGGCGCTGTTACCAAGAAAATAAGTCCCGCCGCCCAGTTGATTGGGAAAACAACGATCAAGATGATAAAGGGCACGGCCACCGCGAGAGACATCTGTGGAAGGTACTTAGAGAAGAAATCTTGCATTTCTTCTGCTTGCTCAAGAACCAGTGTTGCCCAGGTTCCTGCGGGTTTACCTTTGATGTAGCTAGGGCCAAGCTCTTTTAGTTTATCGAGTATGAGCTGGCGAATATAAATTCGGACTTGCTCACCACATTTGAATCCAGCTATTTCTCTGCCCCACGCACAAGCCGCGCGGCCAGCAACGGCGACCATTAGGCCGGCAAAATGTGGGATCAGTTCGTGCTTATCGACGTGATCGATAATAAGTTGATGAAGAATAGTGGCGATGAGTGCAGCCTGCGCCAGAAGGAACAGACTTGAAAGAACGCCGAGCCCTATTGCAATCATAAGCCAGCGCTTGGCAAGCTTACTTTGCTGTTTGAGCCACTTATTCAAGCTCCGTTGTTTTTTCTTATCCATGTAGAAGGCTTAATGAGTATTATTATTAGTAGAACCAGCGATTATACAAAAAGAAACCCAGAGGGGGTACCTATGGGTTTTCAAATTTCAATATTGTGCTGCTGATATATGTATTTAGTCGTTTACGACTCTTCCGCGTCTAGGAATCGCTCCGCATCGAGTGCAGCCATACAGCCAGTGCCTGCTGAAGTAATAGCTTGGCGGTAGTTATGATCCATGACATCACCTGCTGCATAAATGCCAGGAATGCTGGTTTGCGTTGCGTTGCCATTGAGGCCAGATTGCACCACGATGTAACCGTTATTCATCTCTAGCTGGCCTTCAAAAAGAGCTGTGTTTGGTTGGTGACCAATTGCAATAAATGCGCCCATGACATCGACAGTTTCAACAAGATCGGATTGGGTATCTTTTATACGAACGCCTGTCACACCCATATCATCACCGACCACTTCTTCGAGAGTACGGTCTGTGTGAAGGATGATGTTGCCATTTTCGACTTTGTCCATTAAGCGCTTCACTAAGATCTTTTCTGCGCGGAAGCTATCACGGCGATGTACTAAGTGCACTTCTGATGCAATATTGGAAAGATATAAAGCTTCTTCAACAGCGGTGTTACCACCACCAACAACGGCAACTTTTTGATTGCGGTAGAAGAAACCATCACAAGTTGCACAAGCCGATACGCCGCGGCCTTTGAATGCTTCTTCAGAGTCCAGACCCAAATATTTCGCAGATGCACCCGTTGAGATAATAACCGCATCTGCTGTGTAGCTTTGGCTGTCACCGAATAGCTTGAAAGGACGTTCGCTAAAGTCCACTTTATTGATGTGATCGAAGATAATTTCAGTGTCGAACTTCTCAGCATGAGCTTGCATGCGCTCCATGAGCAGAGGGCCGGTCAAACCTACCGCATCACCTGGCCAGTTTTCGACTTCTGTCGTTGTTGTGAGCTGTCCACCTTGCTGCATGCCGGTAACTAATACAGGTTCGAGATTAGCGCGAGCCGCATAAACTGCAGCGGTATAACCAGCAGGGCCTGAACCTAGGATCAGCAATTTACAGTGTTTTGTGTCAGCCATAGTTTTATCTCACTTTCTCAATTCTTATCAACATCAGTAATCGATGTAGCTTTGCTACCTAATATATTGGGGTTAGGGGGCAGGAATCAACACTAGATTTCTGCTGTCTGTTGTTATTTTGTTCACTCAGTTCGATATATGCGATTAAGTGGCACGAATAGTCTCTCGTTTTGGAAGTAGCCCTAACTTCGCTGTGGTCTAACTTCCTGTAATACTAAAATTTGATAGTGCTTTGTACTGAAACTTGATGCAAAAGATCATTGAAAGATACATAACTCTTGAGTTCTGTTTTACATCGAAATTTTGACCTAGTGAAGTGTTCTGTATTTTTGAGTGCCCAATATCTGCAATTGGTTTTATGTACTAATTTTGTTATATATATCGGATTATAGTTTCTTTTTGTTCTATAAATTGGATTTAAGTGCTGTAAAAAGTTGATTTGGCAGAATGATTGGTATTTAATGGCTTGTAAATAAAATGTAAACAAAAGATGTCGCAGCATAACATGGAAAGGAGTTAATGATGCTACACACCAGTGAAAGTACCTTACATCTTACTAGTCTCAGTGGCCGTGCTATTGAGCAGCTTGCGCCAACATTTTCAACTCTACCTAATACTCAGCATGCGGATGGTCAATACCGTTTGCGCCGCTATTCGGTCATACAGCACCTTGATGGCAAGATTGTCGATACGGGAACGAGTCGCTTTGTACAGTCAGAGCACTACAACCACTTTCAAGGTGATGTAGTGAGGCAGTTTGAACCAGTTCTTGAATCGACGTTACAAAGCGATGCGATGGGCGAGTTGGTGTCACTGTTTGTTGCGACGAATGGTTTGCCTAATGGACAAGAGATTGAGATTCACCAAATCCGTATCGCTGCTGTCTATGACGAAACTGAGGTCGCACCGGAAGGTGTGCACCAAGATGGATTTGATCATATTGCTCTTGTCGGGGTAGGTCGTCAGAACATTAGTGGTGGTGAAATCATGCTCTATAACAATCATGATGAAGCGCCGTTTTTCAAGAAAGTACTCGTTGATGGTGAAGTGGCAATTCTAGACGATGCTCGTTTGTGGCATAACGCCAAACCTATTCGCTGTGTCGACGAGCAAAGCGAAGGTTACATGGATGTGTTTGTATTGACAGCAAAGGGAGTAAAACATGCACTTCACTCCTGATGAAGCGCGCCGTCAATTCACGGCTCTACATCAAACACACAATGATAAACCAGTGGTCTTTTTGGATGGCCCAGGCGGGTCACAAGTCCCTCAGAGTGTGTTGAGTGCGATGAATGAGTATCTTGGTGCTTACAACTCTAATCTTGGCGGGCATTATTTTTCAAGCAAGCACACAGTTGATCTAGTCGGGCTAGCAAGAGCTTGTGGCCGTGATTTCGTGAATGCGTCGAGTGCCGACAACATTGTATTTGGCGCCAATATGACATCGCTGACCTTTCAGTTGAGCCGAGCGATTACCAGAGATTGGCAGCAGGGCGATGAAGTGATTGTGACTGCGCTGGATCATTATTCTAATGTGTCTAGCTGGGAACAAGCTGCTGAGGATCGAGGTGCCGTTGTTAAGCAAGTGAAGGTCAATCCCCAGGATTGCTCGGTCGATTTGGAGCACTTTGAATCCTTGTTATCAAATAAAACCAAGTTGGTAGCAGTAACGTACGCTTCAAACACTACAGGTACGATTACCGATATCAAACGCATTGTTGAGTTGGCGAAGCAATACGATGCGGCGGTTTATATTGATGCCGTGCATTACGCGCCTCACAACCTTATTGATGTACAAGCGTTAGGGTGTGACTTTTTGGTTTGCTCAGCTTACAAGTTCTTTGGTCCACATTTGGGCGTGGCATACATCAGCTCTGATTGGTTGCAGACACTAAGACCTTATAAAGTTGAACCAGCAACAGACATTGGCCCCGGAAGGTTTGAAACGGGTACACAGAGTTTTGAGGCGTTAGCAGGCTTTATCGCTGCGGTTAAGTACTTGGCATCTTGGGGAGAGGGCACATCATTTCGTGGGCAGCTAGCGGATGCGTTTGAAGCAATGGGCAAACATGAAGAGCTATTGAGTCGCTACTTTTTACAGCGTTTGTCTCAAGCAGAGGGCTTAACACTCTACGGTAGTCAAGATAGCAGCCATGCAGTGAGAACCCCAACGTTTGCCCTGCGTTCAGATAAACACACGCCAGAGCAGCTCGCGAGGGCACTCGGTGAGCAGAACATCTGTGTTTGGAATGGTCACTTTTATGCCCTAGGTCTTGTTAGGCAACTCGATCTAGAGGAGAAGGGGGGCGTGTTGAGAGTTGGCTTTATGCACTACAACACCTTAGAAGAAGTCGATCACTTCTTTGATGCACTCGAAAGCCTTTAAACGTCCTAGAAAACAGCCCGCATTATGCGGGCTGTGTGATTTGAGTATGACTGTTAGGCGTCCGCACTCACTTCCACCTCATAAGAAGTGAATTTGCGAATGTTAATCACACCAGTATCTAGAATGAGATACTGACCTTTAATACCCTTAAGAACGCCGCTGACAACGGGTTCTTTATCAAAGTTATGTGACGTTATTTTCGTTGGATGCTGCTCAACTGGATAGCTCAGTGGCGTGATAGCTTCCTCAAGCACTTCAATCGCGTCATCACCATATTGAGCGCGAATTTCGTCAATCTTATCCGCGACCAATGGCAGTAGTTGCTGAGCACGTTCAACCAGCTCAATAGGTTCACCATCTTGCTTCAGTAGCGTACGCCAGTTGGTTTTATCTGCGATGTGCTTAGCCAATTCCACTTCAATCAAACCTGAGATGTGGCGCGTTTTCACTTTAAGAATAGGCAAACCTTGTGTCGCACCTTGGTCAATCCAGCGCGTTGGAATTTGAGTATGACGCGTTATACCCACTTTTAGGCTAGACGTGTTAGATAGGTAAACAAAGTGGTCAACCATACAGTTCGCTTCACCCCATTCAGGCTCACGACATGTACCTGCGTCGTAATGGCAGGTTTCTGGTTTCATGATACACATGTCGCAGCTGGCAAGCTTTTTCATACAGACAAAGCAGTGGCCTTGTGAATAACTCTTTTTGGTCTTCTTACCGCAAGATGAACACAAGATGTTGCCCGTATGGGTTAGGGTAATGGATTTTCCCATCAAAGGAGTCAGTGCGATCTCTTCATCGCCAACCGGAAGGCGGTACTGAACAGTTGAGTCGAGGGAAGCACGCATTTTTGACAGCGTTCCCGAGGCTAATAGTGACATGACATTACTCTTTTCATTGTTTTGGTCAGTTTAACAAAAGAGAGTCTTTGGGTCTTTGTAAACATTAACAAAATGGCGTATGCCAATAAGTGGTTGCGTGTCCTTTATCCTTTGCACGGTACATCGCTTGGTCTGCAACCTTGATAAGCTCCTTCGCGTTGGTGGTGGACTCGGGGTAGACAGCGACCCCAATACTTAAAGACAGGTCATACTCAGAGAGCTTTTTCGAACGTACTAGACTATGTGTGGATTGATGGAGCTTACTGCAAATAGAGTGAATCACATCTAGCTGTTTAAGGTTGGATAGCACGACGATGAATTCATCCCCACCATAGCGACAAACAAGATCACTTGAACGCAGGCTTTTTGAAAGTAGCTCGGCAACCCCTTTGAGGAACTTGTCACCCACATCATGCCCTTCGCTGTCATTTACTTGTTTGAAGTTGTTGATGTCGATAAACAGCACAGCGAAGTGAAGCTGATTTACTCGATGGTGCTTGACTTCACTTTCAAGTTTTTCATAAAAATCTTTCCTGTTGGGAAGGTTGGTTAGTTCATCAAGACGAGCCATTTCTTGAAACTTCTGTTCGGAATTCTTCAACTTCACATAGTGGGCGTTCAAGTTACTTTGTAGGTAATTGAGGGCGCGTGTTAAATCCCCAATCTCATCTTGAGCATCGTATTTATATGGTGTGCTTTTTTCGAGGGTAATACGCTTTGCAAACTGAGCAATGTTAGTTAACGGAATCGTGATAAATCGAAACAGAGAGAAGGAGAGAACACTGACAATAGCGATCAAGGATAAGGAGGAGAGTCCCAGTGCTTTTGCCGTTTTGTCCATCCACATTCCACCAATAGTGTCTATTTGTTGTAGTCCGAGAATGTATTCAGTTGACGTGTTGTGAATCTTAAATATTGCAGGCAAGAAGTATGCGTACTGAAGTCGCTCGCTATCTGCGTCACTATCTATTTCAAAAAAGGTGGCTTGATTCTGTTCGATAGTCGGTTTGGCTTCGGGGTGATCGATTTGCAGCTTTTCAATTTTTCCTTTTACAAAAGCAAATTGCTTTTCACTGTTAGGGTGCAACAAGTAGCTACCATCGGTATTGGCAATGGTCAGCATGGTAGGGTTGGAAAGTAGTTGTGTGGCACCTTTAAGTAGCCTTTCTATATCGATGGCAATGAGAAGTGACAGGCCTTGGTCGTTGTTTTTCATCAACGGATAAACAATGAAAATGAATGGTTTAGGATCTGGGTAGGAAATTCGATCGTAGTGAGTGGTAACTGACGACACATAGACCGACCCTTTAGCTGCTGCAGTGGCCTCGATAAACACCGGTATGTGCGATAGAGAGTTAAGTTGACTGCTGTTTACCCGCACAACGTTTCCCATGTTGTCTCGTTCAACGCGGACCAATTCTTGTGCGATAGGCTTGCGGCTAACGATCGAAATGCTGGAATAACTTGGGTTGTTATTGAGAAAAGGGTGCACCGTCGTGGCGAGTTGTGCAGTACCAGAATTGGTTCTTACTTGTTCTCGAACGAGAGAAACGAGCGTTTCGTTGGCGCGCTCTATGTCTTTCAGTTTTTCTTGCAAAGAGCGATACGCAATGTTGGTACTTTGTGCCATCCTCTCTTCAATATTTTTGATGAGTAATGTTTGTGAGCCTTGATAGCTAAGCCAGGCTATGGCAAAGAAAAATACCAACAGAGAACCGGTTAAAGCGAGACTTATTTTCGTGGAGAGTCTCATGGAGTGAACCTCTCTATATGTTTTAGCACTGCAGAAAGGGACTTTCCGCTATAGACTGCATTCCACATAGCTTCGCGCTTACTTCCTGATTCTACAGGTGACAGCCATATGAGCTTCTCCTGCCCTGTTTGTTGAGAGAATTGCCCCAAAGAGCTTTGCAGACCGTGCCGGTCAACCAAGCTACGTTGAACCCAGGGCTCCAAGAGAAAGTCTATCCAAAGGTGAGCGAGGTCATTGTGAGTAGAGCCGGCGAGAATTGCCCAACAATCTACCCATGCAAGAGCCCCCTCATCGGGAATAATGTAGCCGACATTCGCCCCACTTTTACGTAACGCATTGAGTTGCTGGTGGCCATAATTGGCAAACATAAGTGATAGCTCGAACTTGTTGAAAAGCTCAGTTGCTTCATCGACTGAGTCGTAGAAAGTCAGTGCATTTTCTCGCAGCTTTATCAATTGTTCTGCAATTTGTTTGTCATGTTGACTTGGGATCTGAAAAGGATCTGGCAACCCAAGGGCGATAGCAGCGAGACTGACATTATGCGTACCACCATCATATCCCAGGACTTTATTCTGATATATCAGAGACCATAGAGCGCGCCAGGTTCTTGGTGGCTGGTCAATACGATCCTTACTATAAATTAAGCCCATAGATGAGAAAGTATACGGAATGCCGTAAACATCGCTACTGTATGAAGTTTCTGGGTTACTTGAGAGAGGCGTGAACTGGTCACTGAGCCACTTTAGGTTGCTTATCTTACTGGTATTTATGGGGTCTACTTTCAACAGTTTTATGTAGCGTCTTAATTCTGCTGAGTTTAGGGCTACTACATCATATTGTTTATTTGAATCTTCGATATGACTGCGTAATTCTCGGTCATTATTTATGTATGTAATTTCCACATTAACACGATGTTTTGTTTTAAACGCAGTTACCACATCCTGGTCTGTATATCCGTACCACGATAAAACTTTCAATGTGTTTTTTGAATACACATTTGGTGAAATGGTTATTGATATGCACAATAATAGTGCAACTAATAAGGTTTTCATTGAGTACCTACAGCAAAACAACAGATTCCATATAGTTTTTAGACCAATGTAACTTTAGCCGAAAGTACTAAAGAAAAAATAAACTATGGTTTGTTAATATACTTGTCATTAATGGGATTTACATCACAAATCACGTCATTTGTGTGGCATGGATCTCTTAAATTATGCAATGAGTGTGCAACCTGTCTCGAAAGTTGGAACCGGTATGATGTATGTGGCTGGGTGGTACATATATAAAATACTTCGTAAGTATTAGTGTCTAATATTGACAGGTGTTTTGTAAATCTTCTTTTTGTATGTGTGTGGTCTGTATTTTTACCGGCTAGGGGTCTCTATGATTGCTATGCATAAAATAAAAACATTAGGATGCTTAGATTTAGATAAACGAGTCGTATGCTTATTATCATAATGTCACTCGTTGTAAGTGGAATTTTTCTATTTGCTCCTCTGTTCTCAATGCAAGCAATGTTAGATTGGATTAGAAGCCAAGTCATACTGCGTTACAGCACCACTTAAGGCAGCATGGTTCTACCTTTAAATCTTTACGTCAGATTGGTTTAAGAACGCAGATCGGGTATCGAGAGGGCTCTTTACTCTGACTAAGTTGATTCGCATGTTCGCGCACTTTAGATAGAGTTCCTGAGGCTAATAGTGACATGACATTACTTGTGATTGTGGAACTATGCTATCAAATATATCGTCAAATATCCTTCGGCTTTTATAGAACGGTAACAAAAGTCAATCCTCCCAACCTCAGCGAGCGAGGGATGTCATACAATCCAAATTTACCTATTGCTAATGTTCGAGCACCAAGCTAGTTTTGTTGATGGTATTGTCAAAGGCTTGTGGTGTTGTTGAGTCGTTTTTATGAAGTTTTCGGTAAAGTTATTGTTGTCACTTATCCTCGTGACTTTGGTAGTGATCAGCAGCTATCGACTTTGGGGCGATCAAAAACGGCTTGTGTTATCGAGTGACAAATTTGGCTTCTTCGCGACTAATGATCAATTCCAAGGTGGCGCGAGTCTCTCTTCGCTAAGTCAGTTGGAACAAGGCGCTCAGCTCGATTGCACATTAAAGAAAAGCGATTACGCATGGCCTTATTGTGGCGTCTCTGTGCACTTTAACTCAGACCCACAGCTTGGGTTAGATCTTTCTGATTATCATACACTTGAACTTGATATCGATTACGATATTCCTCCTAATGACGACCGTTCTCTTCGAGTCTATTTTCGCAATTACAATCCTATCTACTCTAATACAGAAGATGAGTACACCCACAAATATAACGGCGTCACGCTGCAGGCTGATGCAGGGAAAATGATCATTCCATTGCGTAATTTCCAAGTCATGACTTGGTGGGTGGTAGACAACAAAATTCCTATCGCGCACGCAGCGCCAGAATTTACCAATATCAATAAGTTTGAGCTCGCGACGGGCTCAAATTCTGCTTTGGGTGAACACTCGATTAAAATCCATAGTATTACTCTGGTTGGTCGCTATATTGCCGGAGAGACGCTGTTTTTGTTTATGTTGGGCGTGTGGATTGTAGTCGCGACAATAGCGCTATTGTGGGAGCTACGTAACTATCAGCTGGGGATGGAGCGTGAGAAACGTAGAGCCAGTTATTTGTCTCAAGTTAATCAGCGTCTAGAGAGTGAGAACATTAAGTTTTCGGAGTTGGCACATAAAGACGAGTTAACGGGGATTCGTAATCGTCATGCAGTACGTGCATGGCTGGAAAGGCAGCAGCTGCAAATTGAGGCATCTTCGATAGGTGTGCTGTTTATCGATATCGACCATTTTAAGCGTATTAATGACACTTACGGTCATGGTGTAGGTGATGATGTGCTGCGTGAGTTTGCCATGGTGCTTTCTGAACTCGTAGGCAGCAATGACAAAGTTGTGCGTTGGGGCGGCGAAGAGTTTGTGGTGTTTTGCCAGCAAAAATCAAATAGCGAACTGGTGAAGATGGCTGAGCAGATACGTCATTACGTCCATGCACATTTATGGGTGCATGGTGACGAGATGAGTTGCAGCATTGGAGTGGCGCTGGGTCAAAACCATCAGGTTTATGAGACCATCAATTTGGCCGACGATATGCTTTATGAGGCGAAACAGCAGGGACGAAATTGTGTTAGAGCGATAGAGAACAGCGGCTGATCGGCTTGATCGAATCAAGGTTAGCTGAATGAAGGGTTATGGTTCTATGCCTTGTTCGAGCTGTTCATTCCTTTGTTGTATTGGAGCGCTTTCACGTTGCAAAGCTTCGGGTACTTCCGAGTCAATATTTGAGTTTGTAACTATCGGCTCTTTAGGACCAAGGAAGCGCGGTTGAGTATGCATGACATACAAGTCGAGCAGTGCTTTGGTCCTTGCAAACACTTCTCGTAGTCTTACTGAATATCCTGACTTGGACACGGGGCCTGCGACCGCAAGGCATTGTGCGTTAATGTCATAATACTGAGCAATAAACAGAGCGCGTTCACAATGGAATTTTTGCGTGATGATCAAAAAGTTATCAGTATCGAAGATTTCTTTGGCGCGAACGATGGAATCTAGAGTGCGAAACCCTGCATAGTCGAGGTGAATCGCAGGCTCAGGTACATTTGCTCTGAGTAGATCCCGCTTCATTGTCCATGGTTCATTGTAGGAGCGGTGGGCGTTGTCGCCGCTGAGCAGGAAGTGGGAAACCTTGCCTTCGTCGTAAAGTTCGATGGCGGCATTAATGCGATGCGCATAGTACTCATTAAGTGTACGGCCTAAATATTTGCTAGTACCGAGCACGACTGCTACTTGAACATTGTCTATCTCAGAAATAGAGGTAAACAGTTGGTCTTGGGCACGCCAACTGATCCAGCGGTCAATAGCGACCACAACCACAACAACGGTAAGCAAAGCGACAACGAGTAGGCGCACGCTACGTTTCAATAATGAAAATAGCGCACCACGTTGCCACATGTCCTTATCAAGTTTAAAGGTCACTAAATCTGTCGATTCCTTTGAGCCCAAATGCCGATACCTATAAAGCTTAAAACCACAATGGAAAACATCAAACCTGGTTCGATGTTGCTGAGTGCATTCTTTAACACTGGTGTGGCTTTAATGATGATCAATCCATAACCAAATGCGTTAAGAAGTATAAAACAGCCTGTTCGAATTACGAAATTAGTATCACGTAATGCGTTACGCATCAAACGATTAATGTCGGCGCCGAGCACGACGAGCGTGCAAGCGACTAAAGCGGTAGCGATTTCCAGAAGATAGGGTGAAATAAACTGTCCGCCGGGCGCAAAGACATCAAACATAGCTAGGGTTCCTTTTCGAGTTCTGAGCGCTTAATTAGACAAAAAAAAGGCTCTTGATAACAAGAGCCTTTGTGTGACATTGATTCCGGTTAGAACGCCGAACGCTTATATTTGCGATACACTGGCTGCCAGAAGTTCTCTTCAATGGCTTTCAGTAGTGTCTCGTCAGTGCATTCTTTCGCGACACCTTGCTCAATCGCCTTCTTAGCAACCGCGTAAGCAATACGTTTTGATACCAAGTGGATCTCTTCTAGAGGTGGTAATAGTTGACCAGAGCCTTTTTGAGCAAGTGGCGAGCATTCGGCAAGCGCACGGCTTGATTCCATCAACATCTCATCAGTAACGCGAGATGCTTGCGCCGCCAATACGCCAAGACCGATGCCTGGGAAAATGTAGCTGTTGTTACACTGCGCGATTGGGTAGGTTTTACCCTCGACCACAACTGGATCAAACGGGCTGCCCGTGGCAACCAACGCTTGGCCTTGAGTCCAACGAAGAATGTCGTTTGGCGTCGCTTCAACACGGCTCGTCGGGTTCGATAGTGGGAACACGATAGGACGTTCGCAGTGTTGGTGCATCTCTTGGATGATCTCTTTGCTAAACAGACCCGGTGCGCCAGAAACGCCGATAAGAACGGTTGGCTTCGCGTTCTTAATAACATCGTGCAGAGAGAAACCGGTATTATCTGATTCCCAGTTTTGCGTGTGGCTGTGCTTTTGCACTAAACGCTGCTGGAAGTCGAGTAGGTTTGGCATGCCTTCTTGCAGCAGGCCCCAACGGTCAACCATGAACACTTGTGAGCGAGCCTGCTCATCGCTAATACCTTCAGATACCATTTGCGCGACGATAGCTTCTGCAATGCCACAGCCAGCAGAACCTGCACCTAGGAAGGTAACGCGCTGCTCAGAGAGTTTGCTTCCTGCCGCCTTACATGCGGCAAGCAGTGAGCCGACCGTTACAGCCGCTGTTCCTTGAATATCATCGTTGAAGCAGCAAATACGATCTTTGTAACGCTCAAGAAGCGGCATCGCATTCTTCTGTGCAAAGTCTTCAAACTGAACGAGAGCATCAGGCCAGCGACGCTGAACGGCTTGGATAAAGTCTTCAACAAACGCGCGGTATTCATCACCCGTAATTCGTGGGTGACGCCAGCCCATATACATTGGGTCAGCAAGGCGCTGCGGATTGTTGGTGCCCACATCAAGAACGATAGGCAGCGTGTAAGCCGGGCTAATACCACCACAAGCGGTATAGAGTGCCAGTTTACCGATAGGAATACCCATACCACCGATACCTTGGTCACCTAGACCAAGAATACGCTCACCATCCGTCACAACGATAACTTTTACGTTGTGGTTACGGGCGTTGTTTAGCAGATCGTCAATGCGATCACGGTTTGGATAGGAGATGAACAGACCACGACCACGACGATAAATGTTAGAGAAGTTCTCACACGCTGCACCAACGGTTGGTGTATAGATGATAGGCATCATCTCTGTGATGTGGTTTTGAACTAAACGATAGAAAAGGGTTTCGTTCGTGTCTTGGATGTTACGCAGGTAAATGTGCTTATCCATGTCATTATCAAAGCTGGTGTACTGCTTGTAAGCGCGATCCACTTGCTCTTGAATGGTTTCAGTGGTTTCTGGAAGTAGACCTTCTAGGTTGAAGGACATTCTTTCTTCTGAAGTGAAAGCACTGCCTTTGTTGAGCAATGGCGTACTAAGAAGCGCAGGGCCTGCGTAAGGGATATAGAGTGGTCGTTTGTTGTTGTTCATTAGGTTACCTGATATGGGAACAGTCATTCGGGAAGTCGGAACAATAAGGCCGCTAATTTAACACATTTAGGATGCGTTAGCGAAGTCCAAATGTTAACTAATTGTAGAATTTATCAAGGGAAAATCGGTTGCTCGGTGCGACTGTCACTGCAACTGTAGCTTGGTTCAGGGTATACTCGGCGTAACCATGAGAAACCACTGACATATCCATGATCTTACCTATCGACGCCATTGAACACGACGTTAAACACACACTCACTCATTCGCACCTAATTGTTGAAGCAGAGACAGGCTCCGGCAAGTCAACAAGACTGCCCATTTGGGCGATGGAGCAGGGCAGAGTGCTGGTGGTTGAACCCAGGCGTATTGCTTGTACCTCGTTGGCAGAGTTTGTCGCCGAGTCTTTGGATGACCGCGTCGGAAAAAAGGTAGGGTATGCCATCAAGTTGGAAAATCAATATTGTGATGAGTCAGATATCGTCTTTGTTACCCCTGGTGTGGCGCTACGTTGGTATGCCGACAATCAGTTAGCGGATTTTTCCGTGGTCGTGGTGGATGAGTTTCATGAACGCCGCTGGGATACCGATCTGTTGGTTGCTTTGCTCAAACAAAAGCAAAGCCATCGCACCATTATTACCTCAGCAACCATTGAAGGTGAAAAACTGGCGAGCTATTTCGATGCTACAAGACTGGTTGCGAGCGGACGTGTCTACAATGTCGAAGTAGTGCATCGCCGAGAGGACAGTCGCCAACTTCCAGACAGTCGTCACCTTGATAGTCGAATCAAACAAGAACTTGAGTTGCGACTGGATGAAACCGAGGGTGATGTGTTGGTATTTCTCCCTGGCAGAAAAGAGATCCAACAAGTACAAAGTGCACTGACTTCATTAGCAGAAAACCGTGATTTGATAGTGACTCCGCTTCATGCTTCTGTGAGCGATGATCAAAGAGTGCGAGCCATGACTGTGCAGCCTAAACAAAAAGTGGTGCTCGCGACCAATGTGGCTGAAACATCGCTTACTATCCCCAACATTTCATTAGTCATTGATTCAGGGCTAGAGCGTCGCAACGTTCAGCGCAATGGTCAAACGACGCTTATGCTTACGCACATATCTAAAGCCAGTGCGGCGCAGCGCTCAGGTCGTGCTGGGCGTGTGATGAATGGCGTTTGTGTTCGTCTTTATGGTGAACATGCGGCTCTTGAAGCGGTGACACCACCCGAGTTACAGCGCGAGTCTATCGTTGAGCCCATGCTTGCTGCCGCAGTATGTGGTCATGATCTCGACAGTTTATCTTTCATTGACATTATTCCGGAGAAATCTTTAGCCAGTGCCAAAGCGCAGCTTTTCGAACTTGGGGCTATCGACCAGCAGGGTATTACCGAGCATGGTTTAAATCTCGCCCCTTTGCCTATTGATGCTATCTATGCTGATTTGGTGACTAAGATGCCGACAAGGGCATTGAAAGAGGTGATGATAGACCTGACAGCGGCGATTTGTACCACTGGGAGGTTATATCAACTTACCTGTAATGAAGAAGCGTTGGAGCGATTAGACCAAGAAGAGAAATATGGCTGTGATGCCGAGCTGATGGTTGGCCTGGTTCGTGGACATCAATATTCTGGGGTAACGGCGGAGCCAGATGCGCTTCGAGAAGCACAAGGGCTTGCAGAGCAAATGCGCGCTGCGTTCGAACTTCCAGCACTGGAAGTTGCTTCTCGCTACGACAGAAATCAGTGGTTAGCTCAGATAATAAAAGCCAACGCAAACTTAGTGTTTGTACGCCGTGAACGCAGGCGAGATGCGTTTGGCAATGGCTACATAGAAGTATTGCTAGGACGAGCGAGCCGGTTAAAAGACCAATCTGAGGCAGCGCTTGTGCTTTCTACCCACTCCTTGCCAGGGCGAGGGGTAAAGCAAACGATGACCTTAGGAACCTTGATGATACCGGTGGAGCTAAACTTACTGCGTGAGCAGGGCGTCGGTGTATGGGTGAATGGTGAGACAGAGCACACGGAGCAAGGATTGGTGAGTCACCAACACCTTGTGTACGCTGGGCGTAAAATTGGTCATCGTACTGGTCAGCCGCAAGGTGAGGCAGCGCTGGAAGTTATCAGTAAAGCCATAGTGGAAGGAAAGTTATATTCTGGTCTGGCCGAAAATATCGGTAAGCAGATGCAGCACTTTCAGCTCTATTGTGATTTGGGGCTTGCTGACAGCACGAGTGAGAAATCCGTTCAAAACCCTGAACACAACTCAGCAAATGATTTAACTCATTGGTTTTATCATCAGCTTGTTGAGCTGGGCGTTGAAAGCCAAGACGATCTTGAGTTAATCGATGCCTCCGATTTTGTGTTTAACGGCATCCCTGAGTGGGAATACCAAGATTTTGCTGATAAGTATCCACTAGAGGTTCAGCTAAGTGGCTTAACACTTACCGTGCAGTATTTTGGTAAAGGCAAGCTGGTCGAAGTCAGCTATTCATCGGGCTCTCGAAAAGAAGATCCTAAACGTAAAGAACTGCCAGCATGGTCGGGTTGGCGAGTGAAATATCGTAAGGCGAGCAGAGTACTGGATTTGCGCTAAATGCTTCGCGCTTCGAAATAAAACAGCCTACGCATCGGTAGAGTACACAACAAGTTACACAACAGAGTTCTGTTTGATGAGTGTATGTTCAAGAGATGTTGCGAGATAGGTTTTTATATCACTTTTGTGGGCATTGAAAGGCTATAAAAGACCATTTTTATATATCCTATTGCTATATAAGCGAGTATGAATGATAGTGATTAGGTAGGTAGCATTCTGCAATCGGGAGTGAAGATGTGTGATGATAAAAAATCGCCAGTGGAGTTTGATTACACCAGTTTTCTCGGCGAATCGTGCAGTAAAAAATGGACTTTCCTCGAAGCTATTGCTTCGGTGGCTCCTGTGTTTGGTGAAGCTTGGAAGGAGACAACCAAACAAGACAGCGATCCAGACAGTCGTTTATGGCAAATAGCGTTGCAGTCGCTTTCTAGCCGTCGTAGCGATGAATCGAATCTGGTGTCGTTGATTCGTATCGCAAGGGATGAGCATATCGAGCGTTTACAAGTGATCATGCCGTACTCGCTTGAGCCAGAGCAAATCAACAAGATACAAAGCAAGGCAAATGCTGTGATCACCACATTGCCAGATGACGATGTGTTAATTGCGGAGATTCAGGCTTAGTTAGTTAAGCTCTAGTAATTCGCTGGGTGCATATCAGAAGAGGGGAGCCATTGGCTCCCCTCTTTGTTTCTTTAACTCTGCCGGTACTTAATCGGCGATTAAGTCGTATTCAGCGCGCAGAATGTCAATGATTTCCTGCTTTGGATTCTCGCTCAATGTGATTGGGCGTCCAGTAATTTTCTCCGCGATGCCCGTGTATGTACGAGAAACATCCATCAGTGCCTCTAGTGGCAGCGCGTTGTCTTTTGCCAATGCTTCACGCTCTGGCATGCGCTCTTTGTTGAGCAGAATATCTGGATCAGGGAAGTGGTTAAGTAGGAACTGACGGAAACCTTCTTTTGAGTTTTCTACTATCTTACCTTGTTGGTAAGCTTGGGTATCCCAAATACGCGATGAATCTGGTGTGCCGACTTCATCCATATAGATCAGCTTTTCTTGGCCTTTAGAGTCAGTCACATAGCCAAACTCAAACTTAGTGTCTACAAACGTTTGGTCAATCGCTTCAAGAGCTTGACTGATAACGCCAAAGCCATCTTTAAGCAATTTCTCATAGCCGTCGATGTCCTTGGCGTTTGAGAAATTAAACGCTTCGAAGTTGTCGCTGATGTTTTGACGTGTGATGTTCACATCATCCGCTTCTGGTACGTCTGGAATGCCGCGCAAAATGCCTTTTGTAGATGGTGTGATGAGAATGTCTTCCAGTTTAGAGTCTTTTTCTAACCCTTCTGGCAAGGTAATGCCGCAAAACTCGCGCTCACCCTTTTCATACGCACGCCACATTGAGCCTGTAATGTATTGACGGCAGATAGCTTCAATCATTACTGGTTTGGCTTTTTGAACGATCCACACGAATGGGTGAGGGATATCAAGAATATGGCTGTCAGCGAGGCCGTTGTCTTTGAACAGTTGGAACCAGTGGTTAGAGATCGCGTTAAGGGCAGCGCCTTTACCAGGAACCCCACGAAGATCGCCTTCACCGTGCCAAATACAATCAAACGCAGAAATACGGTCACTGATAACCATAATGGCTAGTGGTGCATCTTCTGCTACATCGTAGCCTTTTTGTTTGATTAGGCGGCGGCTATCTTCTTCAGTCAACCAATAGACAGAACGCACTTTGCCACTGTGAACAGGCTTATCGGTGCGGATTGGGAGATCGTCGTTTACGGCTAGAACTTGATCAGCAAGACTCATGGAGACATTCCTATCTGGTTTACAGTCGCGATACTGGGCGACAACAAGTGGAAGAGTGGAATCACTCATAATTGCCACGCATCATACCAGAACTGTTTGATCCTGCCAGAGAAAAAGCAAACGTTTGCGCAATTAGTTATCAAACTAACGTTGATCGATGAAAAAGTACGCTTTGATAAGGAAAAGACTTTACGTAACAGAGTGGTAATAAGTGACTTACTATAGAACTAAGCATAATAGAGCCAACTACAGGAAGAACAAGATAAACAACAACGATGAGCGATAGCCCATCGTCCGGCAACTAAGTAGCAGTGAATTCTTAGCTGCAGGACGATGAATCTAAGAATTAGTGCAGGTAGTGCTCACCAGAGAGGAAAATCACTTCACATTGATGGCCTAGTGCCAATGCATTCAAAGTCGCTTGCTGTTGAGTAGTGAATGAGCCGTTGGCGATGATGGCGCAGGCATTGCCAGAACGAATAGCTTTTTCGACCACTTGATATTGAGTAAGACTTACCGATGGCTTCATTTGTACCATGTGATTGCCAAGCTTATGGAAATGTAGAACTTGGCCTGTGGAAGGGCGAGGGCATTCTGCTGTTAACAAAATCCATTGAGGTCTAGATGTTAATTGCGACAGCTTTTCAAGGATCTCATCCTGGATCCCACGTTGTGCAGCCGCACTGTCAAATGAAGTGTATGAGCGTGAAACATTGTATCTAGACTGCATTGAATTGTTGATTAACATAACCCTGTTCCTTTATACATGTTGTATGGATATACAGTATTTTTTTGCAGGGGAAAGATCAAGCACTTTTTGAGCATTAATTCTTCAAGATAATTTAAGGTTATGTTTTTATTAGTGTTTATTTTTTAACAGAATGGCATGTTTGGTAATGGTTTCCCGCTATACAGTACTAACTATAAAAAACTACTGTATAGACGATCTGTACAAAAACACGGTTCATGTGACTAGAGGCAAGATCAAGAAAATCGAAACTAGGAAAAGAAGGTGGCGAGAGCCTTTGAGCGCGCAGTATTTGGGAGGCGGAAACTAAAACGCCTCTGAGGGCAGAGGCGCATTGCGGTTATTGCTGAGCGTTTGCTCGATTTCTAAATTCGATTTCTGCTTGATTGAACTGTCTGACGTCCATAATGGCGAAACTCAAACACTTTTCACATGAATGATGGTGTTTGCCATCGATGTACTCGTGTTTGGTGACAAAGCTAGGTGCATGGCACCAATCGCAGATATCTTGTTTGGTGAATGTATACATGATTACTCCCCACCCTTATATGTACGTTAGTACGGAGTTGTACTCGGTACGGATGTTATTTTCGGGGCTTATTATGACACAAAAACAAGGCTTTTGTTAAATTAATGTTTCAAAAAAGAGTGCTTAGACAGTTTTGGTTATATTATAGACGTTTTTAATAGCTTTAGTGCTTCGGCTGAAGGTTGGCTGTCAGTGTATTCAAAGCGAGGTTAAGCTGCTTCATTTCCTCTTCACTGCCCTGAGCATCTGGATGGTAGATGCGGCTCAGTTGTTTGTAGCGACTCTTTAGCTGTTTAGCGTTCAAAGCCTGGTTGGGCTCAAGTCCAAAGCGCAGATAGGCGTCTCTAAGAGGGGATACAGGTTGTGCAGCAGGCGAAGCGGTGCGTAGTTGATCGTTGGCAAGTTTGAGTTGACGCTGTAGCTGCTGAATATAAAGCTGCTGTTTGGTGAGTTGGCTCTGCAACTGGTCTGTATGGTTCTGATGATTGGTGCTGTGCGTTTGCTTTTGTTCAAGCGCCTGAGTTTGGCGGTGTCGATAGAATAGTAGGGCTGCCAATGCTGCGATGACACATAGATAAACCAGATGCAGCCAGCCGCTAAATCCGGAACCGCCTTCTAGCGATGTTGTGGTATGAGTAGAGTCCGTATTTTTCTGGTTTGCTTGCTCTTGCTGCTTTAGGGCTTCGATTTGTCGCAATTGCTGTGCATTGTATTGTGCTTGCAAAGCCTCTTCATAGGCATCTTGGTAGCTATCGGAAGCATCTTTAGCGAGTGAATACCAAAGCACGGCTTGGTCTTCATCTGCTATTTCAGGTGAACCTTGCTGATAGAGTTTAGCGACTTTCCCTAATGCGGTAACATCACCGTTTACCGCCAGCTTAGTATAAAGCAGTAACGCTTTCGCGGGATTGGCTTGTACGCCACGACCAAACTCTAATGCTTGCGCGTAATTGAAGGTCGCGGCAATGTGATTGTTCTCGCTGGCTTGCTGATACCAGTAAGTCGCTTTATTAAGGTCACGTTTGACCCCTTCACCTGTTTCATAGGCAAGTCCCAACTGGTATTGAGCATCGGCGTTGTTGAGATTGGCCTGTTGTTCAAGATGAGAAAGCGAAGACCACGCCGGAGCGGAAAACCAAGCACAGCAAAGCAGCAGGTAACATACAACTTTAAGTAAGCGTCTTGGCATCAAAGATACACTCCGGATGGGCGCAACCGTGATGGTCGCGCTGGTGAACTGAGAGGCTTATTTAAGCAGTTTTGGTGCTTGGGCACCATCAATAGGGCGGTTTACTGAGATCTTGCGACCTTTTTTCAAGCCCACTTCGTAGTCCGCGGTGATGTTCTTCATCGCTTCTTTGAGCTGTTGTTTGAAGGTTTCGCGATCGATATTTTTGAATTCTTTATCGATGTAGTTATTGATCTTATTCGTAGACTCATCATCTGGGGCGATAACAGGAAGCTTTTCAAGCGCGCCTTCAATCCAGCCAGAAACAAATGAGTTCACGCGTCGCGTCACTTCGGTATTCGCGGTACCGGAGCCAGCAAAGCTATTACGGAATTGACCTGTATGTTCATTCATTTCACGGTAGATGATATCAAACGCGAATGCAGCGAAAATGGCGCGATCCGCCTCACCAATAAACTCGACACGCTTAAGACCTTTGTGGTTCAGTAATACCGCTTCTACACCAAACTTAGTATTAATACCGCGAATGACGCGGAGTAGAGTAGAACTGATGGTGGTTGGCAGTAGGTGTGTCGATTGTGTCTTGCCCATTTTAATGAACTCGATATCATCTTTATCGAGGCCATACTTAAGCATCAGTCTATGCGCCATTTTGATGGCGTTTGCTGCTTCATTGACGTTTGCAGAGTTACCAAGCTCTAGGCATTTAGCAATCTTTTTAAGGGCTTTCTGTTTATCCATCGACAATCTGAAGTCTCTATACCGCGGAAGAAAAAAGGGGCACTTATTTTAGCGATTTTTGTGCGAAAGGGGAAGAGTGTCACAACTAGACTGTATGTTGATGAAATAAGGAGAGATGGAAATTTGTCTGGAGCGAATAGCCCAAGTAACTATGTTGTCTTAGTAACGATGTTGTCTGAGTAACTAAGAGTTACTTGGGTATGCAATAGAGGAAGTAGGCGGATTAAATACCGAGCTCGTCGAGCAAATCTTGGCTGTTGTCGACAGCTTCAGATTTTGACGCGTCTTTCTCTGCTTGTTTGGAGCGCGCTTGTTCAATTATTACATCTGGGCATTCGTCTGGCTGGACTTCAAACTCTTCCATTTGGATGAATTCGGTTTTATCCATCGCAAACTCAAGATAGAAAATGTTGTTGTTTTCAGTGGAAAAGGTCACGCGGCGCGCTTGAGGGCGCTCTAGGTTGGTGTCGACCGACAAAACGACCTGCTTGTTGATAGACAACATTTTCGGTTGGTTTTGGGTAATGTTGGTTTGTAGCTCTTTACGTACTTTGTTGGTGAAGTCACCGACGAGTTGGTTCATCAGCTCGCCCAGTACGTCGCCCACTTCGTCTGAGTTGTGGTGAATCGCTAGCTCTTCTTCAGGCATGCCCATGTTTCGCATGTAGTTGGTATAAAGCTCAAGTGCTGCTTTAGAGGTAAAGTTAATCACCACCAGTCCAGAAAATCCGCCATCGAATAAAACAAAGCAGCCGTAGTCAGGCTTTAATGTGGTTTTTGTTATCTTCTGTACCATCGCTGAATAGGTGACACTTGATTGTGTCGCAGAGGTAAGGACGGTAGAGACCGACTGACAGAGTTTAAGCAGAATATCTTCTGTAGTGATTACTTTTGTTTTTTTCATTGCGAACCGCTTGATCTAATGATGTCTTCCATAGGTTTAGGAGTGTGTCACGAAGCTTACTCGTTGAAAAGGCATAAAACAGAGGTGTTATCCGCGAGTTTCCGATTTGATCACATTTTTAATTGTTGTAAAGTGGCGGGATAAGTAAAATCGATGTGCTTTCAGCGACGTATATAACGTTAGCCGTGACGTCTCTATGTACGCGTAAGAGCATTCATACAATTTACTCCTTTGCTGAGTGGATCAGCAGACTTAAGGGGCAGGAAGCTAAATGTTACCAAGATTACATACTCAAACCGATATTCATCCCACTGTGCAGGTGTTTCTTCAACAGCTAGAAGCGAATGGCTTTAGCGGCGATATTGAAACTCAGTACTCTAGCCGTTTGGCGGTTGCGACCGACAACAGTGTTTATCAGAAACTGCCGCAAGCCGTTGTGCACCCAAGAACAACCCAAGATGTTCAGTTGATTGGTGAGCTTGCGAACCAAGATAAATTCAGCTCTGTGACGTTTTCTCCGCGTGGTGGCGGTACTGGTACCAACGGTCAATCTTTAACGTCAGGCGTGGTGGTGGATTTATCTCGCCATATGAATAAGGTGCTGGAAATTAATGAAGATGAAGGTTGGGTTCGAGTACAAACTGGTATTGTTAAAGATGCCTTGAATGACGCAGTTCGTCCGCATGGGTATTTCTTTTCACCGGATCTTTCGACGAGTAATCGCGCTACTCTGGGTGGCATGGTTAACACCGATGCATCGGGACAGGGCTCTTTGAAATACGGCAAGACCTCTGATCACGTGCTTTCTTTACAAGCAGTGTTTGCTGATGGCTCTCTTTTGGAAAGTGATGGCTCGGGTGCTGCAGTTCCATCGGGTAGTTTTGCCGAGCAAGCTCTCGCGGTATCCAAGAACGTATGTCAGTCACAGCGAACCTTAATCGATGAAAAGTTTCCTCCGCTAAACCGTTTTCTAACAGGCTATGACCTGAAAAATGCTTATCAGCCAGATAGCGATGACTTTGACTTCACGCGTATTCTTTGCGGCGCTGAAGGTTCACTGGCTTTCATTACTGAAGCGAAGCTGAACTTAACACCAATTCCTAAGGCGCGAACCCTAATCAATGTAAAATACAATAGCTTTGATTCAGCGCTGCGTAACGCGCCGTTTATGGTAGAAGCTAACGCATTGTCCGTTGAAACCGTGGACTCAAGGGTACTCAATCTCGCTAAGCAAGATATTGTTTGGCATACCGTCAGTGATTTGATCAGTGACGTGCCGGGCAAAGAGATGCAAGGCCTAAACATGGTCGAGTATGCAGGGCAAGATGAGAAGGAAGTCGCTCGTGCAGTCAAAGCACTTACCGATAGCTTAGATGAGAAATTAAAAACCGAACAAGACGGCATAATTGGTTACCAAACTACCAATGATGTGGCGAGCATCGGGCGCATCTATAACATGCGTAAGAAAGCCGTTGGTTTACTTGGCGCAGTGAAAGGCAGCGCTAAACCGATAGCTTTTGCTGAAGATACTTGTGTGCCGCCAGAGAATTTAGCGGACTTTATCGCAGAGTTTCGAGTCTTGCTGGATGGTCACAATCTAAACTACGGTATGTTTGGTCACGTCGATGCCGGTGTACTCCATGTAAGACCCGCGCTAGACATGTGCGACCCGAATCAAGAAGCGCTCATGCACCAGGTTTCTGATGAAGTGGTCGCTTTGGTGGCGAAATACGGTGGTTTGATGTGGGGTGAACACGGTAAGGGCTTCCGCTCCGAGTACGGACCTGAGTTTTTTGGTGATGAGCTGTTTAACGAGCTGCGCCGAATTAAGTCTGCGTGCGATCCTCTCAATAAAATGAACCCTGGTAAGATTTGTACGCCGTTAGAGAGCGACGACGAGTTGGTGAAAGTGTCTGACGTCAAGCGTGGCACTTACGATCGTCAAATTCCAATTGAAGTAAGAGATAGCTTTTCTCAAGCGATGGAATGTAACGGGAATGGCTTGTGTTTTAACTACGATACGGCGTCGCCAATGTGTCCGTCGATGAAGGTGACGGCGGATCGTCGTCATTCTCCAAAAGGCCGTGCAGGTTTGGTTCGCGAATGGCTAAGACAGCTGTCGGAACAGGGCTTTGATGTCATAGAGCTTGAAAATGCGACTAAGCAATCACCAAGTGCTAAAGGGCTGATCGAAAAATGGCGCAATACCTTCAACAAGCGCCACGAGTACGATTTCTCTCACGAAGTGTATGAGGCGATGAATGGCTGCTTGGCTTGTAAAGCATGTGCGAGTCAATGTCCAATCAAAGTTGATGTACCAAGTTTTAGAGCTCGGTTCCTCAATCTGTATTACACTCGCTATCAGCGCCCGGCGAAAGACTACTTAGTGGCGAACATCGAGACCATGCTGCCTTATATGGCGAAACTGCCAAAAGTAGTGAACTTTGCGCTTAAGCAGCCTCTAGTGCAGAAGCTAACGGAAAAGTCGGTGGGCTATATTGATGCACCACTGCTGTCGGTGCCAACCCTGAAATCGCGAATTAAGCACCAGCCTGTTTCAGAGTTTAATTTAGAACAGCTTCAGGCGATTCCAGCTGCGCAGCGTCAAGATTACGTGTGTATTGTTCAAGACCCGTTTACTAGTTTTTATGATGCGCAAGTGGTGGAAGACTTCGCCAAGCTCATCCTAAAACTAGGTAAGAAGCCAGTGATGTTGCCGTTTAAACCCAATGGTAAAGCAACCCACATTAAGGGTTTCTTGGCTCAATTTGCGAAGTCTGCTCAAAATACAGCGGACTTTCTTGCGGAGGTCGCGGCACTCGATATACCGTTGGTCGGTGTTGACCCTGCATTGGTGCTTTGTTACCGCGATGAATATACCGAGATACTTGCGCAGTCGCGTGGTGATTTTGATGTCCTCACAGTGCATGAGTGGTTAACGCCAATGCTCAAGGATATTGAACCAAGCAACACAGTAGATGAGGCGGACTGGTATCTGTTTGCTCACTGTACTGAAAAAACCAAAATGCCAAATGCTGAAAAAGAGTGGGGCACCATCTTCCAGCACTTTGGCGGACGCCTCACGACGGTTCCAGTTGGTTGCTGTGGTATGGCCGGCACGTTTGGTCATGAGTCAGATAAGTTGCAAATGTCGAAAGATATTTATGGACTTAGCTGGGCGCCTAATTTGGACAAGCTTCCGACAGAGCGCTGCTTGGTAACTGGATACTCTTGTCGAAGCCAGGTGAAGCGTTTTGAACAAGCGGCAACCAAACATCCATTGCAAGCTGTGCTGCAGTTGATGAGTTAACCATCTTATAGAGCGTCCTAGTCGTGCGCTTTTTTATGTGTATTGAAGAAATATCAAGGAGTCGATAGTGAAAACACTAGAGCTGAAGATACCGCCGGTTTTGGTTTTTTTGATTATTGCCGCTTTGATGTACTTTGTGGCTAGATACGACAATGGTTGGTTGTATACCTATATCCCGCTGAAAAGTGTTTGGGCAGCGGGGCTGTTTATCTTAAGTGGATTTATTGGTGTGTCCGGTGTGTTGGAGTTTAGAAGGGCAAAGACGACGGTCGACCCGACCAAACCTGATAAAGCCAGTTGTGTGGTAGATAGTGGTATCTTTTCAAAAACCCGAAATCCGATGTATCTCGCACTGTTTGTTCTGCTGCTCAGCTGGGGGTTCTGGCTTGAAGACGGCTTAGCGCTCACCTTATGTTGGCTGTTTATTCCTTATATGAATCGATTCCAAATTAAACCTGAGGAGCGAGTGCTCGAATCTATGTTTGGTGAGCCTTACAGGCAATATAAAGACAAGGTTAGGCGCTGGGTTTGATGCCACCTGATAGAAAGCAAAAAGCCGTGTCATATTAATGTGACACGGCTTTTTTGATACTCGTTAAGCGTTTTGGCTTAGCGTCTCAAGAAACAGATCCTTACGTTCATGGAAGCGAGCTACAAGATCGTCGACCGCATTGGTATCGTAGGGCTTAAGACCACTTGCAACCATACGTTTAACGCCTTTACCAACGACATCACCGTCTTCTTTAAATGCAAAGTTAAGTGTGACCACACCACGTTTGCCTTCAACATCAAATGTCGCTCCAGTGAATTCAACTTCTGGGTGCTGAAGATCTAGGCGGTCAAACTCGACTTCCATACTCTCGTAAATCACCAGAGGACGCTGGCAGTTGATCATCATTTGCTCTTGTTCCATTAATGGAACCATGATGTGAGGGAAGTTCATGCCAGAGAATTGAACATAGTTGGTCACGACATGTTCGATGAACGCTTGGTCATGGCTAACCTCACCTTGGTGAGTCATTTGCAAGTATTCTTTGCCCGCCGTATCAACAACAGCACTCTCGTGCTCGCCTTTTTCGACGACGCTCAGAGCAACACCGTCTCCTACCATGCCGGAGAAATTAAAGCGCATCTTTTGGCTAATGCCTTCTTTTTGAAGCAGGACAGCGAATAGCAGATCGCCCGGCACACAAAAGCGCTTGTTGTCTTCGTCATGAATTGGATTGAAATCGCCTGCGACCTTTTTAGCAAAGTGGCTTGCTTGCTGACGGGTGAATTCAAATTGGTTTTCGCTTGTTGATACGTAAGGTGTTAGAAACATAATTCTCTTAGGATTAACTCAATTGATGGCGATTATATATTAAGAAATCGTTTAACTGGTTCATCCAGTATAGATTTTACTTAGAAATGTCAGTCAGGGATGAGTACTTTGAGGGCTAGAACTCAATTTGAGTGATGATTGACGCAAAAGCTGGGGAGGCGACGAGTACGCCTCCCTTGTTGTCATCTAATATGGCGTTAGGCAGAGGCCGCTTTAGACATGTTTGGTTTGGTAACCATAACGAGCGCAGCTACGCATGCCAGAGCGACGATGATGCCACCTAGTGAAAGTGTAAATACAGATGCGTAACCAAACTTGTCGATAGATAGACCTGCCAGCATCGCACCTACACCAAAACCGCCAGCCATACACAGCATAAGTAGACCTTGAGTAAGCGCTGGTGAATTAGGACTGAGTCTTCCTGCAATGGCCGGAATGATCATGTCATTCCAAGACATGGCTTGCATTAATACAACGAGTAACGCGATGGGTAGTATAGCGTTCACATCATGACCTGCAGTTAACCAGAACAATGAACCGACGACTAAGTACACCGCTTGAGCAGCATACCAAACCATAAACGGTCCACTTTTTTGCATCCAACGGCCAGCAGATTCAAGCATGAAAATACTAATGACAGCAGACACGGCCATTCCAAGGGCTGAGTTACCAATCTCTACGTGGTACACCTCTTTGATAAGCAGAGGCCCCAGTTCCATGAGGTTAGAAGAGAGAAACATAGAGAAAAACACAGCGAGCAAAAATAGAAGCCAAGGTAAGGCTTTTTTGGTCTTCGTTTGTCTGTGCTCTTCCAACTCATTCGACACTGCTTCTTGTAGATTAGCTTCAACTGGAGGTGGTGGAGCAATGAACACCATAACGAGAACAACGAACACAAGACCCATCAAAATAAGTAATTGGTTGGTGCTGTTAATGGACATCCAGTCAGCGAGCGCGACAAGGAGTCCGGTCACCACGATGCCGAAAAACTGACATTGATAGAGGCTCGCCAATCCGCGTCCTTCCTCTTTTTGATTCCTGCTAGAAGCAATGACGAAGGTAGGATTAAGCACCAACAGTGCGACACTGCCTACCCCAATGAGTGCACCAACGAACCAATACACCATGATTGAGGTTTGGGCAAAGTAGAGAGTTAACAACGCCATAAAATGGGTCACTAAAGCAAGGCGTTGTAAGATTCTATGGCATGAGTATTTGTCGGCCAACCCACCAATCAATGGTGCTAATAATCCAGCACCACCAATCAAGGCCATGACCTGACCAAGCAAAGCGCCGCTAGCGGTTCTTTCAATGATGATAGGATTGAGCAAAATTGCGATGCCTACCCATTGGACAATGCCAAGTGAAGCTTGGGCAAAATGCCATAATCGAACACCCTTCATAAGTTGTGACCTTCTACTAATAGTTTACTCATGAATTTGCAAGTATCCGTCCGAAGATACAAGTAACATACTCTAGGTTACCCTCTCACATTTGAAGAGGTGTTACCTTGAAGGATTAAAAATTCGAACTAGAGCAGCTGTTGACAGAAACTAGGCCATAATAACCATATGATCTGTTGCATATTTTATAGCTTCATCTAACTTTATTAGACACACATGAACCACTTCCTCCACTAGAGAAAACCAGAGTAAGAGAAGGTGAGTTAAGGAGAGCTCTTATGAACGTTGGAAATCTAGTCCGATATTTTGCGTTGGCCGCTGTCGTACCAGCAGCGCTTTTTGGGTGTGCTAAGTCGGAGCCAGAACCTGTAGGCATGGCAAACCCCGCTGCGGTCTATTGTGAGAAAAAGGGCAGTTATGATCTAGAAACGGGTATGTGTACATTATCTTCTGGTGAAAAGGTTGATGCTTGGGAGTATTTCCGTAGTCATCATCAGCAAGGTCCAGACAGCGCCGCGCGTTTTTGTGAGGCGATGGGTGGTGGATATATAGAGGACAAGAAGCAATGTGCCTTGCCAGATGGAAATGTGATGGATGCTGAAGAGTATTTTCGTGACCATCAAATGACAGGTGCAGGTGGTTAAAATCAGCAGTAGAACACAGTCTGTTTTTGGCAGCGTAAGCCAACCCTTGTTGTGGCTTGCCTGTTTTCTATTTACCTTCGCTGTGACAGGCTGTACCAACCCCATCATTGAGCAAGAGCCAGAGATGTACTCCACCTCTGGTTCTTTGGCACCATATTCTCAATCTAATTTCGCCCAATATGTAGAGCAAACGACTCAGTGGCTTGATGAGACACGTGTATTTCATGGCGCAGGGTATGATGCCGAGATGAAAGCCGTCAGTCCTTATCGATTAATACCAAGTCAGCCTAATGGGCGAGGGGTGTTGCTGGTGCATGGGTTAGGAGATTCTCCTTACTCGTTTGTTGATATTGCTCCTGTCCTAGCTGAACAAGGCTATTTAGTGCACGTGATGCTCCTGCCGGGACATGGGTCTCGACCGGCGGATTTAATGCTGCCGGATGTCAACGATTGGACCAATGCAGTCGACAATCAAGTCGCGTTATTAAAGCGCGAGGTTGAAGAAGTCTGGTTGGCGGGGTTTTCAACCGGCACAAATTTAGTGACGTCCTATGCTGCTCATCATCCGGATGAAGTTAAGGGACTGGTCCTATTCTCACCAGCGTTTAGCCCCGATGATCTTGTCGTGCGGTTTGCTGGAGTAGCAAGTGTATTCGTTGATTGGGTCAATATTGCCAAAGAGCAAAACTATACGCGCTATGACTCCCTTGCCATGCATGGTGCAGCCCTGTATTACCAGACCACGACGCAGGTAAAGCAAGATTTGAATCAACATCAATTGACCGTTCCGGCATTACTCATGGTGACTGAAAATGATGAATTGATCGATACCGAAGCAGTGTACTCACTTTTTAGAACCGAGTTCGTAGATCCTAATAGTCGCTTGGTGTGGTATGGCGAAAACTCTTATCCAGACGCGCGGGTCATCAAAAGAACCATGGATCTTTCTGAACAGAATATCGAAAGTGGTTCTCACATCTCAGTCCTTTATCGTGCCGACAACCCTCTATATGGAGAAAGGGGACTCATGCGCCAGTGTGGGGGTGCACAGGAGGGGGAGGTGTATACAGTTGATTGTGTTGGTATGCCAACGCTTACCTATACCGCTTGGGGATTGTTAACAGAAGATCGCGTCAGTGCACGTCTTAGTTGGAACCCTTACTTCGATGCTATGATGGAAAGAGTCATTAAGTTTATGGCTAAGGCCAACTAATTTTAGCTTCTAGAAGACAGCTTTCCATAAATCGTTGATTATTTTATAAAGAGATATACTGGCGCATTTATTAACTAGTACGCTGTATTGATCTGCTTCAAAATAATTATTAGCAAACGAGGTTTAATATCAGAACATCCATCTTTTTTGTTAGCAGGTTCTCAAATTATATCCTATAGTAATGACTTGTACGGTAACTTATAGATAATACACTTAGTTGATTCGATAATGTCTTGTTTGAAAAAGTGAGACTTTAATAGTCGAATATTGTAAGTAGGTAAATAACAGATGAATAAGTTAATCACAATTAGTAGCTGGTTCACGCTAGACTACAAAATCGCTTTCTTCTTCCCTTCGAGATAACTCGCCGGCACTGTCCAGTGCGTCTGCCTGATAGCAACATGCTGACTGCAACACTAGGTATACTTACACCAATGTGTAATCAAACCACTGTTTACCCGTGTTGATCATCGTAGCCTGTGCTAGCAGCATCATAAAAAACAATCAAACTCAATCGTATCTGGATATATTACTAGATAGGGTTATCTATAATTAAAATTTATCTAAGTCGCGACTTTAAATAAAAGACGTAAAGATAAATATATAGGGTAATTAATAATGGAAAACTTCAAACACCTACCAGAACCATTCCGCATTCGTGTTGTTGAGCCTGTAAAACGTACTACGCGTGAATATCGCGAACAGGCGATTATTAAAGCGGGTATGAACCCATTCTTATTAGATAGTGAAGATGTATTTATCGATTTACTGACTGACAGTGGTACAGGTTCTATTACACAAGAAATGCAAGCAGCGATGCTACGCGGTGATGAAGCGTATAGCGGTAGCCGCAGCTACTATGCATTGTCAAATGCAGTAAAAGACATTTTTGGGTATGAGCTGACTATTCCAACTCACCAAGGTCGTGGTGCAGAACAAATCTATATCCCTGTGCTAATTAAAAAGCGTGAAAAAGAGAAAGGTCTTGATCGCAGTAAGATGGTGGCGCTATCTAACTACTTCTTCGATACCACTCAAGGTCATACCCAAGTGAACTGCTGTGTGGCGAAAAACGTTTATACAAAAGATGCTTTCGATACTGCTGTAAATGCAGATTTTAAAGGTAACTTTGACCTTGAGAAGCTAGAGCAAGCGATCGTTGAAGCAGGTCCTGCAAACGTACCTTATATCGTAAGTACCATTACGTGTAACTCAGCAGGTGGTCAGCCAGTTTCTATTGCAAACCTAAAAGCGGTTTATGAGATTGCTCAGAAGTATGACATTCCAGTGATTATGGATTCAGCGCGCTATGCGGAGAATGCATACTTTGTTCAGCAACGTGAACCTGGTTATCAAGACTGGACTATCGAGCAAATCACACGCGAGTCCTACAAGTACGCGGACGGTTTAGCGATGTCGGCGAAGAAAGACGCAATGGTGCAGATGGGCGGACTACTTTGTTTTAAAGATGAATCCTTTATGGATGTCTACACTGAATGTCGCACCTTGTGTGTGGTTCAAGAAGGTTTCCCAACCTATGGTGGTCTAGAAGGCGGTGCGATGGAGCGTCTTGCTGTTGGCCTTTATGACGGTATGCGTCAAGACTGGCTAGAGTACCGCATCAATCAAGTTCAATACTTGGTAGATGGCTTGGAAGCGATTGGTGTGATTTGTCAGCAAGCTGGTGGTCACGCAGCGTTTGTCGATGCTGGTAAGCTTCTTCCACATATCCCAGCGGATCAGTTCCCTGCGCACGCACTGGCATGTGAGCTGTATAAAGTGGCGGGTATTCGCGCGGTTGAAATTGGTTCTCTATTGCTAGGTCGCGATCCAGCGACGGGCAAGCAGCACCCTTGTCCGGCCGAGCTACTTCGCTTAACGATTCCTCGTGCTACTTACACGCAAACGCACATGGACTACGTCATCGAAGCGTTTGAGAAAGTAAAAGCCAATGCACACAACGTGAAAGGGCTCGACTTTACTTATGAGCCTGAGGTGTTGCGTCACTTTACTGCCAGACTGAAAGAGGTGGAAGTGGCGGTAAAGGGCGAAGCTCATAAGGCTGAAGAGAAGCAACTCGAACAAGCCTAATCACATCTAAAGAACGCAGCCTTTGAGCTGCGTTCTTTTTCCTAAAAACAACACAATAATAAACAACATAATAACGATAAATCACCCTAATCCAATAAAGTGAATTTAAGAGAGCAGAATGATGAAAAGAATCCGTCGCTCATTGGTGGCGCGTGCATTATTCCAGCGCTGCTGCCTCGTAAGACTCGTCAAGTAGATGCTGGCGCAGAGGGGGTCACTGCACCGAGAGGCAGTGCCATGATTTCTGTTGTCATCGGGTTTGGGGTATTAACCGCCACCACGTGCTTTCTATGATGGAAATGCTGCCTAATTTCACAGTCTAAGTTCAACCGTTACTTCTTATTTAAGATCGCACTTTTTTATGTTCTTTGTGACCAGTAGTTTTGCACTACTGGTTTATTCTGAACGCTATTTATTTCTAGGAAAATCAAATGAACGCAATCTCTACAGATAAGGCTCCACTGGCTATTGGTTCATATGTACAAGGTATGAGCTTTGGAGACATGGTCATCACCTCAGGTCAACTGCCTATCAACCCAGAAACTAAAACCATGCCAGAAGATGTAGCCGAGCAAACGGGTCTGTCTCTGCGCAATGCTCTGGCGATTATCACTGAATCGGGGTTGAACGCCGGCAACATCGTCAAGACCACCGGCTTTGTAAAAGATCTTAATGACTTTGCGAAAGTGAATGAGGCCTACGAGCAGTTCTTTCTGGCTCACAATGCTCCGTTTCCTGCTCGCTCGTGTGTGGAAGTCGCCAGAATACCAATGGATGCAAAGGTGGAGATAGAGGTCATTGCAGTAAGAGGTTAGTTCGGAGTTTGGGGGCGCCTCTAATGCGGCGCCTTATCGTGAGCTCGTAGCTCTTCCCAATGTCTAGACGGGTTTTTGTGTGGTCACACTAAATAGAAATGTTATTTGCTCTGCCAAGTTTTACTGATCCATCCCCCAATATTCTCATCAAAGTAGCTTCCGCTAAATTCTTGTTTGTATTCAACGACATTGTCGATGCTTGGGTTTTCATCCAAAAGGTGATTAATATACACAGCCATCGGGTCATCGAACTGATCACGCCGTTTTCTTTCTGCCACTTCTTTGATGATTTGCATACGGTATGCCTTGCTCATTTTTTTCATGTTTTACCTCCATTGTTGTGAGCCGCCTATCAACAATAGAAGTCAATCTTACCTTGGTCAAATTATGAATAGTGCTATGTAGAAAAATATCCGAAAGAGTGATAATAGGAGTTTGCTTAGCACAGTGAAGGGTAGGCTATGCAAGCTGAAAATGTAGATGGCAGTTGGCTTATGCGTAAAGTAAAAGTCTGTAAATTCGAGAAAATGCTGGTTTGGAAGTGCCTTGTTTTCGTAAGCATGTGTTAAACTTAATGCAAACAATAATCATTAAGTAGAGCAAATGAAAAAGCCAACGCCGAAAATAGCATCTGTAAGCCGCAAACAGACCTTATCACCTAATATGATACGCATTACATTACATAGTGAGGCGTTTACACAGTTTCCTATGGATAGTCTAGGTGGCTACATTAAATTACTTTTCAATGAACAGGGCGGCACTGTTCTAGACAATGAGCCCCTCAATTCTCGACCAAAAATGCGCACTTATACGATTCGTCGTCTAGATACTTTACGTGGTGAAATCGATGTCGATTTTGTGACTCACGTGACGGAAGATAAGCTTTGCGGTTTTGGTGCTCGTTGGGCAATGGCAGCAGAATTAGGGGACAGTATATCGCTTGTTGGTCCGGGTGCGCTGCAAGAAGTTAATGTAGACAAAGACTGGTTTTTCTTTACGGCGGACATGACCGCTTTACCTGCGCTGTCAGTGAAACTCACTTTGTTGCCTCAAGATGCGAAAGGGTATGCCGTGGTTCAATTAGAGGACATGGCAGATAAACAAGAAATTTACGTTCCTAAAAATATGCAGATTATTTGGACGACGGGCTCGTTGTCTGATGAAGCAAAAGCGCTTCCGTGGCTTAGCGGTGAACCTTTTGTGTGGTGTGCGAGCGAGTTTGATGAAATGAGAGCGCTACGCCAATATTTTAGAAATGACAAAGCTATCCCGCGCGACGCAATTTATATTAGCAGTTATTGGAAACGTGGAGTGGCAGAAGATGGTCACAAAGCAATAAAGAAAGAGGACCATGAGAAGTTTGAGTCTCAATAGCAAATTGTGACCTAGACCTCACTACTTTAAATATATCTATTAGAACCGATGATGATTCTATCAGTGAATTGTCATCGTTCTTGATTGTTTCTATAAAATAACCTCGACCTTGGTGACTATTTTTTACGACTAAGGTCTAGGGTTTAACCAAGAATTATCCTATCTAAGTCACACTTTTCTATTCTCTTGTGCTGGATTATTTTTACTAGCAGATTAAGTGTCTGTTTGTTACACTTCGCGGCATAAAATACAACAACACGATTACATCCCTGTGTCGCTCAATATTTCTTGTACCCTACATACGAGACATAGCGAGCCTTTAATCTAGAGAGGCCCCCGGTTACTATGAGTAATAGCAACATCTCGCAAACTGAAATTCACCAAAATCAATGGCAACTAAATCAAACACTCGCTGAGTCAATTCTGCCACTTCTTGGCAGACTGTATCGAGAAAAGGGTGTAGAAGTACTCTTATTTGGGAAGACACTTGTTAATGCCACCACTATCGATATTATTAAAACTCACCGTGTTTCCCGCCATTACAGTTCTACCTCTGTCTCTATTTCCCAAACAGCCCCTATCATCGAACGCTTAATAGAACTTGATCTTTCGCCATGTTGTATCGACGTTGGACCGCTAGCGACGCAATACTGGTCTCAACATGACAGCCATCAGAATATCGATGACTTCTTATTGACAGCTCTGAATGAAAGTATTGAGAGCAATGGCTCGCTCGAAGCTCGCGATGTGGTTCTTTACGGCTTTGGTCGTATTGGTCGTTTGTTGACTCGCATTTTGGTTGAGAAGAGTGGTTCAGGTTATCCGTTACGTTTGCGTGCTATCGTTGTACGTGGCGGTCGAAACGGTGACCTTCAAAAACGTGCTAGCTTACTACGTCGTGACTCGGTTCACGGTCAATTTAACGGTAGTATTGTGGTAGACGAAGATAACAAAGCCCTGATTGTGAACGGAAACTACATCCAAATCATTTACGCGAATAGCCCTAAGGATGTCGATTACACCCAATATGGAATTGAGAACGCACTTGTGGTTGATAACACGGGTGTGTGGCGAGATGCAGAAGGCCTTGGTCAGCACGTTGCCTGCAATGGTGCAGATAAAGTACTGCTGACTGCTCCGGGTAAGGGTGATATTAAAAACATCGTATTTGGTGTTAATCATGACAGCATCCTCGCAGAAGACACAATCGTATCAGCAGCGAGCTGTACCACAAACGCTATAACGCCAACATTAAAAGCAGTTAATGATAAATATGGTATCGTCTCAGGACACATTGAAACGGTGCACTCTTACACTAACGATCAAAACCTCATCGATAACTATCACAGTGGCGATCGCCGCGGTCGTTCGGCGTCACTTAATATGGTACTCACTTCTACTGGCGCTGCAAAAGCGGTTGCGAAAGCATTACCGGAGCTAGCGGGTAAGTTGAGTGGTAACGCTATTCGTGTTCCAACGCCGAATGTTTCAATGGCGGTTGCGAATTTGAATCTGGAAAGCAACACCACTAAAGAAGAGCTAAACGCTTACCTTCGTGAAGTGTCGTTAACATCTCCACTTTCAGCTCAGATTGATTATACCGATTCGACGGAAGTAGTATCGACTGATCTAGTAGGGGCACGCCATCCGGGTATCGTTGATGGACAAGCAACCATCGCACAAGACAATCGCTGTGTACTTTATATCTGGTACGACAATGAATTTGGTTACAGCTGCCAAGTCGTGCACTGTATGGAACAAATGATGGGTGTGAAATATAAAACTTACCCAGCATTAGCATAACAATCCGTCGTTATTATCCAGCCGTCAGTATTAATGATTGTTTGCGTCTAGGAATAGTAACGAAACGAGATATAAAAAGCCGCCTTCGATACTTATTGAAGGCGGCTTATCTTTTCTGCTTCTAGCTGTTTATTGTTCGAGTAATAGGAATCTAGCTTGGAACGGAGCTAGGTCGATGTTGTAGAAACCAGAAGCTAACGTTACGCTGTCATTCGTTTGTAAGTCATTAAGGTTGCCACTAAATGACAGCTTATCTTGAGATATAGCAATGGTTTGATGCGATGCTGTCGTATTCACGATATATAGAATCGATTCTTCACCTGATGCTTTTAGATCCGCGTAGGCACTCGTTGTTGCGACAACGTTGTTGCGAGTACCTTGTGCTAGCGATGGGTGCTGCGCGCGAAGCGTCATTAGATCTTTCACGTAGTTCTTGAGATCCGCTTGCTCTGCAGTGAGCGTGACACCAGTAACACCTTCAATTTTGGCACTCATACGGGCTACGTGGTCGTCACATTTTCCTGCGATAGCACAGTCATTCGTTACTTGATCAGCAAAACCTCCTAATTCATCCCCAATTTCTTCACCGTAATATAGCGTGATGGGACCAGTATAAGCGCCCAAGAAAGAGATGGCGGCTTTATGCCTTTGCCAATATGCGGAATCTTCTGGTTCGGCAAGGTTTCCTCGTTGAATAAGATCGCCCAGGCGTACTAAGTCGTGGTTACCAAGCATCAAGTTAGGTTTGGCGTGAGCAGGGTAGGCATCATGGGTTCGCATACCTTCAGCGAGCGTTAAACCGCCTTGAGTAGAACCATAGCCTGATTCCTCAACAGCAAAAGTTTGTACTATGCGATAGCGCATCGGGAAATCAAATGCCGAGCACAGTGCTGGGTTTTCTGTGCTTCCGTAGCCATCACGAGCAATCTCACTCTCGCCACGCCAAATCTCTGCCACCATGTAGCCAAGTGGATTAACGAGTTCTCCATCTTCATTGGTATAGGTGACTTGCTGCGACGCATCATCAACTGCTGTGCGGATTTCCGCCCATGCGTCCGTTGGAACTTGGTAAGCTTGGTCGAGTCGCCAACCGTCAATTTTAAGCTCTTTCACCCAGTATTCAGCCACTTCTTTGAAGAAAGGAAGACTTTCTGGGTAACCGACAGGATTACTTGCACCAACTGGCTTATTGCCCGTCGGTGAAGCCACTACGTTGTCTTTATGATGACCGAACACGCCATCAAAGAATACGTAAAGGCCGCGTTTGTGTGCCTCTTCCACCAACTTTTTAGCATCTTCCATGCTGCCGAATCGTGGGTCAATGGCAAAGTAGTCTGTCGCGAAGTAGCCAGTTGCATCTAACCTATCTGCCCAGTGATCTTGTCCGTTAATGGGGACAGAATTGAATATCGGTGTTAGCCATACCGCATTCATGCCAAGGTCTTGAATATAGTCGAGTGAGTTAATAATGCCTTGGATATCACCCATGTGGTGACTGGTACCGTAACCAGTACCATGGCCGATAGAAGGGTTGCCATCAACAAAGCTTTCAACCATCACTTGATAGATTCGTAAGTCATCAGCGTGCTTGGCGCTATGAGCGCTACACGCATAACTTGTTGTGGTGCCACCTTGGTCTGTTGGCGAGGTAGAGTCACCAGAACAGCCCCACAGTAGGGTTGCGCCAACGGAAAGAGAGATAAGAGATTTAACCAGTTTCACAAGACATCCTTATTATAATTTTGTCGCTCAATAGGGCATCTTTGATTATTTACCAGGCGAGTATTAGACGAATCATCCATGTGATGAATTTGTTAGGGAGGAGTAAAAAGGCTGAGAGATCTCAATCACGCTTGGTGCAACTGTAATAACACCCGGCGTGATGATAAGGCTTGGAATCGATGAAGACGGTTTAGTTGGCGAGTACAGCGACAAAGGAATTTTGTTGATCGATGACAGTTTTTAATTGGCTGCGGATCCATTGATTGTAGAGTCCGAAGTCTGAGTGAGTCGACCAAAAAAGTGAAGCGGTCACTTTTTTACCAAAAAACTCTAAGTTATCGGTCATAATGGCAAGCTCTTTTGTAGTGAGTGAAGGCTCAACAATATGCTCAGGTAAAAATGCGATGCCTTTTTGGGCTTTGCATAGTTCGACAATGGTGGACAGATCATCCAACCGCCATATCTGATGTGTTGCCAAATCAGATAGGTTAAGCAGTTCATCAAAACCATCCATCAACAGAACGCGAGGTAGACTAGGTTTGTGTTCCAACAGTGATGCATGTCCCACCCACCAACAATTGACGTTGAACAACTCATCCATATTAAAGTCGTTATCGGTTTTGTGGTATGGATTGCCTAGCGCTAGGTCTATTTTTCCTTGGCTAATATAGTTACTCAGTACAAAGCTTGGTTTGGTGACGACTTCGAGGTCGATTTCAGGAAACGCTTCGGAAAATTGAAATAGGGTTTGTTTCACATTGCTGTTATAAACCAAAGGATCAATGCCGACGCGAAAAACGATCTGTTCCGAGTGGCTCATTTTACTCACTGCTGTCAGCAAATCTCGATATTTACTGACTACTGGAGTAGAAAGGTGAAATAAACGTTTGCCTTTGTCAGTTAACGTCACTTTAGCGTTTTGCCTGATAAAGAGGTTAAACCCCAAATCAGACTCCAAATTTTGAATTGCGGTACTTACCGTGGATTGAGATTTGCCCAGCTTGCGTGCTGCAGAGCTGAACGACCCCGCCTCAACCACTGCAACAAACGAAGCGATGTTGTCGAATTGCAGCTTCATAAATTGACTAACCTTTATGCCATTTGACTATTTATTATTATAATCTTGCTTTTGAGCATACACTAGCTTGGCTTCAAGTGATTTACAATAGTGATAGCCAAAGAGTGTTAGTTTGGCTGTGATAACCCACTTATCAATGCAACAAACTTTGATTTACATGGTGTTTCGTGCTGTCAACCATTAGGGGGTGGAATATCGTTCCTCAACTTGTGTAATAAATTCAGCCTGAAACGTGACCTGTGCCACATAATCTGCATCTCTGTGGGAGTGAAAACTGTCTATTTCACAAGTTGATATCGAAAAATAAACACTTATAACAACAGGTTCGACACTAGAGTTGCCGCATTGTTAGAGTTGTAAGCAAGGGGGGGGGGCTTTGTACAGACTATCGATAAAATCGATAGCAGCTATTTTTTTGATATTTTGAGCATAATTTAGAATATACAGTGCTTATTGTTGAATAACGTTCAAAGGAATAAAAATATGATGACTAAGCTTTATGTAAGCGCAGTGACGCTTCTAAACGAATTTAAGCGCGATGAGCGCGGTATTACAGCAATTGAATATGGTTTGATTGGTGTTGCAATGGCTGTAGCTCTTACAGCTATCTTTGGTACTGCTACTACCGGTGGTACAGACTTTATCTCTCAATTAACTGACACATTTATAGCGATAGGTACTAAGTTAACCGCTGCTGGCAGTTAATTCGATAGAGTTCAATAACAAGAAGGTATCGACAGCTCTTATACGCAGTCGATACCAAAAGATTGAGAAATTCAATTGATTATGATCATGCTAAAACAATGACTTAAATGTTTTATCTATTCTTGCTCTTATGTGTTTGTAGCTATGTTTCGGCTAAAGACATTCGTTGTCGTCGTATCACTAACATCAGTATTGTTAGTTTATTGTTTGTTCAGGTTTTGCTGTGGTTTCAAAGTGAGCTCTATTTATGGTCATCTTTAGCTGTGCTCGTGACTGGTTGGGTTCTTTTTTGGTGCAGATGTATAGCTGCTGGCGACATTAAACTTGCCAGCGTATTGGCATTGGCGTTGCCCTTAAACCTTCTACCAATGGCGGCAATATTAACGGGCTTAACAGGAGGTGCAGTTTCATTGTGCTACCTCATGCTTAACCATTGGTTTCCAAACAGAAAAAAACGTCAAGTTGGCATCCCTTATGGCGTTGCCATTAGTTTAGGATTTTGCTTAGTGATTGTGGTGCACCAAGTGCCTCTGCTTTTATAGGCTTAATCATAATTAGAACACCTTGGGGGAAACGAACATGCGTTCTCGGTTAGTGCTGCTGATTGCGGTATTGGCATTAGTGGTCGGGGCTTTTGGCCTTCGTGATATGCTAAGCCAAAAGTCGACACCAAAGGCGGAGACTAAGGTTGCTCCATCGCAGCCCGTTGAAGAGCACGTCTCAGTATGGCGAGCAAGCTCTGATATTGCTAAAGGCACGCCAATTCAAACCGACCAGGTTGTTAAAGTGCAACTGCCCTTGAGCGAAGCTCTCACACAAGGTGTCAAACAGGACACCCATATCGATTTCTCTCCGGCAACCTTAACAAATCGTGTACTGGCGAAAGGGGCTATTGTGCTGCCAGAGTATCAAGTTAAGGCAGGGCAACCCGGTTACATTGACTTGCTCGTCACAGAAGGCATGACGCCTTATCCGTTGCAGGTGAGTGATAAAAACCTCATCAACGATTATATTCGCCCAGGTACGTATATAGATATTCTGACGGTAAGCTCACCCAATAACAATTTAGCGGCCAATACCGATAAGCCACGAAGTTTTAGAGGCGTTAATGCCAACATGTTTCTGAAACAGGTCAAGGTACTAAATATTGACAACAATGAGGATAGCTCCGTGACTGCGAGAGCGCCGACCAAAGAGGTTGGCTTTACGACTGTCGTTATCGAAGTGAACCCAGACGACTTACCTAGGTTAGCTTTAGCGCAGCGCACTATGCATATCGAAATATATCGCAGCCAAACCTACCGTCAATCGACCTACGTCGAGGTGCGGAACATTATGGACAATTATGTGGGAATTGAAGAGTTTCGTGGCAAAACGTCAATGTCAGGAGAGCAGCTGTAATGAAGTTGAATCTGGGCAGAAAATGGCAAAGCATAAAATGGATAGCTCAATGCTGTCTAAGTGTGCTCTTGATTTTATCGACAATGACGTTTGCGAGTGCAGCAGAGCGTTATATTACGGTGGGTGAAGGCGAACACATTAAATTGGATGCGCCAGTAGGCAAGATATTTATAAGTGACCCAACCGTTGCAGACTACAAAGTGATCAGTGATGACACCGTGGTAGTGTTTGCTAGCAAGGTTGGGCAATCCCGCTTAATAGTATACGGGATGACGGATGATGTACTCATTTCAGATCGTATCATTGTCGATCTCAATCTATCAGAGGTGCGCCGACAGCTTAAGTTCCACTTCCCAAATGCTAATATCAAGGTTGAATCTATAGGCTCGCAGGTCGCGGTAAGTGGTGTGGTGGAGTCTGAACAGGAGCGTGATGATATCTACCGTATGGTGGCAACATTACTTGGGCGTGAAAAAACAGAGCGCTGGGACGAAGCTCAAAAGTTGACTTTCAAGACAACGGGCGGTGACCTTGAAGAGCCAGAAAGCATGATCTTCGCCAGAAACATGACTTGGGAAGGCATCATTGAGCGCATTGAGGTAACCACGGTTCAACAAGTGAATGTAAAGATCTCCGTTGCGCAAGTGACTGAATCCTTCTCACAAACAGTAGGTGTAGACTGGGGGTCAGTTGGGGGTAGCGTTGGTGAGTTTGTTTTTAATCAGTTTGAAGCCGCAGACATTGGCACCTTGATTACTGCACTTGGCAATGACGATATCGCTCAGATATTAGCAGAGCCAAACCTGACTGTGTTATCTGGTGAGTCCGCAAGTTTTCTCGTTGGTGGTGAAGTACCTGTAGTGGTATCAAGCAACAGCAGCATTAATATCACGTTTAAAGAGTTTGGTATTCGTTTAGATTTGACGGCGAAAGTTTTGAACCAAGACAAAATTCGCATGCAATTGTTTCCTGAAGTCTCGGAAGTAGAGAAGTATGTAAAAGCTGCGGGAATTGAAGTACCACAACTTACCTCTAGACGCGCAATGACCACGGTAGAGCTGGCGGATGGCGACAGCTTCATTTTGGGTGGTTTGATGAGCAGTGCCGATTTTGAAAATATGCAAAAGATCCCGTTGGTAGGAGATATTCCAATTCTGGGTGCTGCCTTTCGTAAGTCCATCACAGAGAGGCGACGTACTGAGTTAATTATTGTAGCAACCGTCAATCTTGTCGAACCCATGCGTGAGACAGATATTCAGCTTCCTTATATTCGTAAAACGTCGACACTAATGCGCTGGTTAAATCTCGAAGATACTGATGGCTATATGCAGCCTTCCAATGCGACGATTCGACTCGTGGAGCAAGGAGGGTTTATTCAATGATTCATTTAGATTGGAAGCGTATAGCGCTCTCTTGTGTTTTATTGCTGTTTGGTATTTCGGGATGTACCACGGAGCGCTACTTCGATGGTAATGGCGCTGAAGCCTTAGTTTTTCAAGAGATACACCGCGTGGATTACGTTGTTAAAAAACGCAATGAAACCGTAGAGAAGATGGAGCAGTTGATTGCTATCTCGGAGTCTCTTGATAAAGAAGCTGTTTATGTGGTCTCTTATAAATCTTCAACGGTTCGTCAGCTGGCGGAAAAAGCGTTTAAGTCATTTTCAAGTCTATCGATTGACCCTTCGCGAATTGAGTACCGAGAGGTATCGAACATGATAGCCGACGTGAGGATCGTTGTCGCTCTGCGTCAATTGAAAACGCAAACGTGCAAACCCGCTCAACTACAAAATGAAATCGCACAGCCAGACTGCTTTGTTGAAACGATGCGTTTAAAGCAGGTGGCGTATAAATCACGCTTAGTGGGAGAGTAATCGTGTTTGATCTAACTAAAGCACTGAGCACTAAAGTTAAGCCTGAACCAAAAAATCAAACCGGTGTAGCCGGCTGTACTCTGTTTTATCAGACCAATGAGTGTCTGAACCTTGTTCAAGAAGTGTTTCGTTTTGAAGGTTGGAACGACCCTAACTGCGTTAGGACGGTGAAAGGGCATGCCAAACTAACGGAGCAACAAAGTAGCCACATCGTTATTCTAGAGTTGAATGAGTCAAGTAATGTGGTTGAAGATGCGAAAAATTTTGCCAGTAAGCTCCCAACGCACAAAGGCGTGGTAGTTATTGGTGAGGAAGATGCTATCTCAACGCTGCGCTCACTCAAAGAAATGGGTTTTTACTATGTGTTTTGGCCTGTAAATAAACAGGAATTTGCCGACTTCCTAACTCACGTAAACAATAACCTTAAGAACTTTTCCGGGGTAAGTAAAGAGCGTAAGGCGAAGCGTGTTGCTGTAGTAGGCTCGAAAGGCGGCGTAGGTACGTCGTTTATTGCTACGGAGCTGAGTTCGCTACTGTCGAGTCAGGGAACCGACACGATTTTAGTGGATCACCAATACGTGGACAGTGATATCGACGTTCTTCTTGCATTGAAAGACTTTAAACCAAGAATGATCGATGAGTTTGCTGCGCCATTGCATGAAATGGATGAAGAAGGGGCGCTTAGCTATCTTCATACCGCTCGTAAAAACTTACGTTTATTGGCGCTTGATGGTGAAATGAGCCAAACCGAGATTTTCAACTATAGCCAAAACCTATGTGATTTATTGTCGCGCAACGCTAACTTCATTGTTGAGGATTACTCAGGCAGTGTGAGCTTTCCGGTTGAACCGCAAATGTTGCTCGATAATTTTGATGTTGTAGTGATGGTGCTGGATGCTTCGGTCTCTGCGGTGCGCAATGCTAAGCGGCTTATCGATAAGGTAGAAAACTTGCAACTGACATTGTCATCAAGACTGAGAATCATCACCGTCGTGAATTATCACCGCCCGGAGGCCGCTTATGTTATGGATAAGAGCGATCTCAAACGCTATTTAGGCCAAGAACCCAATTTAGAAATTGCATTCTGTAAAAACCTATCACATATCATTATCGACGGTAAACGCGCTCACAAGCATGACCGCAATATGAGCCGTTCACTCGATCACTTGGTCAAACATATAAATGGTCAACCGATATCCGTACCACGGCTAAATCGCTGGTTAGGTAAGGTAGGTGCGAAATGAGTTCCAATAAAGAGATGTACCTCGCTTTCCGAGGACAAATTTTCGAAGCATTAGACCCTGAAGCGGTTCAAAAAATGAGCCGCAAAGAACTCGAGTCACAAATCCAGAGTGCAGTCGATTTACTGGCGACAGGGTACCAGCGTCCAATTACTTCGCTGATGAAAACGGGACTGGTTAAAAGCTTAATTGATGAACTTTTCGGTCTAGGGCCATTGCAACCATTGGTAGAAGACCAATCGATCACCGATATTATGGTGAATGGTCCAAACAATATCTTTTTTGAACGACACGGCAAAGTCCATAAATCAGAACTGACTTTTGTTAATGAAGAGCAACTCCTTTCGATTGCAAAACGTATTGCTTCACGGGTCGGCCGCCGTGTTGATGAATTATCACCGACGGTTGATGCTCGTTTAGAAGATGGCAGTCGTGTCAATATCGTCATACCACCGATTGCACTTGATGGTACCTCAGTCTCTATCCGTAAGTTCCGTGAGCAAAGCATTGGATTTGAAGATTTAATCGAATTTGGTTCTATGTCGATGGATATGGCGCGAGTATTGATGATTGCCTCTCGCTGTCGAATGAATGTGCTGATTTCCGGTGGTACAGGTTCTGGTAAAACGACGCTGCTTAATGCTCTGTCTCAGTACATTGCTGAAGACGAGCGTATTGTGACCATCGAAGATGCGGCAGAACTACGCCTTCAACAGCCAAACTTGGTACGGTTAGAAACACGTACTTCAAGTATCGAACAGACAGGAGCTGTGACGCAGCGAGATTTGGTGATTAACGCACTTCGTATGCGTCCAGACCGAATTATTCTCGGCGAGTGTCGTGGCGCAGAAGCGTTCGAAATGCTGCAGGCGATGAATACAGGTCACGATGGCTCAATGTCAACGCTTCACGCGAATACTCCGAGAGATGCGATAGCGCGTGTTGAGTCAATGGTTATGATGGCAAATCTAAATCAACCTTTAGAAGCAATCCGTCGCACTATTGTGAGTGCGGTGCAATTGGTGGTTCAAGTCAATCGACTAAGAGACGGCAGCCGTAAAATCACCAGCATTTCTGAGATAGTTGGTTTAGAAGGTGATAGCGTCGTGATGGAAGAGATTTATCGCTTTCGTTACGACGACAGTGAATATGGAGAGGCAGTAAAGGGGGAATTTGTTACCAACGGTATTATGCAGCGCTCTGAATTGGTCAAAAAAGCACAATTCTTTGGGTTATACAAAGACCTAATGGCGTCATTCACGGGGCGTTAATATGCTTTGGATCTCGCTAATACTATTTGCTCTTGCGCTACTGCTAAATCGAAGCAGCAAGAAAAGTAAACTAGACCAATACTTTCAGGTTGACGCCGAGGGTACTGAGAGCGTTAGTGCGATAAATATTCGCTCACTGTCGCAAAAACATAAGTGGCAAAAGTTCAAAGACTCAATATCACCCACACTGATGATCTTAGGGCCGCGCTCAACTCTTTATATTGCTCTCTATTCGATTGGTGCAGTTGCTTCGTCTTGGTATTTGCTGGTGGTGTTTTTACGTCAAAATAACCCCTTGCTCATTAGTGGAGCGATCGCTGTTTTTCTAGTGGTCGGTTATCGCTTTTTGCTTTCGCGTCGCCGATCAGAGTTTGAAAACAGCTTCCCAGATGCGCTCAATATCTTAATGAGTGCAGTGACGGCGGGTGACAGTTTAATGCAGGCGATCAGTTATGTGGGCGATACTATGGATAATGCGATCGGCCGTGAATTTAAGCTCATGGCGGATCGTCTCAAAATGGGTGAGACACCAGAAAAGGTACTGATGCGCTCTTGCAAAAATTACCCTTATCCAGAATTTCTTTTTTTTACCATTACTCTTCGTGCCAATATTTCGCGCGGCGGCCAACTCAAAGGGGTATTAGCGAGACTCATTCGCGTATTAGTGGATGCTCGCACCCTTGAAAAGAAAAAAATGGCCATGACGTCGGAAGCTCGAATTTCTGCCAAAATCGTAGCGGCTATTCCTGTTGCCTTTACTGTGCTTCTAAATTATATCAACCCAGGTAACGTTGACTTTGTGCTTTATGATCCTGATGGAAGGGTGATTCTCTATTACGTGCTGATCAGTGAAATGATAGGACTCACCATCATATGGTTACTTGTAAGGGGGGTGAAAGCATGATGATACTTATTGCGGTCGCGGTATTCTTTGGCTGCATTCTTTTTATTATCGCTGAGTCATTGCGAGCAGAGCGCCGTCGCCAAAAAATGGATGGTTTGGTAGGGATTCAAACCCAATCTGGTACCACCAAAATAAAACATTTTATGGTTCGCTTTGGTAAAGAGCACCGCAAAGAATTGGAACAAAAGCTCATCGAAGCCGGTTATTACAACAAAGAGTTGGCTAAATATTATTTTCCACTCAAGCTCATTGTACTAGCGTTGTTGCTTGGGTTTGTGGCGGTGAGTGACTTGTCTAACACCAACAAGTTGCTTGGTTCGATGTTCTCATTAGTGGGCGTTATTGTTGTGCCAGATATGGTGCTTTCTTTCCGCAGCCGAATGGTGATAGGTCGTACTTCAGCCAAACTGCCTTATTTGCTTGATATGATGTCGGTATGTGTTCAGACCGGCATGACAATTGAGGCAAGCTTGGCTTATCTTGCGGCGGAGCTTGAAATGTTCGATAAAGATTTGTGCTATCAAATTAGACGCACGTCGGACTCTGCTCGCATCCACGGGTTAGAAAAAGCACTCAATGACTTGGGACAAAGACTACCTACGCCGGCGGTTCGAAGCTTTGTTCTGACCATCATTCAAAATCTTCAATACGGTACTTCAGTCGCCCAAGTCATGAGTGACTTAGCGGAAGACATTCGTAAGGTTCAAATACTTACCGTTGAAGAAAAAGTTGGTAAGCTTGCAGCCAAGATGAGCGTGCCACTGATTTTATTCATTATGTTTCCCATTGTTGTGCTGATTCTAGCTCCAGGGATTATGCAGATGTCGATATCGCTAGGGAGTTAATGTGAACGGATTACACAAAAGTGGTTTGCTGGTGCTCATCGCATTGACGCTTCTAGGTTGTCAATCTTCAGCTGATCTTGCTCAAACTGAAGCAGCGACCGTGGCAAGTATGGAAAAAGTTAATAACTATGACGGACTGGTCAAACACTATAAAACCAAGCTAGAGGCGGGGGATAGCTCGTTGGCGACCGTCGAAAAATTGGCCGATGCGTATTTCAAAAAAGGCGATATCGAGTCAGCCAACTTTTATATAAATCATTTAATTAAGCAGGGTGCCCAATCAGCAGCTTTGTATCAGTTACATGGACAAGTATTGCTTGCTCAAGATTTGCAACAAGAAGCAATTGAAGCGTATCTAGCGTCGCTAAAAGCAGGCAATACCTCTGGAAAAATTCATGTGCTATTGGGAGTGGCTTACAGCAAAACAGGTGACTTTGACAACGCCAAAACACAGTTCAATCAATCAAGGCTCAAGGGCTATGACGATGTCGCGGTAAAAAACAACATCGCCATGCTGTACATCGCTCAGCAAGACTACAAGCGTGCGATTCAAACCCTAGCACCTGTCATTGCAGATTCTCCTGAGAATAAAGTAGTACGCGCTAACCTCGCCATTGCACTTATCAAAGCGGACCAAATTGATGCGGCTAAAAAACTACTCAGTGATGAATTCAGTTACGCGGAGCTGACTCTGATTGCTCAGCAACTTAATCGCGAAGAGAGCTGATTATGGTTGGATTTAGGAAGCAGCGTGGTGCAACTGCCGTCGAGTTCTCCTTAGGGGCGATCGTACTGATGTTCTCGACGTTTGCGATTTTTGAAGTGTGTTATCGCATTTACGTGATCAACATGACCGAGTATGCGCTGCGTGAAACGATACGCAACACCAAAATCTATCAGGGAAGTGGAGTACACGAGCAGTATGAGACTCGGTTTCAAACTTTGATTGCGAATCAAGATAATCTTTGGAGTTTTCTCATTGACGAAGACAAATTTTCGATTGATGGCAAATATTTCCCGAGCTACTCAGATTTTGTCAATAACGTTGGCTATTCAAAGCAAGATCTCACGTTCAACTACGATCTAGCCGAAATCACAGTCAGTTATGAGTACGCACCGATTATTCAAGTTTTTGGTGCTGAGCAAGTGGATATTTCACGCACCATGGTGTTGAACCTAGAACACGAGGGGTGGAAAAATGAGGCGGAATAACGTTGCCCGTTTTACTTCCCTGCGTAGCCAAAAAGGGGCTTTCGCGATTGAACTTGGGTTCGTATTGATTGGTTTGTGCGCCATATATCTGTTCGCTACCGACCTTAGTCATAAATTATTGGTACGAGCAAAGTTGGATCGTTCAAGCTTTGCACTAGTCAATGTTATCAAAGAGCGCTCTCGTTATTTTGATGCTGACATTGCAGGTAGAACGAATTTGCAGGTGTCACAGCAAGACTTGACTGATTTAACTGCCGTCGCAAGTCGAATGTTGGATAGTTCCGTAGAGAATGTCGCGCTGCAAATTGAGTCTTACGTGATTGGTGAAAGCGTGGTGACGCATCGGAGTCCCAAGTTCTCGTCACTTGGATGTCGAACAGATTCGTTGAGTAATTATCAGTCATTAGTCCCCATCGAGAAGGGATTATCGTATCCGATATACCGCGTTACTCTCTGTGAAGAACACCACTCTTGGTTTGAAGCATTTTCATCGGGTGAGGATGCCGACATGCGTCTGACCTCTTCGTCGATAATGCCAGGGAGGTAGTATGACCGTTAAGCAGAGAAAAATGGCTCACTCTCGACCTAGCCTGAATCGACAAAGGGGTGCGGCTGCAATATGGATGGGACTGACGTTAGTGCCGATTATGGGTTTTACCTTTTGGGCGGTTGAAGGGACGCGATACGTGCAAGAAACTAGTCGCCTACGTGATGCGGCTGAGGCTGCAGCCATAGCCGTGACGATTGAGGATGTAGAGACCGACTCACAAGCGATGGCGAAACGCTATGTGGAAAACTATGTGCGGGACATAAAGACAAGCTCAGTAACCACGATAAGAACGTTCCAAGAGCAAGACTTGGATATTGACCAGGAAGAGTATACACAATATACCGTTAACGTAACGACGACTCATGATTCATGGTTTGCGAGCACTTTTATTCCGTCTTTCGATGAGACACAAGACTTAGCGGGTTATTCATTGGCTCGTAAATATCCGGCGTATTTAGGTGATAATAATATCGATATCGTCTTTGTTTCGGATTTTTCTGGTTCCATGTCGTCTGAATGGGGTAGTAGGAGTAACAGAAGTACCAAAATTGATGACTTGAAGGCTGCAATACAAGCGATAACTGAGAAGGTGTTGTGTGATGATATAGATAGCTGCGCGGATGATGAAGATCAATCAGTTAGGCTAGATAATAAGATTGGTTTTGTTCCTTATAACATACGCACGCGTGCCAAATACAATAATCAGGTATATGCGGTCACCGAACTTTTCTTTAATGATAATCACAGGGATTGGGTTTCGGAGTACAGATACAGTCACGTTGACTGGAACGAATGGCGAACATTCGATGATGATTATGTAGAAGATTGTGCCGATGATTTTAGGGAATGTGAACCTCTTGAGCAAAAAAGCTGGAAAAAGTGTAAGGACAAAGGAAAGAAATGCCCAACTGATGCTCAGTATTTATTGGCTGAGACAAACCAGAAAATAGCGAAGCGAGTTGACGATGTATTGTCTAAGCAAGAATATGTTCCAAAACGAGAGAAGAAAGGAAAGCCCGTTTACATATCTTACGGTTATCCGGATGCGCTTGAATATGTCGACTTTCAAACCACGGTTGACTCAATGTTTGATGACCGAGAGGTTCATTCAGGCAGTGCTTATTTGATCAAGGATGCGGATCTATATCGAGGCTTTGGTCAGGATAATGAAGATCAGTTCTACAATATTGACCTAACGAATGACCCGTCATTTGTTGATAAAGTCAAAGAAATGGAAGAAGACGGCAGTACAGCTGTGTTTCAGGGAGTTTTGCGAGGGTTCAGAATGTTGAACGATGGAGCCCCAGATACAGACGATGAAGATGAGATCGCAGAGTACAACGCCAAAGTAAAAATGATCCTAATTCTGAGTGATGGTCAAGAGTCACCGCAAAATGGAATATTTAGTGCTTTAGCAGATGAAGACACCTATGATATGTGCGGTGTCGCTAGAGAAAAAATTCCAGGCTTGTACATAGGAGTGATCGGGATTGGTTACAATGCCCAAGGTGAAACTGGCTTTCAAGACTGCGTAGAAAACCCCTCTGAAGATATCATCAATGTAAAAGATGGATTGGACGAGTTAATTGACAAAATAGAAGAGCTAATCCGCAAAGGCTCCAAGAGCAGCGGCGTAACCAAGTTGTATTAGGAGAATTCATGAGATATTTAATGAGCGCCGCCGCGCTATCCGTTATTACGTTGAGTAGCCATGCGAGTGAAGATCAGTTTCAGGCATATTGTCAAAACAGTGCTGGCGAACAGCAGTATTCAGTATCTGTCTCTGATGTAAGGGCTATCGCTCAACACAGAGAAGGTAAGCTGAGTATTGAGCAAACAGGGTTTAGTGATGAATTTGCCTCAATGTTGGCAAAGCAAAACAGCGCGGTTTTCGACCGTTCAGATTGTACCTCGGTGATGTCAGTCGCTCAGGCGGGTACTGATAACCCAGTGGTGCGTGTGAACTTTGCCTTCGATAGCTATGGGTTAACACCTATGGCGAGAACGTCACTCAACAAAACAAGCTCGATGTTGTCAGAGGCTTCCTATGACCTAATCATAGAAGGGCATACCGACAGCCAAGGCTCTGCGCAATACAATCAGGGTCTTGGGCTACGTCGTGCTCTATCTGTACATGATGTATTGCTTTTTCAAGGTGTCGAGCGAGACAGTATTACTGTTAAGTCATTAGGTGAAAGCGAACCATTGGTGCCGAATAATAGTGCTGAGAATCGCGCTCAAAATCGCCGCGCTGAGATCTATGCTGTATCGGAGAATTAATGAGGGGGCTTCACGCAATTCTTGAACTTCCTCTTAATTGATGAATAAGATCACACTATTACGCCTCATTGTAGCGACACTGCTTTGGGGCTTTGATAGAATAGAAAATTATATCAGTAAGAAACCCTTCATTTTATAAAAACAAGCGGAATATGGAAATGTTCAGGCGGTTAAGAAGGATTATGAGGTTGTTGTGAATCTAGAAAAATTATTACCACACTTGAGAGCGAAAACATGGATTACGTTAGCCGGCGTGACGATGATGTCGGGCGCTTGGGCTTCTGAGTTGGTTAATGGCAGTGAACAGGCTAAGTTAGATACCATTAACAGTGAATATTCGTCTCGCTATGGCGAAGTTGGCCTAGATGACACCATCTCTCTATACAACAAGACCTCTTCAAGTATCGAAGCCAACAAAATCAAATTATTGAACAGCGTTGATATCATCAAAGCTGATTCTAAAGTGTTCCAAGAGAAATTGCTTCAAGGTGAGTATGATGAAGGCATCGCTTTGGCCTTGCGCGGCGTATCGACATCTATCAATAAACTCAATACTGAGTTAGCTGACGCTGAAGCAAAACTGAATGAGCTAAATAAAACCATTGCCTCTAATCAAGTCAGTGTGACTCAAATTGAACGTGATAAAAATGACCAGCTATTGGCGCTTTATCGCGACATCAAAGATCGTCATCTAAAAGAAGCGAACGTCGTTCATAAAGAAAACTACTCTGGCAAACTAGAATGTAAAGTTACCGAGAGTTTGTCTTCATGTGTGAACCGCAATCTACCTTACATGAAAAATGCTTTTGCGCTTGAAAAGGGTGGTTCTGAACGCATCGACCTGACGTCATACAAGGTAGTGGATGCAACTCAAAAGCTGAATGGCGATTTAACTTACACTGTATCAGCAGAGTATAAAAATGCCTTCAACTCGAATCTGGATGGTGAAATTCGCAAGGCGCTAAACCTTGATAAGATCCGATTTGTATTCCGCTCCAACTCTGCGAAAACAGACTATTACATCAATGATGAAAAAGTGGGCAGTGGTGATGTGATTGAACTGTCGGGTAATTACGTGGGTGTTTACAACGTTAAGGCGGTAAACAATGGTAAGACACAGTCGCTGCGCCTGAGCTTGAAAAACGACGGAGATTATTTCTTCCCGTTTGCAAAGAAAACTCAGAAAAAAGCTGCAGCTAAATCAGCAGCACCAGTGACAAAAGAGTCGGTACCCGCTGTCAAAAGTGCGAAAAACAATCAAGCAGCACGGATCACTAAGAAAGTGCTAAATGATCCAAAAACGGCTGAAATGAAAAAGTTATCAAAGCAGGAAGTAGGGACGTTTTCTAATACCGTTGTATACAAAGATGAAGTGTTTACCTATTTGTACCCAGTATATCGTGGTAACAATAAATCAGCAGAAGTGTTCCTAAGCCGTGATGATGCGACTCAATATTGTGAGCAAAAACTGTCGTCTAAGTTGCCAACTAAAGCAGCTTATAAGTATCTAGAGCTGTATACGGATCTTAAACCGGGTGATTATTGGACAGCTGAAGGGCGAGTTTACTCTTCGCAAAAGAAAGACGTGTTTGATAAGACTTTTGATACCAATCGTTTTATCTGTATGGTTAGTATGAAGTAATTGATTGTCTTTTTGGCTTTGTAGTGCAATGTTCGGTATGAGCTGGCTCGATATAGTTACTGCGACAACGTCGTAAAAAACTATCGTGGGCATGAATATGTTGATGCTGCTAGTTGATCTTTAGTATTCCCTTAAAGTTTCGAAAAGTACCGGGACTCATGCCTGTTTTCTTCTTGAAAAATCGGGAGAAGTAAGACACATCATTAAAACCGCTTTGATATGCGATAGCTGATATTTGCTTCACATCGTTGGCTAACAGTAGATTTTTTGCGTATTCGAGTCTTAATTTACTTACATGATCCCTGAAACTACAGCCGACTTTCTTATGAAAGACACGAGAAAAGTGTTGAGTGGACAAGTGGCAGTGAGCGGCAACTTCTACCTCCCTTAGGCTTTCTCTATAGTGTTTTTCGATGTAGTCTAGAGCCGCGTCAATGGTGTTGGGTTCAGCGGGAGTTGGTCTGTGATTTATCTCCCTTGTCATTTCTGTTTCACGAATGCTTGGCACGTTTGAAAAAGTGTCGCCGTTTTTTTCTAGCAATGAGGTTATTTGCTCAATTGCTAGTGCGGTCTTTTTCAACACCTGGTGAGAGGTGATGTCCACATGGGCTTTGACCAGTCCACTGTTTATGAAGGCCTCTGGTACCGTTGAATCGTGAAACAGTATTAGGGGTTTTGACAAATTTTGGCAGATCTTCAACAGCGTTAAAAGTGTACCATCGTCCTCGTAACTCTCCGAAAAATAGAAACAGAAGTGCTGAGAAGGCTGAGTTATTACAGATACATCATCACCTACTTCAATCACATTGATCTTTTCACTCAGGTAGTCTCGTACAACTCTTGGCAGTAAAATAGTTGGTTTTCCTATCCAATACGCCATTTTTTCTCTCTCAAAACTGCGACAACACGATTAAACTATATAACTAGTCTAGTAGAGTGCCGTGTTTTTACAAAATAACATCATAAAAATAACATCTAAGCTCAAGATAGTCTCAATGTTAATACACTCAATATGCTTAATGCTATAATTTATGGATGTTTGGAGACACTCCATGAAAGTCTTGTGGTTATATTCATCTGTCTAGGATAACAAAAATACCACAGTGATTGTTAATAGTAGTCTGTTTATTTCTAATTTTATATCCGTGATTTTGCCTAATTTATAATTCTAAGGTTTAGAATGGTATTAACTTTAGTTTAGTAAATAGGATTAACTTAATGTGAGAGATAACAAAATAGTTATACGAATTAAATAAAATAGTCCTAACCAATCAATGCGTACTCTCCTAATTTGAAAGAGCGTTAAGCAAACAGGACCAAAAGGAGATTGCTATGTCGACGCTAACTAAATTGTGTAAAGATTTCATCAAAGATGAAGAAGGTCTAACGATTCTGGAGTATGTCATCGGTGCAGCTTTGATTATTACAGTTTTCGTTATCGCGGGTGGCGGTATTTGGGGAGACTTGAAAACAGAGCTCGACTCCCAAATTGACAAAGTCGAGGCGTTGTAATTCAGCAGCTAGGAGCCACGACCTAATCGCGAGGTCGTGGTCAACGAGTTTAGGGAGGTAAAATGGATTTTATCGAATATGCTCTATGGTTACCACTGTTGACTGTTGCAGTATTTGACATTCGAGACCAAAGAATTCCGAACAACTGGGTACTTCTTACGCTCGCCGTTATGTTGGCAGCGCTATCGATTAAATATCAAGGCGTAACAAACATACCGGTTTCCAACCTTTTGGCGTTTATGCTGACGCTTAGCGTGGGTTTCGCTTTGTTCAGTATGAAGGTGATGGCGGGAGGAGACGTGAAGCTATTGGCCGTTTTGGCGCTTGGTACGGGCATCGAGCATTTGGTCACATTTCTGATTGTTACAGTGTTGTGCGGTGGTGTATATAGTCTTTTCTACCTCTTTAGTCATATTTCTCGATCCCCACTTTCATTGAAAGACCAGGCAATAACATATCTAAAAGAGGAAATTGTTTTGAGACGGCATTTGGCCACAAGAGTCTCGGAGAAGCTTAGACTACCTTTCGCTCCATCGATAATCACTGGTTTTGCTTTATACCCCCTATGGGTGTGAGGACTGTTTATGAATGCCATTACGTCTCTTACCAATAAACCACGACTGTCACCACAGATCGATCCACCGCCGATGCCTTCTCTCCTGAAAGAGCTGGAAATCCCCGTGGTTGTGTTAGAAAACTTGGTACTAAAGCACATCGCGCACTTGATGAAAGCGACAGTACTTGAGCTATCAGATGCTATGGGGGTGAGTAGTCATATCGTTGATGAGTTACTGAATTACCTTCGTAAGCGCTCGTTATTGGAAGTGTTTCAACCAATGGGATTAAGCGGTTCTGCTGACTATGGCAACAACCAAGTGCGTTATGGGTTGTCTGCGGCTGGCGAGCAGGAAGCGGATTTGGCGTATATGAAAGACGCTTACGTCGGCCCGGCACCAGTGTCATTGGATGAGTACAGTAAGGTAGTCGCGTTGCAAGATGTTAAAGTGAACAGCATCGGTCACGAACAAATTGCGGGAGCACTGCGCGGAGTATTTGGTGCAGAAAAAATGATCCATATACTAGGCCCCGCACTTAATTCTGGCCGAGCGTTACTGTTGTACGGTAAATCTGGCACTGGCAAAAGCTTCGTAGCAGCGCAACTTATTAATTCGTTTGAATCATCAGTGTATATACCTTTTGCGGTATATACATCCGGAAGCATCATAAGAGTTTTCTCTGACGCGCACCATGTTATGTTGGATAATAATTCAACGGTTAATCGAATTCACTTCAACGAACAATATGACAAGCGTTGGGCCTTGTGCGAAAGACCCAACATTCAAGTCGGTGGCGAGCTAACGATGGAGATGCTAGAGGTCAATCATTCTCAGCATAATCGAGTATGGTTGGCACCATTGCAAATGTTGGCAAATAATGGGCTACTCATTATCGATGATTTAGGCAGGCAGAAAATATCTGTCGGAGCGTTACTTAATCGCTGGATTGTACCAATGGAATATTGTGTTGATTATCTGCAATTACCGAATGGACAGCAAGCGGCGATACCATTCACGCTGAATCTAGCCTTCTCAACTAATTTAAACCCACTTGATATTGGTGACCCTGCATTTTTGCGTCGCTTAGGATACAAAATAGAATTCTATCCTCTAAGTCAAGATGAGTATATGAGTCTAATAGACGAAGTCGCAGAAAAGAGAGGGTTAATTATAAATTCAGAATCTAGGGGAATGGTATTGCGATTGCACAGTGTAGATAAAACACCATTTTACCCATGCATCCCTAAAGACATTATTGGGATATGTAGTGACATTATTAAATTTAATCAAGAGTCGAACGTAATTACGTCATCTATATTGGAGTCAGCATGGCGACTATATTGCACTTCCGATGGAATGGGAGGAAATAATGAGTAAATCACAAGTCTTTTTGTTGATGTTGATATCTGCTGTATTAGGTTTGGCTGCCGTTTATATCGCCAAGCAATGGATGGAAGAACAGAACCAGCCGCAAGTTGTGACAGAAACGGTTGAAAGAGAACCGGTAGTCTTTGTCGAACAAGAGATCATCGCAGGTACGATAATAGAGAGCAAACATCTGTCGGTTAAGTTATTAGAAACTGACTGGGTCGACGATGAAGATCACTTCTCTACTGTCGATGATGTTGTCGGAAAAGTGGCCAGCACATCGTTGTTTCCGGGTGAAATCGTTCATTCTTACCGACTCTCTGTTCCGGGAGAGGGCTCTACTCTTGCGGCTGTAATAGAAGACGATAAGCGGGCCGTGACGATTCGAGTCAATGATGTCATAGGTGTCGCAGGCTTTTTGCTTCCGGGAAACAAAGTAGACGTTCTCAGCACTGTTAAGTTTAATCAAACTCGCTCTAAGACAGATACCGTGTTGAAAAACATTAAAGTGCTAGCGGTAGACCAGACAGCCAGAACTAATGACAACAAGCCTGTCATTGTAAGAGCGGTGACGCTGGAAGTGACACCAAAAGAAGCTGAGAAGCTTCTAACCGCAAAAAGCAATGGCGAGATACAACTGGCGCTGCGAAATCCTCACCAAAAAGATAAGCCAGTTGCGAAAAGAACTTACGTTCCACAACCAAGTGTAACGATCATTAAAGGAACTCAATCCTCAAATATAAGAGTAAGGGACTAAGGTAATACTATGAAATGGATTGTCAGTATACTCATCGCTTATCTTTTTAGCACACTTTCGTTTGCTGCTACTCAAGCTGGGAAGCTGGTTAGTGTGCCCCATCATAAATCTAAAAATGTCATCTTAGCAGGCAAGGCAAAACGTGTCTCTTTAGGTGACCCAGATGTGTTAGACATAGTTATGCTGCGCTCTAACGAAGTGTTTTTAATTGGTAAAAAGCTTGGCTCAACCAACTTGATGGCCTGGGATTCTAGAGGAAGACTTATAGAGTCCATAAACATCGAAGTGACTCACGATCTCAATGGTGTGAAATCCAAGCTCTTTGAGTTTTTGCCAAATGAGACAATCGAAGTACACAGCTCACAAGACAAGCTGATCCTTAGCGGACAAGTGAGCAATCAAGCGGTTATGAACATGGCTGTCAAGGTAGCAGAAACGTTCACCGCAGGAGCACCTGCAGACGAAGGCACTGAATCTAAAGATGAGACGGTAGCAGATACCAAAGTGATTAATTTGATGTCGATAGGTGGCGCTCAGCAAGTCATGCTTGAAGTCACGGTAGCTGAGGTGCAGCGTAGCTTGGTTAGACGTTTTGATTCTGATTTCCACTTTTTCAACCAAAACGGTAACTTCGGTTGGGGTGCCACTAGTGGTGGTGGTGTCATCGATGCAATTGGTGGCGGTGTCGGGCCGATCTTTAACGTTCCTAGTATCGAAGAAACTGGCTTGTTGGCGACCTTCTTAGACGGAAATACTCTGTTTACGCTAGCTCTAGATATCGCTAAAGAGAATGGTGTTGCCAAAGTGTTAGCAGAACCAAACCTAACCGCATTGAGTGGTTCTAAGGCAGAGTTTTTGGCCGGAGGTGAATTTCCAATCCCAGTTCCGAACAGGGACGGTATCACGGTTGAATACAAAGAGTATGGTGTTGGTCTTAAGTTTGTCCCAACCATACTTTCGGACCAAAAGATCAATCTTGTTCTATCCGTAGATGTGAGTGAAATAGCCAATTCAGGCTCACTAACGCTAGATCCAATAGAGACCAATGCAACCTACATTATTCCACCAATCACTAAGCGAACAGCTGCGTCAACACTGGAATTGGCTGATGGTCAAACGATCGGGATCGCGGGACTACTTAGTGAAAACGTGAGAGATGTTTCTAGCAAGCTACCAGGTGTTGGCGACGTACCGGTATTAGGACAGCTATTCAATAGTCAGGAATTTATATCGGGAGAAACTGAGTTGGTTATTCTTGTAACGCCAAGATTGGCGACGCCTGTAGACCGCACAAAACTACTTTTGCCGACGGATGCGTTTGTTAAGCCCAATGATGTTGAATTCTATCTGCTTGGACAGGGGGCATACATCGCAGAGATGGATGACGCAAGCAATGCTAACCAACAAAGCCAAACGAGTACAACCGTTCCATCTAACCAAGGTGGCTCTGAAGGCTCTTTTGGGCACTCGCTATAAGGGAAATGCAATGAATAGACAAACATTGGGAATTGTTTTAGCGACATTTGTTCTATTTGGGTGCGCAAATGATGCGCCATTGGGGCAATCGGTAGCCAAGCTCAAACATGAGCAAACCTATGATCACAATGCGACCGCTAACAACTTAGGTGTGGTGCCAACAGGTACTGGGGCTCGCATGCAGGTCGCCTATGATGAGTACGCTGGTCAGTCAGCCTATGATGGCAAAGCGGAAACAGTTCTAGGCAAAGACCTAGTTCAGCAGAGAAGAAGTTCTCGATAGGGGTGATGTATGAATCGCGTTCGGAAAATGACGAAATCAACAAAACGTCAAAAAGGGTTAACTCTTATCCTTTTTACGTTGGTGTTTATTGTTTTTATGTTTTTCGCTGGTTTGGCATTTGACTTTAATCATGCCACTTTGAACAAAACGCGATTACAAAATAGCGTTGATGCGGCGGCGCTCGCTGCTGCGGTCAAGGTCAGTGATGGCTCTGACACGACGGTAGCAACGGCAGCAGCAAAATCGGCGATAGCAACCCTGTTTTCTGCATCAGGAAACACCGAAGTGACGGTGCCCGATGCATCCATTACCGTTCAATACTCCAATGACCCACAAGATTTCTCAGGAAGTTACGATTCAACGTTGGTGACCTTTGTTAGAGTCTCTGTGGCGGACGTTCCGCTAACTAGCTTTTTTATCGGCTTTTTTGGTTCTTCCAAACAGGGTGCAGCCAGCGCTGTTGCTGGTCCAAGCTCCTCCTTGAATTTTGCTTGTAACATTGTTCCGATCGCCGTTTGCGCGGCGACTTCTAGCGGATCAAATGACTTCTTGGGCTTTAATTTCCATCAAGTCTACGAACTAAAGGTAGCTGATCACAATGCAAGTGAAATGGGGCCTGGTAACTTTCAGCTATTGGACTTTGGCTCTGGTGCTAGCACGGTACGAGATGCACTAGCGGGTGGTTTTGACGGTTGTGTTGACATCACTGAGAATGCTACTACCAAACCGGGTAACACGATAGGCCCAGTGGGCCAAGGACTTAACACACGATTTGGCGATTACTCCGGAGGTGGTGTAAACGCTGCTGATTTCCCACCTGACATATACGTTAGAGAGCCGGCTACAGAAGCGACAACAGATAATGAAGGAAACGTAGTCTATGACAACTCATTTCTATACTCGAACTATTTAGAAGGCGCTGCTGGATGTGATGGCTCGGCAAGTGGTGATTGCACTTCAGGAAACAAAGGTAGACGCATTTTACCAATACCTATGGTTGATTGTAGCGGTGCTGGTGGTGGGGCGACTACGTTACCAATAACCTCGATTGGTTGTTTCTTTTTGCTGCAGAAAGCTCCGAATAACAATGGTGCAAAGCAAGGTGTTTTTGGAGAGTTCTTAGAGGATTGCACGGTACAAAATGGTGGTTTTGGTTCGGTGCCGGACTCCGAAGGTCTATTCAAGATTCAGCTCTACAAAGATCCAGGGAGTGGTGAATCATGAAATATCAAACATCTGAAAAACAGCAAGGGCTCGCGGTTATAGAGTTAGTGCTAGTAACGCCCCTTATCATCATCTTTATGGCTCTATTCTTGGAGATAGGGAGCTTCTTTATTGACCATCAAACACTTAATAAGATGGTTCGCAATGGCGCTCGTCATGCCGTAACTGAGGTGTACGGTACAGTAGGGGGCAGTATTGCAGACACGGATGAGATAAAAAATTTGGTCGTTTATGGAGTGAGATCAGGCGGATCGGAATCGTTGCTCGATGGTGTGACAGTGGACGATGTAACAGTCGTAGAAGCCGGTAGTGTTGTCACTGTGAGCGCAAGTTATACCTATTCACCGCTCTATTCTACGATACCGTTCTTGACGCAGGCATTGAGTGTCACCATGTCAGCTTCTGCAATAATGGAGAAGAGAGATGACTAGGTATATCAAAGGGCGAGGAAGAACTTCTTCAAGGGGTTTAACGATTCTTGAGTTCACCTTGACGGTGTTGATCTCAATGCTTCTGGTTCTTTCTGCATTTGAATTTGGGCGCTATGTATATTCAATGCAGATGCTTAACGAAATGACGAGAAAAGCCGCACGATTAGCGGCGGTGTGCTCTATTGGTGATCGTGACGATATTAAGGATCTCGCAGAGATTGTCGAAAATCGTCCTTATGGTTTTGATGCTGATGATCTGGAGATTGTTTATCTAGATCGAGATGGAAGTGCAGTAGCGGTTGATGGCTTTAGCTCGATGTCAACCGATGACAAAGATGATGTTCTTGCACAAATAAGATATGTACAAGCGTTCGTATCGGATGATTATAAATTTCAGTTTGTCCGATTTTTATCGTTTTTAGGAGATGCAGGAAGCATAAAAGTACCTAATTACCAAACGGTTATACCGGCGGAAAGCCTTGGTGTTGTAAGACCAACCCAAAGCTCGCCATCCGGTGCTACCGAAGATTGCTAGGAGGCGTTCATGGGAGAAGCGGTGCCGATCACAAACAATATCGCTGTAGGCGTAGAATTTTCATTGAAGACCAATCTTCATATTTGGACTCTATACAGCTCAAGTGAATTTAAAAGTCACATTCGTACAGAACTTACTCGCAGTAAGAATACCGTAGTCGAGTACATTTCATTATCCGCGGTTAGCGAGCAAGGGTTATCCAGTTTTCATGAACCCGACATCATCATTGTGGAAGCCAATGATGATTGGGCAGATAAGGTCGCTGACCTGCAGAAATACAATCTCCCCTTTGGTGAGAATGAAGTTTCTTTGTTGGTATTTGGTGATGAAAACGACAGTGGAAATCTCAAGCTAGCTTTAAAACTCGGTGCTTCAGACTACTATTCTCGTCATTCTGGAATCGATATTTTTGTTCCTTTTTTAAGAGATATCGCAGAGCACAAAATAGCAAACAGAAAGATGGGAGAGCTTTTTCTGTTTATGAATGCGAAGGGCGGTAATGGGGCGTCTACATTAGCATTAAACTCCGCCGTAACACTCGCAGAGCAATACCCGAATCAAGTACTTTTAATCGATATCGATACACAGTTTGGGCTGCTAAACGAATACCTTGATATTTCACCCAAATATGGGTTGGTTGAAGCCATTGAGACACTGCAAGATATGGATGAAGCCTCGATAGGTAGCCTTGTTACTAAGTACGGCGACAAGTTACACACTATTGGTTTCACGAGGGGACAAGGCAGTATCGCGATAGCGAAATCAACCGACGTGCAAAAATTGATTCCTCTGTTAAGGCAATACTACAAATACGTGATTATTGATTTCTCGAGAGGCATCGATCCGATTTTTTCACCCTTGGTGACACCAGCCACCAAGATATTTTTAGTGTTACAGCAGAACTACATGTCTTTAAAAAACACGAGTTACCTAGTGAAGAGCCTCAAGTTAGAGTTTGGCGTTGTCGCCGATAGTTTGAATGTCGTCATTAATCGTTTTGATAAAAACCAGCCCATTTCCATTAAGGATGTCGAGGCGACTGTACCGAATATCAAAGTGGATGTTATCCCTAACGACTTTAAGAACGCGAACGAAAGTGCCAATTTAGGCAAGCCAGTCGTCGAGTACCGCAAAAAAAGTGCGATTGGCAAAGCGATCCATAAGCTCTGTGCAGACCTAATGCCAGAAGAGTCCAAACAGAAAGGGTGGCTAGCGCGTTTGTTCAGCTAATCCAAGGAGGGATAGTATGTTTTTTAGGAAGAATAACAGTCCAAACAATGACCTAGAAAGTCAGGGTAAAGCCCACCGTGATATTAAGTCGGATGAAAAAACAGAAGCCGTCACCGAAGTCACTAGCAAACTAGCCACTGATGAGGTTGTTGATGCCGCGAGCCTGAAACAGAAAGCGATAGAGGATACGCGAAAGCAGCTAGAACAGGATCTGTCCGTTAAACATTACTTCCATAGAAAGCTAATGGACACGCTGGATTTGGGGCTGTTGGCGTCGTTAGAAGAGAAAACGGCTAGAACCGAGTTGTATAATGCAGTTTGCCAGTTGATGGACGATGATAACGAGCATCCCTTGAGCTTGGAGGGTAGGCAGCGTGTGTTATCTCAGATCGAAGATGAAGTGTTTGGCTTAGGTCCCCTAGAACCGCTACTAAAAGATACCTCTGTGTCGGATATCTTGGTCAATGGTGCTAAAAACGTCTACGTAGAGCGCTTTGGTCGACTTGAGAAAACACCTTATACGTTTCTAGATGACCGACATTTACGAAATATCATTGATCGAATAGTAAGTCTAGTAGGCCGCAGGATTGATGAAGCGTCACCTATGGTCGACGCTCGATTGATCGATGGTTCGAGGGTCAATGCGATTATCCCACCTCTTGCTATTGATGGTCCGTCAGTGTCGATACGTCGGTTTGCTGTTGATAGACTCACCATGGATAACTTGTTGGAGCTGGATTCGGTATCTTCTGAAATGGCTAAGTTTGTAGAAGGAGCAGTAAAAGGAGAGCTTAACGTATTGATTTCCGGCGGTACTGGCTCTGGAAAAACAACGACACTTAATATCTTTTCAGCCTTCATTCCCTCAGATCAACGCATTATCACTATTGAAGACTCGGCTGAGCTGCAACTTCAGCAACCACACGTCATTCGCTTAGAGACCAGACCAGCCAACCTAGAAGGCAAAGGTGAAATCACTCAACGTGAGTTAGTTAAAAACTCGTTACGTATGCGACCTGATCGTATTGTTGTTGGTGAGGTGCGGGGGAGTGAAGCGGTAGATATGTTGTCTGCGATGAATACGGGTCATGATGGCTCACTCGCTACTATTCACGCCAATACACCTCGCGATGCATTGAGCCGCGTTGAAAACATGTTTGCTATGGCAGGTTGGACGATATCGGCTAAAAACTTGCGGTCACAAATTGCTTCTGCAATCCACATTGTCGTTCAAATGGAACGTCAGGAAGATGGCAAACGAAGAATGGTGTCAATTCAAGAAATCAATGGCATGGAAGGAGAAATTATTACCATGTCAGAGATCTTTAGGTTTGAGCGCGAGGGTCTCGATAGTGAAGGCAACGTAAAAGGGAAGTATGTAGCGACAGGAGTGGTGCCCGACTGCCATTCTCACCTAATTAAACGGGGAATCGATGTACCGTTTGAACTTTTTAATGATCTGAAATGAGCGTTAGAGGGAATTGAAGATGAGTATGACATTGTTTTTTGTACTGATTTTTACTGCCGTATTTATTATCTCACAGGCACTCATTCTTCCTGCTGCGGGTAAAAAAGTAAAACATATTGAGCTTACGAAGCGGCTAAATAAGGCAAAAGGCCAACTCGACACTGAAAGCATCACTCTGCTGAATGACTACTACAATAAATCCCTATCACCTATTGATAGAAGGCTAGTGTCAATCAAGTATTTTGCGAACATGAAGAAAATGCTTGAGTTGGCGGGTGTAAAAATGGGGCTCGGAGACATCTTGGCTCGAACAATATTGTTCTGCTTGTTGGTCACGGTTGCTTTGTTGTTGACTGATTACCCTTGGTATTTAGGTTTAGTAGCAAGTGTCATCATTATTTCTGGTGTGATCTTTTATATAAACTGGAAAATAAACAGTCGATTGGAGAAGTTCGAAGAGCAACTTCCTGAAGCGTTAGATATTATGCGTCGGATGCTACAGGCCGGCCAACCGTTGACTCAGGCATTTCGAGAGGTAGGGGATGAATTGCCAAACCCGGTGGGGGGGGAGTTTAAACATACCTTCAACCTTCTTAATTTTGGTTATGACCTTAAGATTGCCATTCTTTCTATGGCCGATAGAGTTCCTACCGTATCGATGCTTGCCTTTTCATCAGCTGTGTTATTGCAGAAAGACACGGGTGGTAACTTGGCAGAGAACCTACAGAAAGTATCAGTGGTTTTACGAGCCAGGTTTAAACTCGCAAGGAAAATCAAAACACTGTCCGCAGAAAGTCGTATGGGTGCATGGATATTGGTCTTGGCTCCGTTTGTGCTATTCATGGCTCTTTATTTGGGTAATAGAGAGTTCGTGGAGCCATTGTGGACAGATCCGCGAGGCATTAAATCAGTAATTTTTGGAATGGTAAGTTTACTGATTGGTGCTATTTGGATTAAAAAAGTAGTGAATATCGAGGTGTAACATGGACGTGCTTGCAACTCTTGACATACCACGTGAATGGGTATTTTTGGCCGTGCTAATGCTGGCGGTGACCATACTCGTGTTTGGTATCGGTTTTATGTTTGTTGGTGCCAAGTCTGCGTTAGATAGGAGAGTTCATAATCTTGCCTCTCCTGAGCAAAAACAGGAAAAGAGCAAAGTGATTGATACACTAGAGTCCTTGGCTCCTTCCTATGTACCTAGATCCGAAAAAGAGCAGCAAAGCGTTCGGCTGAAACTGATGCATGCTGGTTTCCACCATAAAAATGCTATTGCAAACTTCTATGCGTTGAAAATGCTGTCATTCACGATAGGTGCAGTTTTGGCTGCGGTTGTGTTTGTTCTGAGCTCTAATGGCAGCCAAAGCATACTGTATGCGGCACTGTTGGTATTTATAGGATTATTCGCGCCCAACTTTATATTGGCACGTATAGCATCTAAGAGACAAAGAAGAATTCGAGCAGGAATACCCGACACATTAGATTTGCTGGTGGTATGTACAGAGTCCGGTCTAGGTTTTTTAGCTGCGATGAAACGAGTCGCGAGTGAGACATATATCTCGCATCCTGAATTAGCGGATGAGCTCGAAACCATTTGTGCCAAAGTAAAAGCTGGTGTTGAGTTACCTAGGGCATTTGATGAGTTGGTTGTTAGAACGGGTTTGAGTGAACTCAAAGGGCTTGTAAGTATGTTGTCGCACGCCTCTAGGATTGGTGGCAGCCTATCTGATACGTTAAGAGACTATAATGAAGATTATCGAGATAGAAGAAACCAGGCTGCAGAGGAAATTGCAGCGAAAATACCGACTAAAATGCTGTTTCCAATGTTGCTATTTATCTGGCCATGCTTCTTTATTGTGGCGATTGGTCCTGCAGTAATAACGATAGTGTCGGCATTCGAATAAGGAAAATACGATGAAACGACTTACCTCACTTTTGATGCTAGTTTTAACGTTCGTGATTTTTGGTTGCTCGTCTACCGATACGGGACCAAAATATGACACATCTTTATACCAGGGTAGACCGATTGACACCCTGACTCAAGAGCCACCACCTCAATCAGAGGTTGAAGCTATTCAAAGAGGGGATGCTGCGCTCAATGCAGGGAATATTGATCTCGCGTTATATGAATACATCCGCTCACTATCCTTTGAAAACCTTGCCTACAAGGACCAGACCTTGTATACGATTGGTAAGATACATCTTTCTCGTGGTAATAATGATTTAGCCGAGCGAGCACTCAACATGTCTGTGAATGCTAACCCGAATAATAGTAAGTCGTTGGAGCAGCTAGGTATGTTTTACGCTAGCACGGGCCGTATTCCAGAGAGTGAGAGTTTCTTTTTAAGAGCAGTAAATGCAGACCAATTGAGATTCTCGTCGCCAAAAACGATTAAACGAGAGGATGTGAGCGTCACTCTTATTGAGTCGCTTAGCACAGACCGAACATCACCAGGTTACGCTTACATGGGGTTAGGGGTGCTTTCTGATGTTGATAACGAATACGACATTGCACGTTCCTTTTATGATAAAGCGGGCTCTATCTTGCCATTTGAAAATAAGGTCCTCCTGAATATGGGATACTCCTACTACATGTCTGGAGATTACACCAAAGCCACTGAGTTTACCCAGCGAGCACTGAACCGTGAGCCCGACAGTGAAAAAGCTCAAAACAACATGGCACTCATTTACCTAGCTCAAGGTTATGAAAATCGAGCGTTAAACATGTTTAGTCGTCATCTTGAAAAGCCCGAGGCTTTAAACAACGTCGGTTACTTTCTTATGTTAAAAGGCAAGCCTGAGCGCGCAATTCCGTACTTTCAACAGGCGATCGATGCTAAGCCATCATACTACGAATTAGCTAACGATAATCTGGAACGTGCTCTTTCTGAAGTACGTAATAAAGAAGTGATAATTTCCAACAACTAGTCTTACTCGCGTTGACTCACTTGCGTTGAAAGAGTTTCGTAGCAGCAAAGTAGCTCGCCCAAGGATGGGCGGCTGCTTTTTTTGTTTTATGATGAAAAAAACGCCCTTTAATCAAAGAGCGCTTCAAACAAAAGTAAATCTTCAGTTTTAATTATAATTCTACACTCGTGTCTTGGTTACCAACTACCGTTACATCTGATTGAACACTGAATATGTTGAAACCAGCTGCCACAGGGGCTGAATCTTCTTCGCCATCATCATGCTGCGCAGTACAAGTATACCCAAGGTTGTAGCTACCAGGGTCTAGGAAACCAAATGAGAATTCGTAGACTTGCTGCGTTTCATTGTAACTAACGCTTGCAGAGGTTAGAGGCTTAACGGTATCGGTTCCGCCAATAGGCGCCATGTTTTCTTGCGTAGTGCCGCTTTCATATAAATACACAGCTTGCACTACATTGGCGTCCGCTGGATTGTTACAAGCGTTGAACGTCGCCGTTGATACGGTGCCTTCAATATTGCCAGTCACAGCCGTATTAATCAGAGTGACCGAGGTACGTTGAATGCTGTAATCTGGGAACGTTGAGTTATTTTTTAAGCCTCGTCGTAGATCAAACTCTACTGCAAAGTCGTTGTTTTGCGGATTTACCGCAAACGAATCATTGAAGTACAGTACACCTGTGTTGTCTATTTTACCTACACCTTGTGGGCAAGCGCCGTTACCTTTAACCGACAACTCGCGCTCGGTATTGTCGTCCTCAATGACGTAGGAGGGGTGGGTCGGGTGATCACCATCGTTAGCGAACACGCAAAGTTTGTAGTTACCTACAGTCACGACTTCATCTTTAATCAGTGGCATTACCTTACTGCCTTGATAGTCAAGCAAGTTGACGCTCAGTGGTACTGGGTCTTCACCGTCAGGAATAGGGTTGCCACTCTCATCAACCGGGTTGCCTTCATCGTCGGTTAAGTAAACATCATAGATAAGTGGTGAACCACCATCTTGTGGCAATAGCGCCACGGTGCCGAAGGTCACAACAACCTCTTTGACCTCATCCACAGGAGCGTCTGTAACGCTGAGCGTCACAGGCGTCGTTGTTGCCGGAGAACTTGAATCTCCACCACACCCAACGAGTGCAAGTGACACGACACCCGCAACGGCGGTAAGCTTTAAATACTTCATAACTCATTCCTTAATTACACTGCTGGTAAAACCTGATGATCAATCATCGTCTTTGTCGCGGTCTTTACCTTTGTTGTTTTTGTCCTTGCCGTGTCCTTTGCCCGGGTTATCGTCGCCATGGACGCTTCGGTTGTCACCCTTGTTTTTATTGCCGCCTTTTGAGTCGTCATCACAATCTTCTGAACGTAGTGTCATCACGTCACCTTCGATTTTTCGGCAATCGTCACTGATTTCCATGCGATCGCCTTTGATTGTGACATCTGCTTGTACAGCAGAAAGGGGGAGTAAAGCTCCAAGAGCCAATGAGACGAGTATTTTCATTGCTAACCTACCGTTGCAAGTTGAGGGACACGTCAAGCGTGTATAGGTTAGTTAAGTTTAGTAAGGATATGTCAGAGCTATTCAATGCTGGGAAAGCATTCTGTCAGCGGATAGCAGAAGTGAGACACGCTGTCGGAAGACAAGCGAAAGCTTATGGGATTAGGCGTAAAAAAAGCCAGCGTAGTCCGCTGGCTTTAGAATTTAAAAGGCACGTTTGCATAGAAACATTATTTATATAAGTGTCATCAAGACGCTTAGTTAAACCACTTAAGTTTGTCGTGCAATTGAGTCACACTCCCAACCACAATTAAGGCTGGGCTTTCTGCTTCGCTGGCCATTTGAGGTAGCGTGTTTAGCGCACCTTGGAAAACACGTTGTTCTTTGCGTGTTCCATTCTCGATCACCGCACACGGCGTGTTTTCATCGAGACCGTGAGTAATGAGCTTGTCAGTAATGCGTCCGCTTTGCTTTAGACCCATATAGAATACGAGCGTGTTGTTGGATTGAGCAAGCGAGCCCCATTCAATTTCACGGCCATCTTTTTGCACGTGACCGGTAATAAACTGCACGCTTTGTGCGTGGTCGCGGTGGGTCAGGGGAATGCCTGCATACGCTGTAGCTCCAGCAGCTGCGGTGATACCCGGAACCACTTCGAAGTTGATGCCGTTTTCAGCCAGTGTTTCTAGCTCTTCACCGCCGCGGCCAAAGATAAATGAATCCCCACCTTTAAGGCGAACGACTTTTTGGCCTTCTTTGGCTTTCTCTACCAAGATCTGGTTGATCTGATCTTGTGGAACACAGTGATAGTCAAGCTTCTTACCTACATAGATCATCTCTGCATCAGGTTTTGCCAGCGAAAGAATATCTCTGGATACGAGTCTATCGAAAACGACTACATCCGCAGACTGAATCACGCGATATCCTTTCACTGTCAAAAGATCAGGGTCTCCAGGCCCCGCACCGACTAATGAAACAAAGCCGGCATTTAAAGATGTGTGATTAGTGGTCATAAGCTACGCCTATCAAATCAAAATTTGGGTATAAAGAGTGATACTCGGCAGTACGACTTTTTATAACCAAAGAGTTAAAAGACCTCACCACGAAGGTGAGGTCATATCGAGATTACTTCGCGCTTAGAGCTGGTTCCGCTTGCACTTGCTCTTCTGTTTCAGTAGAGATTGAAGGTGCAGTTTTAGCGTGAGTTAGGTAAAGCGGGATACATGTCATGATTAGACCGCCAACGATGTTACCCAGGATGGTAGGGATAAGGTTGAAGTTCAACCAAGTCGCGATACCAAAGTCAGCACCTAGAATCATGCCTAGTGGGAACAGGAACATGTTCACTACTGTGTGCTCAAATACTAGTGCGAAGAAGATGAAGATTGGGAACCACATCATAGCAACGCGACCCGCAACAGTACGTGCTGTCATGTTGCCGATTACACCTAGACAAACCATTAGGTTACAGAAGATACCGCGAACGAAACAAGTGATCCATCCGTCCATACCCATGTTTTCAAAACCAAGGCTACGAGCAGTAGAAACCGCAATGAACTTCTTCGCTACCGCGTTTAGCTCAAGAGAGAAGTTACCTGTTAGTGATACAGCCACTAGGTAGGCAACAATTAATGAACCGATAAGGTTACCAAGACCTACTAGGCCCCAGCAGCGCATGATGCGACCCCAAGTGATACCTGGGCGGTTTTCAAATTTTGCTAAAGGTGCAAGACCGAAAACACCGGTTACAAGGTCATAACCCATTACGCTCAAAATAACGAAACCAACAGGGAACACAAGCGCACCCACAACGCCCATACCTGTTTGAACGATGGTTGTGATAGCAACAACTACCGCCAATGACAGAATAATACCTGCCATAGTACCGCGCAAAAGTAGATCGCGAGTGCTGGTTTTGGTCTTCGCTTCGCCAACGTCGATCATAGTTTGAACGAATTGTGCAGGTTTAAAATCAGTAGACATCATGTCTCTCCAACAAAGTGTAAAAATAAAAAAGTTAAGATTGAATAGTGATAGGGGTTGTAAACATGGTTTCTAGGACCTAGGACCTAGGACCTAGGACCTAGGACCTAGGACCTAGGACCAAAGCAACCCCTATGGTTATTCACTCTTCAGCGCATATTCGATGTTAAGCAGATATTTCTACTGCACCTTTAGTCACGCGAGCTTTGTAAGCTTTGACACTAAAGCGCTCATCTTCCATACACGCACCGGTAGCTAGGTTAAAGCGCTGCTTCTTAAGCGGGCTTGCAACCCAAAGCTCATCTTGGTGTTCAACAATCAGGCCACGTGATAGCACGTTAGATTGATAGAACGGGTCCATGTTGCTGATAGCGCGAACTTCTTCTGCAGCACTTGGGCGGAAAACGGCAACCTGCTGACCGTCAATCAATGCACAAACACCTGTGCCCGGGACGATATCTTGGATGTCGCATACTTTTTGAAATGCCATGATTACTTCTCCAGCTCAACGTGTAGGATGTCGCCTTTCGCATTTGAGTGCTTCTCAGTGAATGTTGCTGGACGGTGTTGGTCACGCTCTTGAACGAATACCACATTGTCATCACGTAGGTCACTGTTAATGAAGTGAGCAAAACGCGTAAGCTGAGACTCATCTTCAATTGTGTTTTTCCACTCACAGCTGTAATCGCCGACTAGACGTTGTACGTCAGCTTCAAGTTGCTCGTTGATACCAAGCTTGTTATCAACGATAACTTCACGTAGGTAGTCCACACCACCTTCCATGTTTTCCATCCAAACTGAAGTGCGTTGTAGTGGCGCAGCAGTACGGATGTAGAACATCATGAAGCGGTCGATGTATTGGATTAGCGTTGCTTCGTCTAGATCAGAAGCCAGTAGGTCTGCGTGACGAGGCTTCATGCCGCCGTTACCACACACGTACATGTTCCAACCTGCGTCAGTTGCGATGATGCCAAGGTCTTTACCTTGTGCTTCAGCACATTCACGAGTACAGCCAGAAACACCAAACTTCATCTTATGAGGAGTACGGATGCCTTTGTAACGGTTCTCGATGCGAGAGCCTAGACCAACAGAATCTTGAACGCCGTAACGACACCAAGTTGAACCCACACACGTTTTCGCCATACGTAGTGCTTTCGCATACGCTTGACCTGTTTCGTAACCCGCGTCAATCAGCTTCTTCCAGATTGCTGGAAGGTCGTCTTTTTGCGCGCCGAACAGACCGATACGTTGTGCACCCGTCACCTTAGTGTAAAGGTTGTATTCTGCAGCTACTTCAGCCAGCACTTTTAGCGCTTGAGGTGTGACTTCACCGCCAGCCATACGTGGGATAACAGAGTAAGTACCGTCTTTTTGGATGTTACCTAGGAAGTTATCGTTGGTATCGTGTAGCTTAACTAGCTCAGGCTTAAGGATGTGGTCACCCCAGCAAGATGCTAGGATAGAGCCTGCTAGTGGCTTACATACTTCACAGCCGTAGCCTGTACCGTGTTTCTCAAGCAGTTCTTCGAACGTCTTGATCTCGCCGATACGCACTAGGTGGAACAACTCTTGACGGGAGTAAGCAAAGTGCTCACATACATCGTTCTTAACTTCGATACCAGACTTAGCAAGCTCAGCATTCAGAACTGAAGTCACAAGAGGGATACAACCACCACAACCAGTACCTGCGCCAGTCACTGCTTTGATGTCACCAATTGTGTGGTGACCTTCAGCAACTGCTTGAGCAATTTTGCCTTTAGTAACGTCAAAGCAAGAACAGATAACCGCTGATTCAGGAAGAGAATCGGCACCTAAAGTAGGCTTTTCAGCGCCAGCATGCGCTGGAAGAATGAGTGCATCTGGGTGCTCTGGTAGGTCGATTTCGTTCAGCATTAGCTGAAGTAGATCGCCGTAGTCAGAAGTATCACCAACCATCACTGCGCCAAGAAGCTTCTTGTTGTCTTCAGAAACGATAAGACGCTTGTAAACTTCTTGCTCTTCGTTTTGGTAAACGTAGCTCTTACAGCCAGGAGTGCGACCGTTAGCGTCACCAATTGAGCCTACCTTCACGCCAAGAAGCTTAAGCTTCGCTGACATGTCAGCGCCTTCGAATTTGCTGTCGTTGCCTACAATGTGGTCAACCGCAACCGTTGCCATCTTGTAGCCAGGCGCTACTAGACCGTAGAACGTTTCGTTCCAAGATGCACACTCACCAATTGCGTAGATGTTTTTATCTGACGTTTGGCAGAAGTCGTTGATCGCAATACCACCACGTGGTGCGATATCTAGCTTCATTTCGCGAGCAAGTTTGTCTTGAGGACGGATACCTGCAGAGAACACGATGAAGTCAGTTTCTAGCTCAGTACCGTCAGCAAAACGCATCACGTTACGTGCTGTTTTGCCTTCAGGAGCGATTTCTAGCGTGTTCTTGTTGGTGTGAACGTTGACGCCCATGCTTTCAATCTTTGAACGCAGCTGGTTTCCGCCAGCTTGGTCTAGCTGCTCTGCCATTAGCTTTGGTGCAAACTCAACAACGTGAGTTTCTACGCCTAGTGCTTTTAGTGCACCAGCAGCTTCAAGACCTAGCAGGCCACCACCGATCACAACGCCGCTCTTACTTTTCTTAGCGGTTGCTTCGATAGCTTTTAGATCTTCGATAGTGCGGTAAACAAAACAGTCTTTGCTTTCGTTGCCCTTGATAGGCGGGACAAATGGGAAGGAGCCAGTAGCGAGGATGAGTTTGTCGTATTTGATTTCACGACCAGTGCTGGAGTAAACAATGTGGTTTTCACGGTTGATATTGATAGCGCGCTCGCCAATCAATACGTTAATGCCATGCTTTTGGTAAAAACCTTCTTTAACGAGAGAGAGCTCGTCAGCAGTGTGGTGCGAAAAATAAGAGGAAAGGTGTACACGGTCGTACGCAACGCGGGGTTCTTCGCAGAAGACAGTCACTTCATAGTTGGCCATATCTGCTTTCTCGACTAAGTCCTCGAGATAGCGATGACCAACCATGCCGTTTCCTACGACGACAAGCTTCATCTTGCTCATGATTATACCTAAGTGTTAGTTCTTCAAATCTGTCTGCATTGTTATTTGTGAAAGCAAATTAATACATGATGTAAATCAATTACTGACTTAAACTACTCTAAAGGGGTAGAGAGGGTGATTAACTAATCGACAATGGCATAGAAGCGAGCCCTAGCTATCTGTATATTCTATGTAGGCGGGGGGTTCGACGGATAATGACCTATACATGTTGTCATATTAAGGTGCTTTAATTACATATTGTGTAACTTACCTACGCATTTGTACGTTCTAGGGCCTAACTGCCGCAGTACTAACGTCAGTAACAGGAAGTGCCGATATAGGCACTATGCTTTTGATGGCATGAGAGCCGGCAGTCATTGCTGATGTTACCCAACAAAAAAATGGGCCCCGAAAAGGAGCCCACTATTTAAACCAAAACAAATTAGCCTAAAAACAACCAAACACCAACGCCACACATCAGTGTGCCTGCGATGCGATTCATGGTTCGTACATTGTTGGCATTACCCAGAGTGCGCTTTAAACCTTTACCACCGGTTGCGTAGATCGTCATGCAGACGAACTCACTGACCAAGATAATGGCAAGCATCATGGAGACCTGGCCAAACATTGACTTGGATTGATCAATAAAAGGTGGAAGCAGTGAAATCATGAATGCCCAGCCTTTAGGGTTGGCGATGGCCGTGACAAAGCCTTGTACAACAAGATCCCAATCGTTGTGGCGTGACGATTGCTCAACCTCGGATGTGATGGCGAGTTTACCGCGTGAACGCCACATTTGAACGCCTAAATAGAAGAGGTAAGTCGCACCTACTGCTTTGAAAATGGTGAACACTTCTGGGTATCTCAACATCACTGCCGCAATACCCAAAATAGCTGCGAGAGCAACAACCGCAACGCCCAGAAGCTCACCAATCATCATCCATAAGGTGCGTCGATAGCCGATGCTCATGCCCATGGTCAGCGCGAGTGTCATGCACATACCAGGAGTGATAGATACAAAGAAAAAGGTGGGGATAAATATTGTCAGCGTAGCCCAGTCCATAGTGTTACTTTTCAAAATATTGAACAATTCGGCTATTAATATCAGAGAATCCGTGACAGAACTATCACTTTGTTAAACAGAATGGAATATTTATAGCGACCTTTGGTTTGGAGGTTAATAAAGGGTTGGTGTGGCGAAAAGGATAAAATAATGGCAAGTGGTTAAATATTGGTCATATTGGCTGCTCAATCCGAGCGAAGCTAAATGATAACACTTTGACATACAAGGTGTTTACATCCATTGTTGGTGAGTTACCCAATAACGTACATAGGAATCTAAGAAATGGACTTCAAAAAAACCATTCGTCGAGTCAGTACTCTTATCGTCGCATCTCTAACCACTCTTGCCGCAGTTCACGTTCAAGCCGATGACAAAGTTTATCGACTAAAACTGGCTGAAACCTGGGGGCCGAATACCCCCATATTAGGGGATGCAAGTAAGAATATGGCTAAGCTTGCGAAAGAAATGTCGAACGGACGTTTGATTATTCGCATCGATTCGGCCAACAAGCACAAAGCACCACTGGGTGTCTTTGATATGGTGAAATCTGGCCAGTATGACCTCGGACACTCCAGTTCATACTACTGGAAAGGCAAGGTTCCCAACACGCTATACTTCTCATCAATGCCATTTGGTATGACAACCATGGAACAATACTCATGGTTTTATCATGGTGGCGGCTTAGAGTTGATGCAGCAAGTGTATTCACCACACAACCTATTGTCCTTCCCGGGTGGTAACTCTGATATTCAGATGGGTGGTTGGTTCAAAAAAGAAATCAATACGGTTGAGGATTTGAAAGGGCTTAAAATGCGTATACCAGGTTTTGCTGGTGAAGTGTTGGCTCAAGTTGGCGCTAAGCCTACGAATATCGCGCCAGGAGAGCTTTACACGTCGCTGGAGCGCGGCACTATTGATGCATTAGAGTGGGTTGGACCTGCGTTTGATTTACGAATGGGCTTTCAGAAAATTGCACCATATTACTATACAGCATGGCATGAGCCAGGTTCTGAGACACAATTCCTAGTAAACAAAAAAGTTTGGCAAGAGCTACCGGACGATCTAAAAATCATTCTAGAGACTTCGTTCCGCGTCGCGGCGTTTGATATGTATACCCAAGCGCTCCATGAAAATGCGAACAGCTGGTCTAAGATGAGTTCAGAGTACCCAGACATTAAAGTTCGTAGCTTCCCACCTGAAGTAATTAATGCTCTAAAACAAGCGAACGGTGAACTGCTTAAGCAACAAGCGGCGAATGATGAACTGGCAAAAGAAATCTTGGATTCACAAGCGTCATATTTAACCAAAATGCGTGAATGGACCAACATCTCACTGCAAGCTTACTTGAATGAGCAAACAAATTAAGTGTGATTAAAGCGTATCTAGTTACGCACTAAAACGGCCCATTTCACTCGTTGAAATGGGCCGTTTTGTATTAGTTTGTCGCTCGACTGGTAAAGGATATGTTTTGCCCCTCGAAAGGGCAGTTCCCTCATTTGGTGCTAGTGTTGCACTGAGTTGGTGCTAAATAAGGCCATTTAGTGCGATGACGCCCCTTTTTATCCGCCTATCCTTTGTAATTGTGAGTGATTAAACCCTACAGAATACGGGTATATAAATTGCTTTATTATCAACAAACTAGATTCAAGGGATTGAACATGAACTTAACGACAACAGAAAAACGCTGGCTACCATGGTTTGGGAATACGGGGAAGATTGCGATGCGCGTGGCTTGTTTTGCCAATCGCAGTCGTATCAATGAGCTTGAGCAAACGTTCGAGAGCATTGCTCAAACTCGGGTGAAGCTGCTAGAAACATGGGCGCTTAATCAATGGAGGTTCTTGGAAGATGCCGCGTTTTATCTCTCCTCAAAGACGCAAGATGAACAGTCTGAAGCGCTCGATCTATTGCTTAAGCGTAGTAAGGACTTCACTGAGCTTTTCTTAGTCGATAGCCTTGGCGTGACAATCAACTCTAGCTATCGTGAACACAATGGAAAAAGACTGACTTCTTTAAAGGCGTTAGAGCTTGGTCAAGTGAAGCCATTCTTACATGGTCCTTATGTTGACCAGAAAACGCTAACAATAGGGGCATCATCGTCCAAGTTTCATGATGCTGTTACCTTGATGTTCTACCAACCTCTCGATGTGAATCAACCTAACTCTCCTGTGCTCTGCGGACGTGTGCCAAATGATGTACTGGGAGATTTGATTCAGCGAGAAGCGGGGCATATCTACAGTGAGTCTGGGGACAACTATCTATTCATGGTTGAGTCGAAGTTTGACCCGTCCATCGCTCAAGGAGTAGCGTTGTCGCGCTCTCGATTTGAAGATAACACCTTTTCTCATGGTGAGAATCTAAAGCAAGGGGTTCAAACGGATTGGGGGACAGTGCAAATTCGTCATCATACTGAATTTGAGGTGGTGTTTAATGATCCCGCAACCAACCAACTTCACCCAGGCGTGCGTGAAACGATCAAAAATGGCAGCAATATCTATGTTGATTATCCTGGATACTCGGACTATCGCCACATTCCAGTGATTGGCAAGGGTGTGACCTTTCAGTTACCGGGCTCTATTGATCGATGGGGCATGATGTGTGAGTCGGATCTTGAAGAAGTACACCGTCACCGCTCGCTGGTGGGGCGTTTAACTCGCCGCTTTATGGCTTCAGCTATGTTGGTCACACTGTTACCAGTCGCTCTTCAGCATTTTTTGGGTTGGGATCCGTATTCGAGTGCGGGTGTATCATTACTCACTGCTGGTGCATTAACGTTACTGTTTAGAGCACGCACGGCTAAACCTTTGTCACTAAGCCTTGAGCAGATGACGGGAGTGATGAAGGTGCTGGCAGAAGGGGATGGAAATCTAAAGCAACGGCTCGATGCATCGAAGTTTAAAGCGGATGAGACCGGGGATTTAGGCCGATGGACAAACAGCTTCATTGATAACCTGGAAACCGTGGTATCAGAATTGGTGTTTGCGAGTCGTGAGGTGAACAACGTCTCTGAATCTATGTTTCGTTGTAGTCAGCGACTGTCTAAGTCAAGTGAGGATACGTCTGGGTCCATCTCCCAGCTTATTGATCTTTCCGACCAGCAAGTTGAAGAAATCCGTTCTGCTAATGATAATGCAAGAGAAATGCATGTGCTGATGACGGAATCGGTGGAGCGAGCGCATCAGGAGTATGAAACGGCTCGTAGTAGCGCCGACAACATAAAAGAGATTGTTCAGTCTTCGTCTGCCAGCGTGAATGACGTGAACACTGAAATGGAAAAGATAAGTGACATCGTCACATTAATTACAGACATTACTGCACAGACCAATTTACTCGCGCTGAATGCCGCCATTGAAGCGGCGAGGGCGGGTGAGCACGGTAGAGGCTTTTCTGTGGTCGCTGATGAAGTGCGAACTTTAGCAGATAGAACCGCCGCTGCCGCGAAGGATATTGGTGATTTGATGGAACAATTAAGGCAACAGTCTGAGAAAGCCGTGAATACCATGCGTGCGGGGATTGAAAATGTTGAAAGCAATGCTTATTTAGCTGATACATCGAAGCAGAACGAACAGCTACAACAATCGGTAAACTCATTGTTTGCTGCAATTACTGGACTGGCGGACATGAGTAACACCAATTCACAGACAGCGGAGCATGCTGCTGAGTCGACAAGTTCACTGCAATATCAATCCAAGCAGTTAGCACGTCGAACATCACTTATGCAAAACTCTATCTCAAGGCTAGATCAATTGGTTGGCCGATTTGAAGTGTAAGCACAATAGTAAAGGAGGCGTTGCCTCCTTTACTGTTTCTTAGCTCTTTAAGAAGCTTTATTAATACCGTTAGCTTCTATTAGCTCCGCCAACTTAGCTTTGTCTACGATAACACTTCGAAGATCCTGGTTTCTCTTCGCTTCGTACATGGCAAAGTCAGTGTAGATGAGTAGTTGCTTAATACTTAGCTCACTGCTGTCAGGTAAGAAGACACCTACCGCTGCGTGAAGCTGCAGTGTTTTATCTTGGTCACGAAGTTTAAAATCAAAACTTTCTAATCTTGGTAGCAATTCCGACAATTTATCTTTGCTAAGAGGCGTAATAGCAACAAACTCATCACCGCCAATTCGATAGCTCGTCCCTTTGACCGTTTGGCGCAGTAGCTTGGCGTAGCATCTTAGGACTTGGTCGCCGACAGTGTGACCGTAAGTGTCATTTATTTGTTTGAACCCATTAAGGTCAATATAAATAAGGCCGTTTCCTTTACCTAAAGATTGCTTACGAATACGATTCAACGCATGACGATTCTTGAGCTTAGTTAGGGCGTCGTGGTTTGCTCTATGGTTGGTGAGATAGCCAAATACGATGGTGACTAAAATAAACAATCCGAGCAGAACATTGATTATGTTCAAGCGCCTTTTATCTAGCTCTTTTTTATTAAGCTCCCGCCAGTTTGCTGGTGGCTGATATTTTTGATGGATCGCTTCTGTATCGACAAAGTCCAAAGTACGGTTGAACAATTTTGCCAATGTTTCGCCACGTTCTGTTTTCGGAAAACCAAAACTCAGTTGAGACTGATAAAAAGGTTTAAAGTAATGGTCTTCGGTAATTTCCGACAGCACTTGCTCATAAAGCAAAGTATTAAGTGTGACGCGGTTAGTGACGGCGTAGTCAATCGTCCCGGCAATTAAACCTCGTACCATGGCTTCGGTGTCTTTGAAATAGACCAATTCTTTGTTTGGTAGCAATCGCCTGGTAATGGTGGCAAAAACATCATTTTCAACAACACCTACACGCTCAGCAAAAAGCTCAGAGATATGCCTGTAGACTTCTTCTTTAAACCCCACCCGTTTGGCAACGACGCCATCAATCGAAGCAAAAGGTCGACTGAAGATCATATGCTTTTTCCGGTGTCTGAGATCGGCAATAGGGATCATAACGTCGTGCTCGGCAAGCATGAGTTTTTGCAGCGATGCCGCCCAGGCCTTGTTCGGCTCGTAGATCAGTTCACATTGCAAAGAGCCGAGACGACAGATTTCGTTAACTAGTTCGACGGCGACGCCTTTTACATTACCATCTTTCGATTGATAGACGTAAGGCTTTCTGTGGTTGAGATGCACCTCTAGAGGCGCCCTAAGGTCTAGGCCAGAAGACTCAATGTCACTTTTTAACTGTTTGATTGCTATGTTGGTGATGTAGCTTTCGATATAACTACGTATCTGCTTTTGAACAGAATCTTGTGAGATGATTTGACTGAACTTCGCCAACAAAGGCGCGTTCTCTTGTTTATTAGTAATGATAGAGACAGGCGGTATTGAGACCCTATCATTAATTAGAGCCGCTTTAAATCCAGCATTTAAAAACCATTCTAGCTGTAAAAATGTGCCAATGTAGCCATCAATATCGCCGCTGCGCATGCTTTCAAACGCCACTTCATTATCGTTAAAACTCAATACACGTTTATCTGGGTAGTAGCGTTGGATAATATCGTTAAACGCTGTCCCCATGGTGGTGCCAATCACAGAAAGCTCGTCAAAGCTTTGCCCGGTTTGAGTGTACAAATAGGTAGGCTCTATATTGATCGGCTGTGAAAAAATAAATCGTTGAGAGCGAGCTTTGGTAAAAGTGATATTGGCGACAAAATCGAGTTTGCGATTTTCAACGGCATTAAGTCGTTCAGTAAAATCTGATGCCGCCACATATTCAAAGCGAAAGTTTGATTGACTCTCAATGGTCGAAAAAATAAATCTCGCTAGAAAGTCACGTTCGTGAGCAGAGACCAGAAAGGTTTTATTTTCTGTGCTAGCGGCATGTGCACTTGGAAAGGCATTAATGACGACTAGAGCAGTGGAGATAACAATGACAACAAGGTGATGCATACAGCGAACTCTCAACTCCAGTGACTCCTTCCATGGCATTATTGGGTAGAGGTAAGTCACCATTCTAGCCGCTGTATGCCATATTGCAATGTTAACTAACTGAAAACAAAATAGAAGTCGATAAATGGTATTGAAACGCAACGATATGTCGAATTGAGTCTAATTTTTACGGCAAAAAGGCGACGTTAAACGTCGCCTTGTGAGGTAATTCTGTCAATGTGTGTTTTAGACCATGACAGCACCATTGCTATTGTCATGACCTCTATCACGATTGGCAATATGAAGCCCCCACATTGCCAATAGCGACATGATAAGCATAATTACCCCGAGCGGAAGTTGACTGCTGGCAGGAACAACCGATGCTCCAAGTGTGGCAAGTCCAGCTCCAAGGTTTTGCATGCCGCCCAATACCGCACCCCCCGTACCAGCATGATTCGGGAAGGGTGTTAATGCGCCCGTGGTTGCTGCTGGAAATAAAACACCAGCACCCAGAAAATAGACTGTGGACCCAAACGTTAGTGTCCAAGCGTCAGTTGCACCTTGTAGACCTGGCAGTAACACCACCATAGAGCCAAGTACAATAGCAGCCAAACCAAATTTAAATGCTGCTTGTGTACCGTAGCGTTTGGCTAGCATGGAGGAGAAACCAGCGCCCAGCAAATAGCCTGGGATGGGCATTACAAACAGAATGCTAACAGTCAGCGCGGACAGTTTAAGTACGCCACCAAACAATACGCCAGCCGCTGCTTCGAATACTGCAACTCCGGCAAAGGTTGCCACGAGGCAAACCACATAGCCTTGGAAGCGACGATCTGATAGTACAAATCGATAGTTGTCCATTGCAGAGCTTTTGCTTCGGCGCTCTTGCGGTAGCGTTTCCATCAGTTTCGATGCCATTACAATCACTACAGCAACGGCAAACAAAGTTAAGAACAGGTAGCTTGAACGCCAACCCAGTGTTTCGGTGAACACGCCACCAAGCACAGGTGCAAGCAGTGGTGAAAAAATCACACACATACTAATGATGCTGTTTGCGCGGTGCAGTTCTTCTCCTGAGAAACAGTCTCGAGAAAGTGTTCGAGACATCGCTCCGCCACTACCGATACCAGCGCCTTGAATGAAGCTGCCCAGCAAAAATAGCTCGAATGAATGAGCGAACAGACTAATAACAGCACCGACAAGGTAGATAGCTAATCCAACTAAAATGATAGGTTTACGACCCAATTTATCTGATAGAGGACCATATACGAACTGCGATAAACCATAAGGGATCAGGTAACACGCCATCACAGCTTGTAGCATGGCAGGGTTGACACGAAACTCTTGCGCCATTTGCCCAATAGATGAGACGTACATAGTTTGAGTCATTTGACCTACGGCGGTCAGAATAGCGATCAAAAAGGTCAGCTTTGCTAATGGAAATTTGGATGACATTTCTCAAATATCTCGTAAACAATAGGGAGTGATGAAACCTGCCTAGGATTTGCCCTGTCAGTGTTAGGGCGCAGATATTAGTGCCAGTCCGATCTTTCATCAATAATAAAGTGTGATATTAATCACGACAATTATTTTTATTGTAGATTAGAAAAAGTAATGCGAGTGTCCGGTATTGGATACTCGCGGTATAGTTTCATTGCTATCGCGGGGCGATCCATAAGTGAGTTTTTCGTGCAACCCAATAGCCGGCTTTGGCTACAGCTTTGATTACTGCAAAGCTAAAGTTGGCGATGGACGTGATCAGGTCACCCGTGCCCACCATAAGCTTGTATGCGTCAGTATGTTGAAATTCTCTATAGGTCATCTTGTCTGCTCTACGTTGTCAGGAGCACATAGTAGCGGAATGAAAATTGTAGAGTTGCCATTTTGTGCCACAGGCGTTGAAAAGCCGACGTACTGTCGGCTTTGGAATCTTGGTTAGGCAGAAACCACGTCAATGATGTCGTGATAATTGATTTAAGAGTGGATGTCCGCTTTTAGCTGGCCTTTACGAGTTCGAAGCCCTGCTTCTAGTTTCTTTAACGATGCCGCGATTGCGGGGTACATGACGTCGTGGGTAGCTTTGGCTGAGACCCTTACGCCTTCGTAGTTGGTGAATATTTCCACCTCGTGTTGGTCATGCTCTTTTCTAATGATGATGTCGCTACTAATGAGCTGCGGGAAGTGAGCCGCAATTTTTTCGAACTTACTTTCTATCTCTTCTCTTGAGTCGTCGCCGATCGATACGTGATGGGTCTGAATGTTTATTTTCATTAATTGCACCTCTCCTTTCACTACGTATTTTAAACCTAGCAAAGGAGAGGGCGTTTGACAAAGCCGTTACCGTTACCATTTTAAGTGAAAGAGGTTATTGAACTAATGATTTCTCTAGCTGATTAACCGAATAACTGTATGTAAACCAGGCGCTTAATCCAGCCAGGATATTACCAATTAGCGCACCATAAAAGAGCCCTTGAATTCCCCCAAATTGTGCACCGAGCCACAAACAAGGCAAGAAAAATGCGAATAATCGAAGGGTCGAAATGGTTAGGGCTGTTTTAGCTTTGCCTAAAGCATTTGAAATAGACACCATAAGCATACATACGCCAAGTGGCCCTAAACTGAATGGCACTAAAATCAGGTGGTAATTCAAGATTTGGAATACATTGTCTTCACTGGTCATAAGTGAGGAAAGTTGAGTGGCGAATAGCCAAGTAATAACGGCGACTAACAATTGAAATCCTAAAATGTAGCCAACCGCGATGTTAACCAGCTTTTTGATGTCCTCGATATTTTTTGCGCCAAGCAGTTTGCCCACCATAGGCGGCATCGACATGGTTAAGGCAAGCACAGTTACAATGGCAAAAAACTCGTAGCGTGAGCCTAGCGCCCAAGCGGCAACGGCAGCAGTGCCGAAAGTCGCGAGCAGCTTTGTTGCCAGCATAGAAGATAGCGGTGGTAGTAATTGACTGACCATGGCTGGCGCCATGATTTTCCAAATTGAGCGTAAACTCTCGCCGATATCCACGTTGGACCAATTAAATGATGCCCAGTTCTTTGACACTACTTTCGGGGCTACGACTGCAATACCAATACCAAAGGCAACGATCGTTGCAATTGCAGCGCCGTTGATGCCCATGTCAAAAGTAAAAATAAATAAAGGGTCAAGGGCAAGGTTGATAATGCTGGTAATGACCATCATCATTCCCGGCAGAACAGTATTGCCATTGGCACGGCAAACGCTGTAATAAAAGTAGAGTACTGCACCCACCCATGAGCTCAATAACCAATATGGCCAATAGCTATCGATGACTGGATAAACACTTTCAGGGGCGCTTAACATGGCAAGAATTGGGTGGCGAATAAACCAGATCAGCACGCCGATGATTGCTACACCAGCACTACCAAACACCAAAATCAATCCACCTAACTGCTTTGCGTATTCGTCATTGTTCGCACCAAGCGCTCTAGAAATGATAGCTGTCGTCGCAATGCCAAGACCAACCTGTATACCAATGATCACCATTTGCATCGGCAAGGTAAAACCCTGTGCCGCGAGAGGTAGTACGCCTAGCTGGCCAATAAATGCACTGTCTACCAGTTGAAAACTCATCAGTGATAGGACACCTAGCACCATAGGTAATGTCATATTAAACAGTTGCTTAGCTAGCTTTTTTGAATCTTTATCCACGTTGTTCTCTTTGTTTTGTTTCTAATGCTGCGAGTAAAGGTTAGGGCAAATAAAACAATAAAGACGGGCAATGTGCCCGTCCTTGTATTGAACAGACCTTTAATTACGACTCTTCAAACTTGTCGGCGTAGCCTTTTGGAGGTGGTGTCCAGCCACGCTCGCGAGAGTGTTTGTCGTTGCGATCAATTTGCATCGCGTCCTTAATAAAACCCTCTAGTTCTATAAACAGATCACGGTAGTTATTATCATAGCGCTCACCCTCAGCGCCACCTTTCCACCCCTCGTAGAGATGGTCTGATTGTTTATCTTCAATGACTTTGTACGTGGTTTTTTGTTGTTCCACAAAGAAAGGATGGAAGCCTAAACAATTCATCGTTTTGGCACCAAGTTCTAGTGCCGAATGATAGGTTTCTGATTCAATATAGTCCGCACCAGCTTGTCTGAGTTGGTAGCCATGTCCACGGTCGAACGCTCTTGCGAGAATTTTCACGTGAGGGTACGTATGTTTAACATACTTTACAAGCTCAATACTGGCTTCTTGATTGTCAATGGCGACGACGAGCAGTTTTACTTCCTCGATCCCTGCGGTATGAAGAATGTCAGGTTTGGAGGCATCACCAAAGAAGGCTTTGGTACCAATTTGGCGCATGTTATCAACTTGGTCAGCTCGAACATCCAATGCCACCGTACTCACGTCATTGGCGACGAGCAGTCGGTTAACAATCTGTCCAAAGCGACCCATGCCAGCAATGAGTACACTACCACGTTCGTCAACCGTGTCCGCCTCTCTGTCGTTACTCTGTTTTTCGTAGCGGGGCAGGATGACTTTATCAAACAAGATAAATAGGCCCGGCGTTAAGAACATGGAGAGTGCGACGACCAGTGAAAGCGTCTGTGCAATGTCATTCGGCAATACATGGTTGTGTACCGAGAAGCTCAAGAGTACAAAACCAAACTCACCCGCTTGCGCCAAGCTTAATGTAAACAACCAGCGAGCACTGTTTTGTATTTTGAATATCATGGCTAAGAGGTAGAGGACGGCTGCTTTCAACAGCATGACACCGAGAGTTAACCCAATAATAACAAAGAAGTCGTTAAACAAGATTTCAAAACTGATGCCGGCACCTACAGTGATGAAGAAAAGCCCTAACAATAAGCCTTTGAATGGGTCGATATTAGACTCAAGCTCGTGTCTGAACTCACTGTTTGCCAGAACAACACCCGCAAGGAACGTACCCAGAGCAGGAGATAGACCCACTAAGCTCATTAATGCGGCAATCCCTATTACCAACATTAACGCCGTAGCGGTAAAGATTTCCCTAAGGCCAGAAGATGCAACAAAGCGAAATAGCGGACGGCTTAGAAAATGCCCGCCAACCACAACCACGGCGATAGATGCAGTAATTACTAGGCCATAGGCCCAACCTGGTAAGCCTGCGACCAAACTTATCTGCTCATGATGTTCTGCGGCTTGGTCAACAGCATTTTGGGCTTGCTCAACCAACTCAGGAATCGCTAAAAGCGGTATGAAGGCAAGCATTGGAATGACGGCAATGTCTTGGAATAGCAACACAGAAAAGGAGCTTTGGCCACCTTCAGTTTTTGCTAAGCCCTTCTCATGGAAGGTTTGCAGCACGATAGCGGTAGAAGAGAGCGCGAAAATAAGGCCGATAGTTAACGAAATGCTCCATGTTTGTCCGAGCGCTAATGCTATAGCCATGACAGCTGCAGCTGTGCCACCTACCTGAATCCCCCCTAGGCCAATAAGCTTGTGTCGCATCCCCCAAAGCATTTTGGGCTCGAGCTCTAAGCCAACCAAAAATAGCATCATCACGACACCAAATTCAGCAAAGTGTTGAATGGCGGTTGTTTCTTCACCAACCAGTCCGATGATTGGTCCGATGACAACGCCTGCAATCAAGTAGCCGAGAACAGAGCCTAGGCCAAGCCGTTTAGCGATAGGTACGGCAATGACGGCGGCAATCAAATAGACGAATGCTTGTAAAAAATACTCGGTCATGACGTTCCCTCATCAGATTCAACAGATGGCTCTTGAGGCCAATAGTGATTGAGTTTTTCCATTGGCATGGCGTGTTGGGTATCGAATTTATCTTCGACGAGCAGGGTGAGTAACTCACGCCAGCGTTCCCGATGTTCTGGTATGCGTCGCTCTTCTTGTGCCGTGCGAGAGCCAAACAGGCACAATGGAGGAAGGTAGGTCATGCCTGTCAATGTTGCAGTCTGCTCTAGTGGCTGTAGTAACTCTCTGATTGTGAAATGGTTGTAACCATCAGTTTGATACGCTTCCGCTTTACCGCCAGCTGAGATAGCACAGAAGAAAGTTTTTCCATGCAGGGCAGTGCCGTCTTGACCGTAAGCAAATCCATATTCTAGGACTAAGTCTTGCCATTCTTTCAGAATAGAGGGCGTTGAATACCAGTAGAGAGGAAATTGGAAGATGATGACGTCATGGTCAAGGAGTCGCTGTTGCTCTTTATCAATGTTGATGTTGTACGTGGGGTACTCGTAATAGAGATCCACCGCGGTCACGCCCTTGACGGATGTGGCGTCTCGAAACATGGGAGCGTTGACTTCAGATCGGCGCTGTGAAGGGTGAGCGTAAAGCACAAGAACTTTTTTGTTATTTTCGGGCATAATAGCTTCCGCTTGACGTTTTCTATGAGTCTTAATATTTAGTACACAACAAGCTATTTTTCAATTGGTTACCATCTAGTGACCGGGCAAGGCTTTTACCTAGTAATGGCTGGATGTTTTCATGACAGTTTACGTGATAAGGAGTTGTTTTGAGCAAAATTACTATCCGACCAGCAACAACCCATGATGCTCGGTGGCTACTGAAGCTCTATCAACAAACAATTCGCACTGTAAATCGCAAAGATTACAATGAGGTGCAGGTTAATTGCTGGGCTCCGTTAGACATGAAAATAGAGGTGTTCGAGCGCTATATTGGTTCAAAACAGCCGTTTGTCGCGACAGACGGTGAACGTATTCTAGGTTACAGCGATTTACAGCCAGATGGTCTCATTGATCATTTTTATTGCCATCATCAATCCCAAGGGCAAGGTGTTGGCCGTGCTTTAATGAGCGTTATTCATGAAAAGGCAGCTGAGATGACCTTACCCAAGCTTTATTCATATGTAAGTATCACGGCCAAGCCGTTTTATCTTCATTTCGGATTCAATGTCGTTAGAGAAAATGAAGCAAATGTTCGTGGCGTAAGTTTGAAAAACTTTCTGATGGAAAAAGAGATTGGATGATGATTCTATAATTTAAAGTGAAATCGTTAATATAAGGATATGCTTCGTTTAGTTTGGCGCGGTTAAGATTAAGTAATATCGCGTTGTCAGCCATTGACGAGTAAAAATGTGAAAGGTAGATTGCCCGCGATTACCATAGTTGATAAATGTGAAAGTTGGAGGCTCTGATGGGTGAGATGTACACCAAGCATGCGGACAAATATGCCGAAGCGATTGAAAACAATGCATATAATGCACTTTATGAACGTCCATCTACACTCGCGCTCGTCGGTGATGTGAAAAACAAGCGGGTTCTTGACTTAGGTTGTGGTCCTGGCGTCTACGCGGAGCTCTTCGCGAAGCAAGGTGCAACTGTCACGGCGATTGATTTATCAGAGGAAATGGTCGCGTTGACCCAACGTCGCCTGGGTGACGCTGTCACATGCTATTCGCAAGATTTGACAGAAGGCTTACCGAATGAAGTCAGTGATCAGTATGACGTTGTTGTTTGCCCACTGATGATTCACTACTTAGAAGATTTGGTGCCTTTGTTTTCAGAAGTGCAGCGTGTTCTGAAAACGGGGGGAACCTTTGTTTTTTCTACTCACCATCCGATCATCGACTTTGAAGACGATGCCTTCAATAACTACTTTGATGTAGAACGTATTACTGAGCACTGGGATACCGTTGGTGAGCCCGTGGAGGTTTCATTCTTTAGACGTTCATTAACGAACTTATTTGATAGCTTATCTGAAGCCGGTTTTATTTTAGACAAGTTTTCTGAAGGTAAGCCTGCGCCCGAGATGCAAACGCTGGCTCCAGAGACTTTTGAACGACTATCTCGTCGTCCAAACTTCATTTTCATCCGAGCTCAAGCCAAATAATCGCCTCTAGAAAACCGCGATTACTCATCGTTTCCTGCTAGTTTTTCATCAAAAGGGCAAAAAACGTGTTTTTTTTGCCCAATAACCCGTTCAATTTACAAATCAATTTGGCATTGGCGGCGGGTTTTATTAGTATGTACAGCTATCAAAAAACACCCTTATGGATACTACCGGACGGTAGACGAGGAAACGATGCAACATCTAGAAGAGATCATTGCTAACGCGGGCACAGCGATTGACGCTGCAGACTCGCTAGTCGCACTTGACGAAGTGCGTGTTCAGTATCTAGGTAAGAAAGGTGAGCTAACGGCTCAACTTCAAAGCCTAGGTAAACTACCACCAGAAGAGCGCCGCAGTGCTGGTCAAGAGATCAACAAAGCAAAAGGCGTGGTTCAGCAAGCTATTGCAGCACGCAAAGACGCACTACAACGTGCAGAGCTTGAAGCGAAGCTAGCGGCAGAAACTATCGACGTAACCCTACCAGGTCGTCGTATCGAGAACGGCGGTCTACACCCAGTTACTCGTACTGTTGAGCGTATTGAAAAGTTCTTTGGTGAGTTAGGCTTTAGCACTGAGTCTGGTCCTGAAATTGAAGATGCATTCCACAACTTTGATGCACTAAACATTGCAGAAGATCACCCAGCTCGTACTGACCACGATACCTTCTTCTTCAACCCTGATCTGATGCTACGTACACACACGTCTGGCGTACAGATCCGTACGATGGAAAATGGCAAACCACCATTCCGCTTCATCGCACCGGGCCGTGTTTACCGTAACGACTACGACCAAACACACACGCCAATGTTCCACCAAGTGGAAGGCATGCTGGTTGACGAAAATGTTAACTTCGCACAGCTGAAAGGTATCCTGCACGATTTCCTAACTAACTTCTTCGAAGAAGATCTTGAAGTTCGTTACCGTCCGTCATACTTCCCATTCACTGAACCTTCAATGGAAGTGGACGTAAAGCGTAAAGATGGCAAATGGCTAGAAATCCTAGGCTGTGGCATGGTGCACCCAAATGTACTTCGCAGCGTAGGCATCGACCCTGAAAAATACTCTGGTTTTGCATTCGGTATCGGTATCGAGCGTCTAGCTATGCTCCGTTACGGCGTAAATGACCTACGTTCGTTCTTCGAGAACGATCTACGTTTCCTAAAACAGTTCAAGTAATCCAGAGGGTTCATCACAATGAAATTCAGCGAATCATGGCTTCGTGAGTGGGTAAACCCTTCAGTATCTACTGACGAGCTTACGCACCAAATTACAATGGCTGGCCTAGAGGTAGACGACGTACTGCCTGTAGCGGGCTCTTTCACTGGCGTTAAAGTAGGTAAAGTGGTTGAGTGTGGTCAGCACCCAGACGCAGACAAACTACGCGTGACTAAAGTTGATGTTGGCGCCCAAGACGAAAATGGCGAAAAGCAACTGCTAGACATCGTTTGTGGCGCTCCAAACTGTCGTGAAGGCCTGAAAGTAGCAGTAGCAACGGTTGGTGCTGTTCTTCCAGGCGATTTCAAAATCAAGAAAGCAAAACTACGTGGTCAACCTTCACACGGTATGCTGTGCTCGTTTACTGAGCTAGGTATCGATGTTGAATCTGACGGCATTATGGAACTGGCTGAAGACGCAGTAATCGGTACTGATTTCCGTGACTTCCTAGGTCTTGATGACGTAACTGTTGACGTTGACCTAACTGCAAACCGCGCTGACTGTTTCAGCATCCGTGGTCTTGCTCGTGAAGTTGGCGTTCTAAACCGTGCTGACGTGACAGCACCAGCGGTTAACCCTGTTGAAGCATCTATTGCTGATGTGGCGTCTATTGAAGTTAAAGCAACGGAAGCGTGTCCTCGTTACCTCGGTCGTATCGTTAAGAACGTGAACGTTCAAGCTGAAACACCACTATGGATGCAAGAGAAACTGCGTCGTTGTGGTATTCGTTCAATCGACCCTGTTGTAGATATCACTAACTATGTGCTTCTAGAGCAAGGTCAGCCAATGCACGCGTTCGATCTCGCTAAGATTGAAGGTGGTATCGTTGTTCGTATGGCAGAGCAGGGCGAGAAACTGACTCTTCTAGACGGCACTGAAGCTGAACTAAACGCAGACACACTTGTTGTTGCAGACCACAACAAAGCACTCGCTATTGCGGGTATCTTTGGCGGTGAAGAGTCTGGTGTAACAACGGAGACTAAAGACGTGCTTCTAGAGTGTGCGTTCTTCGCACCGGACCACATTCGTGGCCGCGCTCGTAGCTACGGTCTTCACACAGATTCTTCAATGCGTTTTGAGCGTGGTGTGGACTACGCACTGCAAGTCAGCGCAATGGAGCGTGCAACTGAGCTTCTAGTTGAAATCTGTGGCGGTGAAGTAGCACCTGTCGTTGCTGTTGAGTCTGACGCTGATCTTCCTAAGCCAAACACAGTTGAACTGCGCCGTACTAAGCTAGATTCACTTCTTGGTCACCACATCGCTGACTCTGAAGTTGTTGAGATCCTAGAGCGTCTAGGTTTAACAGTAACGACAACCGATACAGGTTGGACGGGCGTTGCACCAACATGGCGTTTTGACATCGCAATCGAACAAGACCTGATTGAAGAAGTAGGTCGTATCTACGGTTACGATAACATTCCAAATCAACACCCTGCTGCAACACTTAAGATGCACAACCACGTTGAAGCGAATCTTCCGTTGAAACGCGTACGTGATCTGCTTGTTGACCGTGGCTACCATGAAGCGATTACCTACAGCTTCGTTGAGCCAGAGCAGCAGAAGCTTGTTGTGCCAGACGTTGAGCCACTGATTTTGCCATTCCCAATCTCTGCGGATATGTCAGCAATGCGTCTTGGTCTTATTCAAGGCCTTCTAAATACGGTTGTTCACAACCAGAAGCGCCAACAACCACGTGTTCGTCTATTCGAATACGGTCTGCGTTTCATCCCTTGTGAAAGTGCTGAAAATGGCATGCGCCAAGAGCCTATGCTTGCAGGTGTGATTGCGGGTACTCGCAGCGAAGAGCATTGGGACATTGAAACCAACACGGTTGATTTCTTTGACCTAAAAGGTGACCTAGAGGCGATTCTAGAGCTGTCTGCAAACGAGAAAGCTTACTCATTTGCTGCAGCAAAACACCCAGCACTTCACCCAGGTCAATCTGCAGCAATTGTTGTAGATGGCAAAGAGGTTGGTGTCATTGGTACTATTCACCCAGAGCTTGAGCGCAAGTTCGGTCTAAACGGTCGTACTATCGTATTCGAAGTTGAATGGTCTGCGATCAACACGAAAGTGATTCCAGAAGCGGCTGGACTTTCTAAGTTCCCTGCAAACCGTCGTGACATCGCTGTTGTTGTTGATGAAGCAGTAGCTTCTGGTGACATCGTTGCAGCTTGCTTAGAGCAAGGTGGCGAGTTCTTAAAAGACGCGAAATTGTTTGACGTTTACGTAGGTAAGGGCGTTGAGGAAGGTAAGAAGAGTCTAGCGATTGCTTTGACTCTACAGTCTCTAGAGCGCACACTTGAAGATGCAGATATCGCAGGTGCGGTAGACGCAATTGTTACCCATATTTCTGAGAAATTTGGTGCATCGCTTCGTGACTAATCGCGATTAGCGTATCAACGTGAATTGCCTGAAAAAGCGAGTTACTGAAAAGTAACTCGCTTTTTTTATATCTCAATATAATAGGGAAGAAAAACCCAGTTTCATATCGAAAATATATTGCAACTCGCTGTTTTTACACAATAAATTACAACTCATCTGCATCAAGGTCACTATTTTCAATTTTGTTTATAACTTTATTAAAGTCTAATTTAACTCTGTCCTTTGGAATAAAATTCTGTGTAAATGTTTCTGGGTAATCTATATCTCTAAAATATGCTGAAAATCCGATAACTTGCTAAAACTTAAAGCAAAATCCTGACATAGTTCTGAAATAAAAAAGTTGGCGAAAATCAGAAGGTTGGCTTACACTTTTCAAAGTTGGCCTGTTATGTTGTTGATTGGTCGAACGAAATCTTAAGCGTTATCACTGCGATAACAAGGTATGAATTAGCTTTGAGGGGAGTTTTATGGCGCTCACAAAAGCCGATCTGGCTGAGAACCTATTTGAGAAACTCGGATTCAGTAAAAGGGATGCCAAGGAAACGGTAGAAGTGTTTTTCGAAGAAATTAGAAAATCACTTGAAAGTGGCGAACAGGTAAAACTGTCGGGTTTTGGTAATTTTGACTTGCGTGACAAAAATGAACGTCCGGGTCGAAATCCCAAAACTGGTGAAGACATTCCCATTTCCGCTCGACGCGTAGTGACATTCCGTCCGGGTCAGAAACTGAAGGCTCGAGTCGAAAATATCAAAGTAGATTAATGTCCTACTGTTAAACAAAAAGACCACCTAGTGTGGTCTTTTTGTGGTTTAGGGGTTAGGTATTTAGGGGATATCGGACGCTAAGTCATTGCTCTAAATGCGTTTAATCAAGAGCGGACTAGGCCGCTCGAATGTTGGTCGTAATGTAAGGTTGCCAAGCGTTTTGATACAGCTCCATTGATTGGCGTCGTAGGCTGGCGATTTGTGCAGTCTCAAACTCATTAAGTGCGCGGCTTTCAGCGGCGGCTCTACGCTCAATTCCTTGAACGATTTCATACAAATCGTGCTCAGGTCCACTTTTAACATCTGCGATGTCTTTAAGGTGCAGTTGTACTTCAGCGATAATTCCGGTCTTAGGTAATTTAACCAAGATATTGAGGTCACGATATCCAGACGCTGCTGGGCTTTTGAAGCGGTTTTTAACCCTTACTACCTGAGCTTCACGGCTAAGCGCTTCATAAGCGCCTACAAGGCTTTCAACGTCTTGAGCGACGATAGTACCTCGAGCCAGATCTGTGATTTGATTCACCTGACCGTTGAGCTCGGTGTCAATCTTCACTTTTGCTCGCTCAGCAGATTTTACGCCTGCAAAGTAGGCATCGGTGTCAGTCAGTAGGGCGGTGGTTTTACAAAGCGCTTCTAGCTCATGTTGAGCCTGGTGGGCTTTGCTGTACAAGATGTCAAAATCGTTATGGGGTTGGAAGGCAGCGCCTTGAATAGCATCAATGCCGTACAAGCCACTAAGACTGTGTTTGAATACAGATGGACAAACTTCGTTTTGCTCTTGCTTTCCTTTTGTTGGGGTGGAATCGGATTGATTAAGCGTGGCCGCAAATGCAGGTGCGCGGCTGAGTACCAATAGCATTAGTGCTGCAGTACGAAGAAACGTGCTCATTCTCTCTCCTAGTTACGTTATAAAAACGGGTACAAAAAAGGCGTTAACGCGCAGGAGTGTTGCTAATCATAATATGGGGTTCCTTATGGAAAACCCAACACAAACTGTGTAACAGAGTTTGTAAACTGTGATGCCTATCGCTTAATAAAATCTACGCGAATGGGTGTGACATTTTGTCTGCACTCTGTAAACTCTACGTTAACCATTATCTACAGCGAATATGAATGATAAATGAACGATTTTGAACTTTGGCACGACAAGTGGGCTGCAAACAAAATAGGTTTTCACTTGGAAGATGTGAACCCGTTGCTTATTAAGTATTGGGAGCGAGTATCCCCAAGCCGTGACGAGAAGGTCTTTGTCCCTCTTTGTGGCAAGTCAGAGGATTTAGTTTGGTTGGCGCAGCGTCACGATGACGTACAAGGCGTCGAGCTGAGTCAAATTGCGGTGCGTTCGTTTTTCTCAGAGCATTTTTACACGCCGATGGTCACCCCAATCAATGGTCAGTTTGAGTTATATCAGTTTGATGAGCTGAACATTTATGTCGGTGATTATTTTACCGCGCCGATTCAGCCGGTAGAGTTGATTTACGATCGCGCAGCGATGATTGCCATGCCTGAAGAGGTGAGAGCGCTCTACGTTGAAAAGCTAAAACAAACGCTGAAACCGGGCGGCCGTATTCTTCTTATCACATTGGACTATATTCAAAGCGAGATGACAGGCCCACCATACAGCGTACCTAGCACAGAAGTGATGAAACATTTTGGTGATGACTTTGATGTGACCCTGTTAGAGCGTGAGGAAGCAGACAGCAATCACCGCCGTATTCAGCAAGGGTTAACTCGATTTTCAGAAGAAGCTTGGCTTATTACCCATAAAGGTTAATAAAAGTGGACACGGGATGTCATCCCAATAAATGAATACAAAAATGCCAGAGCGAGTGCTCTGGCATTTTCTTTACCACAGTGATGATATTCAGTGGTTACTTAGCTACGTTACCCAGCTTCAGCCACGTATCGATCACTGTATCTGGGTTAAGTGATACCGAGCTAATACCTTGCTCCATCAGCCATTCAGCTAGATCATCGTGATCCGATGGACCTTGGCCACAAATACCAACGTATTTGCCTGCTTTAGTCGCTGCGTCAATCGCCATTTTCAGCATGGCTTTCACAGCAGGGTTACGCTCATCAAATAGATGCGCTACGTCGCCAGAGTCACGGTCAAGACCAAGCGTTAGCTGAGTCATGTCGTTTGAGCCAATCGAGAATCCATCGAAGTACTTCAAGAACTCATCAGCAAGAACGGCGTTTGATGGTAGTTCACACATCATGATGACCTTAAGGCCTTGCTCACCACGACGAAGGTCGAACTTAGCAAGTAGGTCGATAACTTGTGCCGCCTCGCTTGGTGTACGAACGAATGGGATCATGATTTCAACGTTTTTCAGACCCATTTCATCACGAACACGCTTGATCGCTTGCGTTTCAAGTTCAAAACAGTCTTCAAACACAGGAGAGATGTAACGAGAAGCACCACGGAAACCAAGCATTGGGTTTTCCTCATGTGGTTCAAACTCTTTACCGCCCACTAGGTTGCTGTACTCGTTTGACTTAAAGTCCGACATACGAACAATCACACGCTTAGGCCAGAACGCTGCCGCGATGGTTGAAATGCCTTCAGTCAGCTTGCTCACATAGAAGTCGATTGGATCTTGATAGCCGCGAATACGCTGAGTGATCTCGGCTTGCAGCTCAGGAGACTGCTGATCAAAGTTCAGTAGCGCTTTCGGGTGAATGCCAATCATCTTGTTGATGATGAACTCAAGACGTGCAAGACCGACACCTTCGTTAGGAATTTGAGCGAAGTCGAACGCACGATCTGGGTTGCCCACGTTCATCATTACTTTTGTTGGAAGCAATGGTAGCTCATCGACAGCAGAGCGGCGGATTTCAAAGTCCAGCTCACCTTGATAAACGTAGCCCGTTTCACCTTCAGAGCATGACACAGTAACCACCGCACCATCTTCTAGACTATCTGTCGCATTACCACAACCAACGATAGCTGGAATGCCAAGTTCACGAGCGATGATCGCTGCGTGACAAGTACGGCCGCCACGGTTGGTCACAATCGCCGCTGCTTTCTTCATCACTGGTTCCCAATCTGGGTCAGTCATGTCAGTAACCAGTACGTCACCTTCTTGAACTAGCGACATTTGATCCAATGAATCAACAAGACGAACTTTACCAGTGCCAATGCGTTGACCGATAGCACGGCCTTCAACTAACACATCTGCCTTGTTGTTTAGTTGGAAACGTTCAATGACGTTTTGTTCGCTTTGAGAGCACACGGTTTCAGGACGAGCCTGAACAATGTACAGCTTGCCGTCGATGCCATCTTTTGCCCACTCAATGTCCATTGGACGTTGATAGTGCTTCTCGATGATCATCGCCTGTTTCGCAAGCTCTTTGATCTCTTCGTCGTTTAGAGAGAACTGGTTGCGCTCCTCATCAGACGTATCGATGATATCGACTTGTTTGCCAATCTCTTGGTTGTCAGAGTAAACCATCTTGATTTGCTTAGAACCAAACGTCTTCTTAACGATCGGCGCTTGACCTTGCTCTAGTAGTGGCTTGTGAACATAGAACTCGTCTGGGTTCACGGCACCTTGTACTACCATCTCACCTAGACCCCAAGCCGAAGTGATAAATACCACTTGGTCGAAGCCAGATTCAGTGTCCAAAGTAAACATAACGCCTGAAGACGCTTTGTCTGAACGAACCATTCGTTGGATGCCCGCTGATAGCGAGATACCGCGATGGTCAAACCCTTGGTGCACACGATAGGAAATCGCTCTGTCGTTAAACAGAGACGCGTAGACATGCTTAGTGGCTTCTAGAACCGCATCAATGCCTTTTACGTTCAAAAAGGTTTCTTGTTGACCCGCAAAGGAGGCGTCAGGAAGGTCTTCAGCCGTTGCGGAGGAGCGCACTGCGACAGAAAGCTCTTCATTGCCTTCGATGAGTTCTTGATAGTTAGTTCGAATATCCTGCTCTAAATCAGCAGGGAAGGGGGCTTCTAATACCCATTGACGGATGGTCGCGCCTGTCTTACGCAGTGCGTCAACATCATCAACATCAAGTTCGTCTAATAGCCCGTGAATGCGCTCATCCAATCCTTCGAAATCGAGGAACTGGTTGAAGGCATAGGATGTTGTCGCAAAGCCGTTTGGCACTGAAACACCCGCATTAGCAAGATTAGATACCATCTCGCCAAGCGAAGCATTTTTGCCGCCGACCTTATCGACATCGTCCATTGACAGACCATTAAACCAAAGGGTGTTGTTTTGCATGTCTTTCTCCAGAAACATTGCAGCTGTAGGATATAGCAAACGATTACGTATTCAGTGAAAAAATAGTTAACTATTTTTACAAACTGTGGGGGAACGTGATTGAATGCTAGGGTTTGTTATCGATATTATGTAAAGCATCCTACTTAAATTAATTTGAAAAATTAAATAAAAAATGAAAAATGATAGTCAAAGTCGTGACGTATTCTACGTTTCTGACGGTACAGCGATTACTTGTGAGACATTGGGGCACGTAGTGCTCGGTCAATTTCCATTCAAAGCCAAAGAAAAGACATTTCCCTTTGTAGAGAGCGCTCATAAGCTTGATGAACTCATTAGGGAAATTAATCAATCCTATGAACGTAATGGCGTGAAACCTTTGGTGTTTTTCTCCATTGTTGTGCCTGAAATTCGAGCAGGATTACTAGAGTCACAAGCGTTTTGTTACGATGTGTTAGAAAGTCTGGTGGCTCAGGTTAAAGCGGATTTACAATTGGAGCCTAAGCCAAAACTTCAGCGCTCACACAGTGTTGGCAAGGATTCTGCGAAGTACTTTGATCGCATCGCGGCGGTTGAATATACCCTTGCGCATGATGATGGCGTCTCGCTTAAAAACCTTGAGGAAGCCGACCTGATTTTACTGGGCGTGTCTCGCAGTGGTAAAACACCAACTAGCCTATATCTTGCAATGCAGTTCGGTTTGCGAGTCGTGAACTATCCATTTATCGATGATGATATTAAACGCTTGCGCCTAATGCCGGAGTTTGAAATCCATCGTCATAAGTTGTTTGGCCTGACTATCAACCCAGAGCGCCTCACAGAGATTCGTGAAAACCGCTTAGCAGGAAGTGAATACGCCAGTACCGAGCAATGTCTGCAGGAGCTGGCGAGTGTTGAAGCGTTGTTTAGGCGCGAAGCGATCCCTTATATCAATACAACGTCACTGTCGGTGGAGGAGATCTCAACGAGGGTATTAGAGCGAGCTGGATTGAAGCGTCGGGTATTCTAAGAATAGAGAACCCATTTCCAACTCTAAAAGTTACCGATGACAAGACTTCAAACAGCGCTCTGACTCACAGCGCTGTTTGCAGCTATTCGTTATAATAGTGGCAAACTTCATTCGAATAAGAATCCAGTCATACCATGTTGATTTTCGTGTTGCTAAGCATCACCGTAGTTTTTGTTGTCGCTTATGCAAGTATGAACAAAGTATCTGAACTTAAAAAAAGAGTTGGCTACGCCACGGCGTTGAGTGCGAGTATTGTAGGCTTTTCATTTTTGCTATGGAGCCAGTTTCGCACACCGTTACCAGAGCCAGCCGCTCTCAGTCATGTACAAGACCATCAAAGCGTCATGCTTGATCTTCAAAATTCACTAACAGAATCCCCAAACGATGCCGAGTCTTGGTTTAAGCTAGGTCAGCTGTATATGCAGAGTCTGGAGTTTGATTCCGCCGCAACGTGCTTCAATTACTCAATTCGCCTCTCTAGTATGCCGTATTCAGGGCAGTATGCGGCTTTGGCTACGGCGCTTTACTATCAATCCTCACAAACGATAACGCCTGACATTCAGCGCTACCTAAACAAAGCACTAGAGCTTGACAGTGACAACGACACGGCATTGCAACTTATTGCTTCGGACTACTTCTTAAATGCAGAATATGATGAGGCGATACGTGTTTGGACGCAGATATTGGATTCGAATCGAGTGGGTATAGATAGAGCGGCGCTTGTTGAAAAAATTAACCAAGCCAAAGGCATGCAATAGTTCATGACTTAAAGGCTTTGAATCACTGCCGCTAAAAGCTTTAGCGGCTAATAAAGATTGTTTCGTTTCTAGGCGTGTGTATACACAAATCCACCATACATATACTTAGTTGCTTCGGCTCCAAGAATCACCACCTTGCTTCCTTTCAATAGTGCTCCGCTATTAACGAGTTTAGAGAAACTGCACCAAATAGCAGCAGAACCTAGGTTACCCCAGTGTTTGGCGTCGTTAATGATCTTGGTTGGATCAATGTCTAGTGCTTCAGCTAGCATGGTGTCGATATGGCCGCTTGCTTGATGGGGGATGATGTAGTCAAAGTCGTTGAGTTCATAGCCACGGCTTCTCAAAGCAAGAATACTGGCTTGAAACAACGCTTCACCGCTTTTTCTTACGTTGCTGGCATCGTGATGAAAACGAGCTTTGCCATCTTGGGTATATACGGACATTGAGCCGCCGTCTAGCGATAAACCTGGTGATTGCTCAACGCCAATTTGACCTGTAAAACAGTCTGAAATCTTACCCAATCCCGGTACGTCTTCTGGAGCGATAATGACGCCGCTGGCTCCATCACCCATTTGCATGTAATTGACCAGCTGGGATTGGTCGAGAAAATCTGGGTGATAATCAAAGTACACAGATCCCGTTTCACTGCCCACAATCATCACAGGCTTGTTTAACATCGCCATTCTAGGAACGGCGATTTGTAGTCCGCTTGAAAATCCAGTACAGGCTTGCCTTAACTCCATGAAAGGGCCGTGATAGCGAAGCTTCTCCGCGACCCATGCAATGCTAGGCGGGAGCTGTGTGTCAGGCGTTGTAGTGTGGCCAATTAAATAATCGATAGAGTCTAAACGAGTGTTAGATTGCTCAAGCAGTCGTGTCACTACACTAACCACAAGATCAGAGTTACTTGGCGTCGGTGCGCTGGTATGCGAATAGATGCTGCGAGAGAAATGGCGCCCCTCAATACCCAGAAATGGCGAAATTCGAGACGCAATTTTTGCATAGCGTTTCCCAGCCAATCGCTCTAACGCATCTAACAGTTGTGCGTTGTCCAAATGTTGTTCTGGGAATAAATGGTGGGCTGCGAGCAGTGATACACTGCCAGGCAGAAACGTTGCACTCATATTAGCTCTCCCTAGCTTCAAAAATGTGCTCAAGAGTAATGCCAAGCGTCTCAAACGCTTCTCGCTCAGTATTGAGTAGTTTGAACAGTTTTTGTGAAATCAGTGTATTGAGTGCTTGCCATTTTGCACGGTCGTATCCTAGAGCGACAGCATGCTTTTTTGCGGCAGTAACATGACGTGCTTCGTCTTGTTTGATAGATCGGCATAGCAAAACAAATGGATGGTACGGGTCAAGCCGGCCTTTTTCTAGACTCAACATGATTTTACAAACCAATGCGTCAAGACACGCGATTTGAGCAAAGTGTTCTTCGAAAGTGTTTCTGGAACCCAGCGAGGCAAAAAAGCGCTGACTGCGGCGTTTTATCGCTACAACATCAGCAGGTTGTTCTAATTGAGATTGTACAAACTCAAGTGCGTCTTCATGGTATTGCTCATCAGCGACAATGCGTTCAAAGTCGCTTTGGGCTGACGCGAGCGTTTTGGGAAGATCACGTTGTGCCTCGTTGTAGAAAACCCATTGTGAGCTTTGCTCTCCGCACACCAATAAGGGAAGTAGTCTAGATAGAGCAATTTGCTGTGGCTGTGTAAACTCGAATATCGTATTTCGATACTCGTGAAGCCAGTACTTAACCGGACTCTCACTGACACCTTCAAAGGGAACTGCTGGAAAACATGGTTTCATGGGCACTCTCAAAATCCTTTTACAACACACACTACACCAAGACCGAGGTAGAACCGAATTCCTTTCTTATACGTTAAGTTTTTTATTAAATTCATGTTTAGTTTATCTAAACATTTGCGAAGAAAACCAGGGCACTTTTCGAGTGAGAATTATTGGTGAGAACGAGTTGGTGGTGAGAGTTAATAGGTATACCCAAGACCAAAGTAGGCCGCTTCTAACCCGGTGTTGTAGCCAACATCTGCGGTGAAACCAGTGACACCGGTTTTAAAGAGTAAGCCTATGTTACCGTTGAATCGTAAATCCGATTCATACGTTTTAAATGGCGCGTCTGTAATTTTCTCTTCACTTCGATTCGCTACGCCTACACCAGCATAACCGACAAAGTTGTCGCTGAGCGATTTAACTAATCCGACATTGAGGCCAAAATCATCATTATTCGGCCCTGTCCCTCCAGCCAAATTTGCGTAGAAACCATAACTGAGGTTTCTGTCGTAATAGAGGCCTACACCAAAGCCACCTTCGCTGGTGGTACCGACCGACACACTATTGTAGGTACCGGCAAACGAGAAAGTAGAGGCTAAACATAGACCAAGCAGAAGACGTTTTTTCATGAGATCCCTTATGTGTATGTGTGCCGTTCGTGCTTTTGGAAACACAATGTAGTTTCAGCTACTTACGATTCTAGCAAAAAGCCCCAACCATTGGGTTGGGGCTTACGTTAATCTCGAATAGATCACATATTCAATAGTAAGAAAACCTAGTAGTTCGCCTCACGCTCAGCCGCTTTTTTATCCCACTCCGGTACTACGGTTTCTAAGAAGTGCTTTTTCTCTGCGTTCATCTTATCCATATCCATTCCTAAAGCTGCTTGCGCTTTCTCTTTAGTGGAAATATCTGGGATCTCAACAGGGTCGGTGATGCCTTTTTTCGCAAGTAAGCGAATCAGTTTTGCACGAGCATCAGCCGCTTTGTCGACGGATGTACCAAGAATTTCTAGTGCCATCTCAGGTGCATGCATGTGAACGCCGTGAGAAGCGATTGCGTAGTCCCAGCGCCACTGCGCATGACGAATATCGGTTAGGATTGGCTTCATTTCTTCTTCGGTTGCACCCGCATCCCATGCGGCACCAGCTTCAAAGTGAGCGGCTACGATTTGCTTCTCAGCCGTGAGTTTCATATTCAGTACTTGTGCTTTGCGAGTCGATACGATGCCTTGTAGCTGATCTTTACTTTGAGTATGGCAGTTTGCACAGGTATCTTCGAAGCGATCAAATGGGTTGCCTACTTTATGGTCTGTGTAAACCGTACCATCTTCTTTGGTCACTTTCGGCATATGACAGTCAACACAAACAACGCCGTTTTTGCCATGGATGCCGTCACGCCAAGTTTCATAGCCCGGATGCTGGGCTTTTAGCATAGGCGCTTTAGAGACAGCGTGCTGCCAGTCTTTAAAGTTGAGTGCGTCGTAGTACTGTTCCATCTCTCCAACAGTGGTGCCCATATCCCAAGGGAATTTCACAGCTTTCGTTGGCCCTGTGAAGTAATACTCAACGTGGCACTGAGCACAAACCGAAGCCTGTTTATCTAAACGCGATTGTTCATCAAACTTTTTGCCAATAGCTTCAAAGGCGCGTTCAACGTAAGGACGAGTCAGTGCGAGTTCAGGTTCACCGTTCTTGAATTTTTCACTGCGTGTGTCGTGGCAATCTGCACAGCCGATAGGGTTTGAAATTTCAGCACCTAAGCGTGCCCATTTGCCTTCAAAGTAACCGTCCTCGCCGCGTTCATCGATTACGCGTGCTACGTCTGGGCTTTTACAGCTCCAACATGCCATAGGCATTGGGCCTGATTTTGGATCGGTCGGGCCACCGGTCCTTAGTGTTTGGCGCACATCATCTAGTGCGTAGAAGTGTCCACGAGCTTTGTTGTAATCTTTAGCAAAGCCGTAGCCTGCCCATAAGATCACCATATTGGGATCGTGGGCTAGGGCGTCTTCGATTTCGACACTCTCGCTCGTTTGTTTCCAAGAATGGTATTGGTCAGGATGGTCTTGTTCGTAGGCCTGATTTCTCGGGTCCATTAACTCTTTTTCAGAGGCAGCAAAAGCGGGCACACTAGCGGCACCTAATATAGCTAATGCAGCAACGGAACTTATAATCCAGTGCTTGTTCACGATGGTATCTCCATATTCTAATTTTTGAAATGCGTTGTGGGGCAAATTTCCTAAACAAGATTTGGAGATGTCTAATTGTTAGACGTATTCATATTAACTCATGGATAGTAATATTTGATTACAACTCGGTCCATTTACTGTTTTAGATCAATTTAGCTAGGTGATGAAGCTCACATCTACATCCATCTAACCCTAAAGGGTTAGGTGTGGTTGTTTTTGATGTGAGTTTCATTGCCATTAAAAACAATGGCTTATGTAAAAATTCACACACTAACAATAGTGATATCGCTCACTAATTGAACGCAAGTGGTTAGGGGAATACAGGGAGTCGTACTATTATTTAACCGTGAAGCGTTGTGGCTCATCCTAAATAAGAATTGATTTCATTTCTGAGTAAGTTTCGGACTTATATTTAATAGTTCGTTGATTGAAAGGAAAAGTCATTGGTTATTAATCCGATAAGTGAATGGTTAGGTTCGCAATATTGGGTTTAAGGAAAGGATACAATGGGCAATGTTAAATTGACCATGGTGATAATGCTTCAGGCCCTCCTAGCATTTACTCTCTGTGGTTACTCACTCAATGCCTTTGCCGACGATGCAGCCCTCGTGCAAGAAGGGGACTCTACACGGCATAAGGTGGAGTTGATACGTGACAAGGATTACAAGTGTATCCAATGTCACAAAGACTCGAAACAAACTCTGGCAGGCTCTCATGGAAAGAATGTTGTCGAGATTAGAGGTGCGGCGCCAAGCTGTACAGACTGTCATAGCAATATCGGACCAGACCATCGTGATGGTGCGTCGACGGTGATTAAATATCATGCTGCACAGTCTCAACCAGGTACAGATAAAACTTGGTTAGATCCAGAGGCCATTCTCAAAGCAAACAGTCGATGTACAGATTGTCATCAACCCCAATATCTGCAAAAAGATAGCTGGACGCATGACGTTCACGCAAAGAATCTAACCTGTACCAATTGCCATTCAGTTCATGCTGAGAAAGCCAAAGTGCTGTCTTACGACCACAAAACAAAAATTAAGATGTGTGTCGATTGCCACAAAGACTTCAACGAAAAACGTGAAGAGGAGGGCAAGTAATATGAGTTGTTCAAGACGAAACTTTCTTGCCGGCACGGGCGCTGTGATATTCACCACTGGTGTCGCAACAACTTCAGTCGTCACTGCACGTAATTCGGTGGCAAGTGAAGAAACCGAGAAAGCGGTGCGCTATGGCATGCTCCACGACGAAAATGCTTGTATTGGTTGTACTGCTTGTACCGATGCCTGTCGTGAGGTGAATAAAGTGCCTGAAGGGGTATCCAGACTGGAAATCCACCGCTCAGAGCCGATAGGCGAGTACCCTGATGTCGAGTACCGATTTACTCGTGAATCATGCCAGCATTGTGAGAACCCTCCTTGTGTTTACGTGTGTCCAACGGGCGCAGCATACAAAGATGAGAAGACAGGCATCATCGACGTACATAAAGAAAAGTGCGTGGGTTGTGGTTACTGTTTAGCCGCTTGTCCTTATCAAGTGCGCTTTTTTCATCCTGAGAATCACTCTGCAGACAAATGTAATTTCTGCCGCGATACTAATTTGGCGCAGGGCAAACTGCCGGCATGTGTAGAGAGTTGTCCAACTAAGGCATTGGTGTTCGGTGATTTGAATGATCCTAATAGCGACATCAATAAAATGCTGAGCATTAGAGTGATTTATCGCGATAAGGAGCATCTAGGCACGAAACCTAAGTTGTTCAAAGCCGCATTCCACAAGGGGGAGGTGTAGTATGAGTACGTGGGAAACAGCCTTTCATTTCGACTCCCTTGTTTGGGACTGGATCATCGCGATCTATCTTTTCTTAGCAGGGATGTCAGCAGGCTCCGCTCTAATTGCCATTTACCTCAAGCGTAAGGTTATCGAAGGCGACCCAGCGCAAAATGGCATCATGAAGGCGATGGCTTGGCTAGCACCTTTTGGCATCATTGTTGGCTTGCTTATTTTGGTATTCCACCTGACCAAACCGCTTGAGTTCTGGAAAATCATGATCTACTACAATCCATCCTCAGTGATGTCGATGGGTGTCATCTTATTCCAAGTGTATATGGCGGTGTTGTTTATCTGGATTGGTATGATTTTCAGAAAGCCAATCATGGATGTGCTAGGGAGCAAATTCGATTTTGTCGAAAACATTTTGCTTAAGCTGGAGAAAATTGAAAACGGACTAGAACTGTTTTTAGGGTTTCTGGCTATCGTATTGGCGGCATATACGGGCTTCTTACTGTCGGCACTTAAAACGTACCCGATGCTAAATAACCCAGTACTGCCAATCTTGTTCTTGTTCTCGAGCTTGTCTTCGGGCGCAGCAGCGAGTTTGCTGTTCGGTATTCTTGTGTTTAAAGAAGATTCACATAGTCCAAGCGTGAAGTGGGTGCACAGCTTTGAGCGTCCAGTGGTGTTGTTTGAACTGTTTGTGATTGTGACTTTCTTTACCGGTCTTATCTTCAGTGGTGGTCAAAACGAAGTGGCAGCATGGAATGCCATCGGCGGTGGTTTTTGGTCTAGCTGGTTCTGGTATGGCGTGATCGGTATCGGGATGCTGTTGCCATTGGCGCTAAACTACTTTAGCCCAGGAGAGGTGAAGTTGAATCACGGCTTCATCCTTGTGGTGACTACCTTGAGTTTGATTGGGGTGCTGATGCTGCGTACGTTTGTGCTGTATGCAGGACAGATGACCGTAGTTTAGAACGTTTTTCAGTCTAGTTCCCCCGTGTTTTGCGGGGGATCTTTGAAAGCATGTTGGGTTAATAAAAGCGTGTTTTCAAAGGTTTGATTTATTGGGATGGAAAGCCGTCTCGTATGAGGTGTTATGCTCGGGTATATAGGGTTATTCACATTAATTGCAGTGGCAGTGACGAGTACGGTTGCTGTGTTGTATGGAGCCTTTATCGCGAGCAAAGGTCAGCAAAATGTTGTAAGTGCGAATAATTTAAACCGATTTTTCAGCGCGATATCTTTTTTGTTCGCGTTGAGCGCCATTGTGGTGTTGGCTTATGCGTTTGCGGTTGACGACTTTTCAATTCGATATGTCTCAGACAACTCCAATCACCAACTCCATTTAGGTTACAAACTCGCAGCAACATGGGGCGGACACCAAGGCTCAATGCTGTTTTGGGTGGTGACATTGTCACTTTGGGGTATTGTCATTGCTTGTTCAAAACAGCGTATCAGTGCGAAGAATCACGCAAGTTGGATCATGCAGAGCATCGTAGCCATCTTCGCTTGGTTTACGCTGGCGGCATCAAACCCGTTCGAGTTGAATGCAGTCATCCCACTTCAAGGTCGCGATTTAAACCCGATGCTCCAAGACATTGGACTCATCATACATCCGCCTTTGCTTTATATCGGGTATGTGGGGTTTGCGTCGGTTCTCGCGATGGCGCTGGGTGCGCTACTTACAAAACACGTCGACTTTGATTGGATTCCAAGTGCACGTTTCTATACCTTAATCGCATGGCTGTTTTTGACAGCAGGCATCGCTGTAGGCTCTTGGTGGGCATACTACGAGTTAGGCTGGGGAGGCTGGTGGTTTTGGGACCCGGTTGAAAATGCATCGCTGCTTCCATGGCTTACCGCGACTGCGTTGCTGCATACCATGATGGTTGCTCGCAGCAAACAGCTTGTCTTTTGGACTTACTCTCTCGCATTTGTCACTTTCTGTTTGAGTATTCTTGGCACCTTTATTGTACGCTCTGGGGTGCTGACATCGGTGCATGCTTTTGCTGTAGACCCAACCAAAGGCTTTAGCCTGCTAGCGATTCTAACCTCAGTGTTTGTTTTCGCGTTTGTCGCTTTAATCGCTAGAGCCGACTCTATCAAGTCGCTCAGTATTACAAGCGTGGTGACTAAGCCATTTCTAGTACTGATTTCAGCCAATTTGTTTGTATTGGCTACCGCCGTCGTTGTGTTTGGCACCTTCTATCCGATGGTTTATGAACTTGCAGGGCTTGGGAATATCTCCGTGGGTGCTCCGTACTTTAATTTGTTGTTTGGTCCCATCGCGATAGTGAGTCTATTTGTTATGGGAGCGGTACCGTTTCTTAGCTGGTCGAGTACCAGTCAGAAGCTGAGTATTGGACGGCCCGTTATCTTGTTGGTTGTTTCAATGATATTGGCCTTTGCTATCGTGATCTATTGCACCACGCACTATGAGCCAGTCGGCGCGCAGTGGTCGAACTGGGCGCTCTTTACGGTTTGGGCAAGCCTTTGGGTGTTTATGTCACATATTGCTGCAGTTTTCACCAAGACTAAGCAGACATCGCTCTCGGCATGTATTGCGCACATTGGTATTGCTATCGCGTCGTTTGGCTGTGTGATGAATGCTGAATACTCTTATGAAATCACCAAGAGACTTGGTCCTGGCAGCCAAGTAGACTTTGGTGATTACCAAGTTACCTACGTTGATACACATTTATACGTAGGTCGAAACTTTACCGCTGAGCAAGCCGTTATTGATATCATCGATAAAGACAACGACCAATATACTAGAATCGCTACGCCAGAAAAACGTCACTATTCGGTGCGAGTTATGACCATGACAGAGCCTTCCATGACACCACTTTGGCACGGTGATATTTATATTTCTTTGGGTGATAAAGTGGATACAACAGATTACGCCGTGCGCATTCAATTCAAAGCGTTTGTGCGTTGGATTTGGTTCGGTGCACTATTGGTGTGTATCTCTGCATGTACCGCATTGCTGAGTTCGTCCAAGAATGTGGTAGCTTCAAAAAATGCGTCATTGATGTCGTCATTGAGGGGGACTGCGAATGATTGATAAATTACGTTTGGCTTTCTCACCAATCACGCTTTTGTTTGCACTCTTGCTATGCTCAAGTCATGCATTCGCGACACAAGCGCACTCCGTTGACTTGTTTGAGTTTGATACTCCCAAACAGCAGAAGCAAGCCATCGATCTCGCTAAAACGCTTCGTTGTCCCATGTGCCAAAACCAAAACCTGATCGAGTCTAACTCTCCAGTCGCAAAGGATATTCGATTACGAGTATTTGAGTTGGTTAAATCAGGGAAAAGCAATCAGCAAGTAAAAGATTACATGGTCGATCGCTATGGTGAGCACGTCCTTTATCAACCTTCATTGAGCGGTAAAAACATGCTCCTGTGGGGAATGCCCATCGTCTTCGCCTTGTCACTCGGTGGTTTGATGGTTGTGACTATTCGTCGAAATTCCCGCAAATAGCTTGCTGCGATATAAATAGACTATTGATATCAAAGCCTAAATTGTTTATCTCTATAACAAGTTCAAGGATGAAGGAGATAAGCCGCTATGCCGTATTCGGTATCTACTGAAAAACAACACCTCGATATCACACTCATACACCGTTATCTCTCAAACAGCTATTGGGCGAAAGGCGTTCCTTTATCTGTGGTTGAAAAATCGATTGAACACTCTTTGTGTTTCGGTGCCTATGACAGTGACGGTAACCAAGTCGGTTTTGCACGCATTATAACTGACCGTGCGACGTTCGCCTATCTGAGTGATGTCTTTGTTGTCGATGACAAGCAAGGGCAAGGTATTGCCAAGCTCATATTGAGCACCATTGAACAGCACCCTGACTTACAAGACTTGAGACGTACCATGCTCGGCACTGTCGACGCGCATTCTCTCTACCAAAAGTTTGGGTTTAAGTCGATTCAACAGCCGGAGTTCTTAATGCAGAAAAAGGGAATTGAATCCTATGTCTAGTTTAAACCGCCCCAATAACAAAGAATTGCGTAGCGTATTGTTGACTGATGTGCCTCAGCACAAGCCGACAGTCATCGATTGGTATTTTAATGCTTGGGGCAAGCGAGATCCCAATAATACGTTGGAAAGCTATACCCAGAAGCTTGAGACCTTTTTACAAGACGGCTCCATTCCAGCGCATATAGTTATTTGTGATGACGTGCGACTGATTGCGACTGCGCATATTCGTAAACATGAAATACCCAGTTACGTTGACTATGAGGATTGGCTTGGTGGTGTGTATGTGGACTCCGATTATCGAGGCCAAGGTGTTGCGAAAATCGTGGTCAATAGCGTGATCGAGAAAGCCAAAGCCCTTGGGGTTGAGAAACTTTATCTACAAACAGAAGATCTATCCGGCGGATTGTACGCGAAACTCGGATGGAAAAAGCTTCATCAAACTAATAGTAAAGGCTGTGAGGTGATAGTCATGGTCAAGGAACTATAATATGACACCTATTCAACGAGAGTTTTTCCAACAGTTTCTCGATACTCTGCCGAATCCTGAAAGCGTCAATATCGACAACGTCATTGCTGAGCACTACTGTGCCGATGAGTACAACGCCAACGAGTGCGCCAGACTGATTAACGAAGGGATCAAAACCGCATCATGCGGATTAAAAGCGGGTTGGGATGCCGAAGACGAACCATTACCTCAAGTTGGCAGCTACTCGCTTGTCTTAGATTGGCAACAAAACCCGATATGTGTGATTCAATTAACGTCCGTCGAAGTGTGTCCGTTCAATCAAGTGAGCGAAGAGTTCGCCTATGCGGAGGGCGAGGGCGATCGGACTTACGCTTGGTGGAAAGAGGCCCATATTAAGTTTTTTGAATGGTATGCCAACGACATCGGTGTGGTATTTTCACCCGAAAGTGAATTAGTACTTGAGCGTTTTAAAAAGGTGTATCCGAGCTGAATGACAAGTATCACTATCCAAACAGAACGCCTCTAGATGGGCCGATGAACAAAGCGTTCGGTGTGGTAAAAAAAGAATTGTTGGAGATACAAGAAGATGGATTATATCGTTTAACCCATGATGAGTTTGAAGTGTTGGGTGAGCGATAGCACACTCTGCCGCACCAAAACCACAGCACACCCCACGTACTGTGGTTTTGGTTCTTATGTTTCAGGAAGGATAACCACTTCCACACCATGAAGCTCGATCTGCTTTACGATGTTCTCTGGCGGTCGCTGATTCGTGACAACGATATCAATATCCGCCCATGTACAAGATTGGTACATCAGTTGGGTGTTGAACTTAGTACTATCCACTACACAAATCACTTGCTTAGACTGCTTTGCCATCGCCAGTTTCAGATTGGCATCGGTCTCTAAATCGGTAGTGATACCAGATTCTGATATCGCACCAATTCCTATAAACGCCTTGCTCGCCTGATATTTTTTGATCTGTTCAATAGTCATATCACCCAGAATGGCGTGTGAGAAGTCATCGAATGCGCCACCGAGCACGCTTTTTCGAACATTAGGCTTATGACTCAATGCACTCAAGCTCTCAATTGAGTTAGTAATGACCGTTGATTTGACGGTAAGGTTTTGTGCTGTTTTGTAAGTTAATCTGCATGCTTTGCGTCACGTTAAGCGACAAGTGAAGGCTTTCGCTTAAGTGAAATGCTGATGATGCCGCAGTCTTAATAAGTGAAGAGAGTGTTCAATGACCCAGAAGAGAATTAAAACCGCCATCATCGGATATGGATTTTCCGCCAAAACTTTCCAGATCCCATTTATCACCACTTTGCCTGAGTTTGAACTAACTGCCATTAGCACCAGTAAAGCGGATGAAGTCAATATTACGTTGCCAGATGTTAAACACTACACCGGTGCAATCTCAATGATCGAGGATACAGATGCAGAGTTAGTCATTATTACCGCCCCTAACCATGTTCATTTTGAGTTGGCGAAACTAGCGCTGGAAAATGGTAAACATGTGTTGATTGAGAAACCGTTTGTTACCCGTATTGAAGACGGAGAAGCCTTAATTGAAATCGCGAAAAAGCACAATCGAGTTTTGAGCGTCTATCACAACCGACGTTGGGATGGTGACTTCCTAACGGTAAAAAAGTTGATTGAAGAACAGAAGCTTGGGGATATCAAACACTTTGAATCCCACTATGACCGTTTTCGACCACAAGTCCGTCAACGCTGGCGAGAACAAACGACGGATGGCGGTGGGATCTTATTTGATCTCGGTTCCCACCTTATTGACCAAGCTGTGAAGCTGTTTGGAATGCCGGATTATGTCAGCGCTGAGTGCAAAATACGACGCGAAAACTCGACCAATGTCGATTATTTTCATGTAATTCTGCATTATCCAGAGCATTTGGCGATTTTGCACGGCGATATGTTTGATGCTGGACCTAATCGACGTTTCACCGTCAAAGGAACGCTAGGAAACTATGAGAAGTGTGGGTTTGATCCTCAAGAAGCTAGGCTCATCTCTGGCGCTCTGCCCATTACGCTAAACTGGTCAGAAGAGACACAGGGGAGTTACGGCACGCTGTATCAAGAGCAAGGAGCAGAGGCAGTAAAAACTGAGCTTGGGGCGTATCAGGAGTACTTTAAGCAGCTCGCCAAGTCGATTCAGGATGGCCTTGAACCTCCGGTAAAACCAGAAGAAGCGCTTCACGTCATTCGATTGATTGAGCTGGCGATGGAAAGTAGTCGTTTGGGTAAGAAGCTTTTAATTACACAGGCAAAAGGGTTTAAGCTATAACGAGATAGCTAAAACAAGGACAAACCATGTCATCGCTAAAAACACGGCCAACAGACGCAAGCCCAGTGGAATTTATCCGCAATGTGGAACATTGGCAGCGTCGAGCAGATGCTGAGACATTACTCACAATGTTCACTCAAATCACGGGGCGTAAGCCAGTTATGTGGGGAGAGAGTATTATCGGGTTTGGTGAATACCGATACACTAACACTCGTGGAACGTATTCTTGGTTGATGACAGGTTTCTCTCCCAGAAAGAGCAATACGACTATTTATGTCATGCAAGGCTTTGACAAGTTCCAGAAAGAGCTAGCGGCTTTAGGTAATGTCAAAACGGCTAAGTCATGCCTTTACATCGCGAATTTGGAGAAAATTCATCGTTCCGCATTAGAGGACCTTCTTGAGAAAGTGGTATCTGACATGGAAACCAGATACGACTGTGCTTGAAGCAACACCATATTTAACCCATCTAATATTGATAAACAGAGCAGGGAGCTAGATTTGTTTGCCGTCATCTTTAAAGCTACGATTCAAACCCTTGATGAAGAGTACTCCTTTTACGCTAATAAACTGCGTGATCTCGCCATGTCAAAATACGGATGTACGGACTTTGTGAGCAGTTGTGAAGGCAATTCTGCGCTCCGTCGATTAATTCTTCAGAAAACGATTGTAGACAAACAGTAAGACAAAGGCACCGAGTGTCGCAGTAATAATACTGCCGATATTGATGCCACTAGCACCACCAAATCCTAAAAATCCACCGATAAACCCGCCGACAAATGCACCAGCTATTCCAAGAAGCATGGTCGCAATCCAGCCACCTCCGTCATTGCCAGGCATTAACCACTTGGCCAATGCACCCGCAATAAGCCCGAGTATAATCCACGAGAGAATACCCATACTTAACTCCTTCGAAGTGAGAATCTTGTTAAGCATAGACGATTCAAGTCACGTGCTGTGTTCCCATTGCCGATTGAAGGTGATCATCCAAGCAATCTCTCATTGGAGACCGTTGGGAAATTGAGATTGTGTTCTATATTTAGAGAACTAACAAAAAACTTAGCACCATCAAGGAGTTTTGAATGCGTGTTTCTTCTTTCTTATCAATTCCACGCGGTCGGATTGTGGTCTTTCTATCGGTGATGTTGGCAGTTTTTAGCGGATATATTCATGCTGAGACAGCAACGGATCAAACGGCGTCCCCTAAAGCATCAAAGACCGAAATAGCTCTAAATAGTCTCAACGCTGAGATACAAGATTTATCAGAGCAGTTAAAAGTCACCACAGGTGACCAAAAAGACGCGATTCAGTTTCGATTATTTAATAAAAATAATGATCTTCGCGAGGTTATTGGCAAGGCCATTGATGAAGGTTCACTGCCAAAAGAGGCGTTGATTGATCAAGTAAGAGTTCAGCAGCAATACACTGTTGCGGCTAAAGAGTACCTAGAGAAAAAGAATGACGAAGTTTCAAAAGAGTTCAACGCAGCCAAGGAAGAGAACAAGTTAACGATTTTGAATTCGTACAGTGAGCTACAGGACTATTTGAACACTACGTATAACGCGAGTTGGCAAAACTTAGAGTGGTTTGAAAAGTTGGGTGTTCAAGACAAAAAGGCGGAAGATGAGTTCGAGGGACTGGTTGGGAACAAACTAAGATTAACGTCTGCTTCTATTGAGTATTTTGGGCAACAAGCGACAGCTGTAGGTTCTCAAATAGCCTCTGCGCCCGAAGCGGATAAAGCGGGACTGCAAACTGCTCAACTTATCTTGAAACAGCGTCTGAGCATTGAGACCAAAAGTTTACGAAATCTCATTGTACTCGGTGATGAGGTCGGGATAGATACCTCAGAATACAAACGCCAAGTATTCTCGATTACTGGGAACATTACCCAAGACATCCTTGACGGAAAAGTGATGTTGTCACTTATTAGTCACTGGTGGAGTCAAGCTGTAGACTGGCTGGCTGACAACGCGCCACAGCAACTATTTCAAGTATTGATCTTCCTGCTAATCCTATTTGTTACTCGGGCGATTGTTAAGCTGGTAAGAAAAGTTGTCGCCAAGGCTGTGATCAATAAAAATCTGAAGTTGTCTCACCTTATGCAGAACTTCTTTGTATCGATGTCAGGCAATATTGTCTGGGTGATCGGTATTATGGTCGGGTTGTCTCAAATTGGATTAAACCTCGCCCCCATCCTTACTGGTTTTGGTATTGCGGGTGTGATCATCGGTTTTGCACTGCAAGATACACTCTCGAATTTCGCAGCTGGGATGATGCTGCTCATCTACCGCCCATTTGATGTTGGCGACTTCGTGTTTGCTGGTGGTGTAGACGGTAAGGTAAGTCACATGAGTCTTGTGAACACCACGATCAGAACATTCGATAACCAAATTATCATCGTGCCGAACAGTAAAATTTGGGGTGACGTAATAAAGAATGTTACTCACGAGCGTACAAGGCGAGTGGATATGGTGTTTGGTATTGGTTACGGCGATGATTTGCTCAAAGCAGAAGCAGTTCTCACTGAGATTATTCATGCTCATCCAGCAACACTTAAATCACCAGAGCCAATGATCAAAGTGCATACGCTCAATACTTCATCTGTTGATTTTATTGTCCGACCTTGGGTAAAAACTGACGACTACTGGGATGTGTATTGGGATATCACAAAAGAAGTGAAGCTTCGTTTCGACAAAGAGGGAATTTCTATTCCATTCCCTCAACAGGATGTGCATCTGCATATGATTAAAGAGAGTTAACCAATAAACGATGCAAGATTCTAGATCTTATTTTATGTAGTGAGTTGCGACTTCATTCACGAATTTTCTAGTCTAGGGAATGTGCGAACATGCGACCATAATGGTTGATTTAGGTTGAGTTTTCGAGAGCAAATGGAGTTGCCAATGTTCCCAATAGAAGTCTTTATCGCTTATACCACAGCATGTGTGTTATTGGTGTTATCCCCCGGACCAGATAACCTGCTTGCGGTTGGCAGAGGGCTTAGTCAGGGCAAATTGGCAGCTCTGGTGTCTGACCTTGCTTTGATGGGCGTATTTGCATCACGCTTGGTATCGAGGCTAAAGAACAAACCAAGAGTAGTATCTGGACTTAATGTCGGCGCTAGCGTTTCTTTTTTGGGTTCAGGGTTTGCTATCGCATTGATGCGTCAGAGGTAGTGCTAGGTGGTACTGTTTGCAGATCTTGGTTATTATCTAATGAAATTATTACGTTAGTAAATTCGTTAATAGGAACTTGGCATGATACGTCACATATTACTCATCCAATTCAAATCGACAGTGACGGAAGCGGACATTTTGGCACTCATGTCATTATTCGAGGTGATTCCATCAAAAGTGGATGGAGTAGAAGCGGTAGAGTGGGGTATGAATGATAGCCCTGAAGGCAAAAATAGAGATTATACGCACTCTGTGCTAATGACCTTCCGCGATGAACAAGGCCGTCAAAACTACTTACCGCACCCAGAGCATGACGCGCTCAAAGCCGTGTTTCGACCACTACTCGAAGACATTATTGTCTTTGATTACTCTATTTAAACCATCATGTTACATATTTCAAATACCGTTACGATTGCCGATTGGGAGATTGAACTCACTGCCATTCGTTCAATGGGCGCTGGTGGTCAAAAGGTTAATAAAACCAGCTCAGCGATACACCTACGCTTCGATATTAAACGTTCTACATTGCCTGACTTTTACAAAGAAAGGCTCCTATCGTTAACTGATTCGAGAATTACAAAAGAAGGCGTCATCATCATAAAGGCTCAACAGTTTAGAACTCAGGAACAGAATCGTGAAGACGCACTAGAAAGACTTAAGCAAATAATACTTTCCGCGACAGTCGTTCAAAAAGCACGTAGAGCCACCAAGCCGACAAGAGCCTCCCAAAAACGACGTGTCGATAACAAAAAGCGCAAGAGCCAAACCAAGTCGCTACGAGGGAGGGTGCAGTAAATTCATGTTATAGCGCGCATTTTTCCGCTTTGTTAAAGCGTCTAAAACTTCCAACCGATTGTCGCTCTGATGGAACCTGATTCATCAATGTACTGAGCGACATTGCCTGTTGGATCCATGGTTGCTGCAGTTACATCAAAATAGAGGTTGTTATTATAAACGGTGCGTATACCGACACCGTAATAGCCATTCCAGTTGCCAGTATCTGTGCCTTGTGAAGGAAGGTCATTACCGTTGCTGCTTTGCTTTAACGTCAAGTCTACCATGGTATAGGCGACACCAAGCTCTACGTAGGGTTTGATGTCGAACGTGTCGCCAAGCTGAAATGTATAACCTAAATCGGTTCCTATAAACAGGGAGTTGGCGCTGCCGTCAAGTTGACTTTTTATTGTTTGATCTGTCGAGATATGCGTCATTTCAGGATAGCTGGTGGATAAACCAAATTTCACTCCCGCAATTCCATTAAAGTCATACCCACCCTCTATCACAACACCGTTATCCGTATCCGTTACGGTTCCATGTTGATCCAACGCTGATGAATCAAAAGAGGAAATGTTGGCACCCCCGCCAACGCGCCAGCCAGCCTCGTTTGCCAATGCTGATCCAGAGATAAGACTTAACGTTAGAAGGGATAGTGTCATTTTTTTCATTTGAGTTGCCTTTGTTTAAATTAGAGTAAGCAACGTCCTTGTTAATAGGTGATTTAGACTAGCAGCCTATTGCAGATACAATCCAATGATTGGTTTTTATTTGTGTTATGCATGACTCGTATATCATGATGAGTTGCTGATTCAGTGCATTTTGATGCTTGGGTGAATCTATATTGGACGCGGGGAGTTTTGAGATCTAAACCTCACAAAAAACAGCAAAGGCTGTTAACTTTCAATGAGATATGGATTTCGTAAAGCGAGGCAGTATAGTGTTAGTTTGAAGCTAGCAACCAAAGGAAAGACAGTTGGATATTGTTAAAGATGATTTGCAAGGCCACCAAATTCAGGCCTTACTTCGAGAACACTTAGATGACATGTATGCCACGTCGCCAGCGGAAAGTGTTCATGCTTTAGACATTGAAGCTCTACGTCAATCTAACATAGAGTTTTGGACGGCGTGGGAAGAGCAGGAGTTGCTAGGGTGTATTGCGCTGAAAGCTTTGGATGCAAATCACGCTGAAATTAAATCGATGCGTACCGCGCATAGAGCAAGGGGTAAAGGAGTTGCCAAATCACTTCTCAATCATCTTGTAAGTCAGGCATCTTCGCGCGGCTTTTCGCGTTTAAGCTTGGAAACGGGCACAGAAGACTATTTTGCCGCTGCTCGCACACTCTACTCTGGCCATGGCTTTGTTGAATGTGAGCCTTTTGCTGATTACGTGCTTGATCCCAATAGCGTATTCATGACTAAGCCGCTTTAGGAGGAACGATGTTCCATCTAATTCGTCTGATCGGGCTTGCAAATATAGTCGCTGCTATAACTGTCTTTGGGTTAGGTTTGTTCATCCCGTTTTTTACAGTCACCAGTCTTATGGATGGGGCGTTTTTTAATGCCGCTTCAATATGGTGTGTCACCGCTTTGGTTTATCGCTATTTATTGCGGGCTTGATTCCCATGTTGTTGGCGATTGCATTGTCTGTGACTACTTAAATGCTACATTAAATGGCCGAGTGCTGTTGGCTATAGTGAGGTTTGTTAATTTCATATTCAAATTCTAAACTTGATAAAAAGCAAAAGGATTGAAATATGGAAGCGATCAAAGAATGGCGGGTGAACTGCCCATATTGTGGTGAGGCTTTTGAGGCCGTCATCGATTGCACATCGGACAATCAGGAGTACATTGAAGACTGCTATGTCTGCTGTCGTCCTATTTTGTTTGAAGTTACCCTAGAAAGTGAAGATGTGTTTGTTACCGTCCGGCACGAGAATGAGGTTTAGATTGAAATTCAACTAATTACGCGTTAAAACATCGGATTGTTATATGGATGTAACTCGGAGTTGGTTTGGATATTGGGGTCTTTTTTACCGGTTTTTCGTTAGGTTTATCGTTAATTCTCGCGATCGGCGCACAAAACGCATTTGTCCTAAAGCAAGGGTTAAAGCGCCACTATGTATTTGCAGTTTGCGCGGTCTGCGCGGTTTCTGACGCGTTGCTTATTACTGCTGGTGTTAGTGGCTTCGGAGCGGTGATTGAAGCGTACCCCTCGGTCGAAGTAGTTGCTCGATATGCAGGCGCGGCCTTTCTTTTTGTCTACAGCTTTCAGAGCTTTCGCTCGGCACTTTCAAGCAACCATCAGCTAGATCCTGAAGGGGATAGCAATGCCAGTCTGATGAAAACAGTGCTTATTTGTTTAGCATTAACATGGCTCAACCCTCATGTTTACTTAGACACCGTCGTTCTTCTAGGTTCTATCTCAACGCAATATGCCCCTCAGCAAATCTCCTTTGGCCTTGGCGCGGTAACGGCTTCATTCGTGTTTTTCTTTTCGCTTGGCTATGGTGCCAGACTACTCACCCCGATTTTCCATAAGCCCATTTCATGGAAGATTTTGGAGGGGCTAGTGGGCTTTATCATGCTGGCGATTGCGGTGTCTTTGGTTTCAGGTTAGAGAACAGGGAAATGATAATAAAGAATAATTTGCTAAGTTGTCATTGTGGAAATGTGCAGCTTTCTTTTGACTCTTGGCCGGAATCGGTCACCTGCTGTAATTGCTCAATTTGTCGTCGATATGCGGCGCTTTGGGGTTATTTCCAACCCCAAGACGTAACGGTTGAGGTAGCCAACGAGACAGTAGCGTATCGCTGGGGAGATGGTTGCATCGATTTCCATCACTGCGCTGTGTGTGGTTGCGTTACTCACTATGAGTCTGCAGATAGCTTATCGACTCCGAGAACGGCCATCAATTTTAGAATGGCGGATAGCCTTAAATCTTCCCAGGTTAAATATTTCGACGGCGCTGAGTCATGGTGTTTTCTTGATGAAAGTAAGGTGCGCAAGGTATGAATCAGGATAGGTTGAGTTTTCAAGATATCACGCTGCGAGTCGCAAGTGAGCAAGACTTTGAGCCGTTATACCGACTCATGACAGAGGATGAAGCTTGGACGGAGCTCAATGGCCCTTATTTTGTTTATCAGCGTCCAACGCGCGCGCAGTTTCGAGAGGGAGGCTTTTCCAAACTCTTATTGGGTAATGAAGCGCTTGTTATTGAATATCATCAAAGAGTCGTTGGGACGGTAAGTTGTTACTGGGAAGACCAAAAGACGCGTTGGCTTGAGGTTGGAGTACTGGTTTATGACTCGCGACTATGGGGCTGTGACATCGGCATGAAAGCGCTGATCCCTTGGGTGAGTTATCTGTTCAATACCCTAGACATAGAGCGAGTAGGGCTAACCACCTGGAGCGGGAATCCGCGAATGATGAAGTGTGCGCTAAAGCTTGGCATGATTCAGGAAGCTTGCCTGCGCAAAGTTCGTTACTATCAAGGGCACTATTACGACAGCGTTAAGTTTGGCGTGCTGCGAGAGGAGTGGCGTGAACAAGAAAAGCTTTGGCATCAACGTGACCATATTTACTTGTTTGACTGGGGCGATACATTAATGGTCGATGACCCCACCCAAAGCGGTAAGATGTGTAATTGGCCAAAAGTTCAGCAGGTCGAGGGCGCGAGGGAGCTATTAAGTGGGCTTGCAAAGTACTGTCCCATTTATGTCGCAACCAATGCCAAAGATTCGGCGGAAGAAGACGTAAAAAGAGCCTTTAAAAGAGCACAGCTTGCTGAATACCTATCTGGGTATTTTTGTTTTAGCAATCTTGGTGTTGGAAAAGATGATCAGGACTTTTACCCACGCATTGCGTCGAAGCTCAACATAGATACCAGTCAACTTGTGATGACTGGAGATCAACTCGAACGGGATATAATGCCAGCAAGGCGTGCAGGGCTACGAACGAACTGGTTTAATCCGAGTGCAACCCCAAATAAAGAAAACGGCTTTGCTCGACTAGAGGATATTCTCTATCGGGAGCAAAGCCGCATGTCGCTGGTTGATCTTGACTAGAAGACGGCTATCACGATGATTGGATGGTGGTGATAAGCTTTTCTGCTTGATCCAAATACTCACCACCAAACAGATTGCAGTGATTGAGCACATGATACAAGTTGTAGATGTGTTTGCGGTACTCGTACATAGGCTCAATCGCCAATATGCTCTCGTATCCGTCGTAAAACTCTTGTCTAAACCCGCCGAAAAGCTCTGTCATTGCTAAGTCGCATTCTCTATCTCCCCAATAGCTCGCGGGGTCGTAGCATATTGGCCCAAATGCGGTATTAGCCGCATTGCCATACCAAAGGTCGCCATGTAGTAACGACGGCTTAGGGTTGTGGCCGGAAAGCTGGTCATTTACCAGTTCAACGAAATCATCTATGTCCGTGAAGCTGATTTGTTTTTCTTTGAGGAGTTGTAGTTGCCAGCCTATTCGCTGCTCAGAGAAGAAGCGGGACCACTTTTTATGCCACTGATTAGGTTGTAGCGTGGTGCCAATGTAGTTGTCTTGATCGAACCCAAACTCTTTTTGCTCGCCCCACTTGTGCAGTTTGGCAAGCTCTTCGCCAAGCTGATAACTGGCGGGAGCGGTATCTAAGGGTTTAACTGGGATGTAATTGAGAATGATAAAGGCACACTCTTTGGTTTTACCAATGTGAACCAGTTCAGGCACGTGAACGGTGCTGGTTTCTCTTAGGGCAGTGAGATTGTCGGCTTCGATTTCAAATTTCGCGATAAAGTCTTTGTCATTGATTTTGACGAAGTACCGCTGATCGCCATCGCTGATCATATAACACTGATTAATGTCCCCTCCGCTCATTTTGATACGCTCGGAGATATTGAACTCAAACATTAGAGTTTCTGAAAGCTGATCTGAAATTGCTTGCCACATAAACGCCTCCCACCTGCCAACACTATGGCTAGTGTAGAACAATATTGCTTACATAACATACTGTCAGCGCACAGAATCGTTGATGTGACACCCGATTTTTCTCTTGTGTTCTTACAAACGTGACCTAGGTTTGTTATGGTGATGATCTTGTTATTATTGTCTTTGCTAGGAGAGCAGTCGTGGTTGTAGATACTGACGGCTATCAAGCACTTATTGAACACCTTGCACTCAATCTAAGTGTGTTTACCTCAGAGTTGGGGGATACAGGAGAAGAGACCATCGAGGACGTATCAACGGATATGGTTGCCTCAAATATTATGACGGTCTTCGAACAAAATCCTGAGCTTCATGCCAGCGTGCGTTTTAAGCTTCTTAAAGAAGTAGATTTAGTTATTCAAGATCTGGAAGAGGTATTGGCTGGTGCTTGGAACAAAAAAGCGACCAATGAACAAGTCGCTTTTCTTGAGGAATATATCGCACTAGTGAAAAATCTATTCGACACTGCGGTGGCGAAATACGATTAATCTTAGCTTTCACTCTGTCTAATACTTTCTCTCTGTATCCAGTAGCAGAGAGAAAGGTTATTGCACATTTCTAAAATGCCAAAACGTTGAAGCCCAGTATGGGTTATCTAAACGAGACATCACCACGCCTTTTGATGTTGAAGCATGCATAAATGTATTCCCGCCTAAATAGATTCCAACATGACGGGTCTTATAGCCAGTTTTAAAAAACACCAAATCTCCGCTTTGTGCGTTATTGTAGGCAACTTTTTCGCCTATTTTGACTTGCTGTGCTGTCGTTCTTGGCAAAGATACAGAATAGGCGTCTTTAAAGACTGCTTGTACAAAGGCCGAACAATCTACACCGGAATAATTGGTGCCGCCCAAACGATATGGGACACCTTGCCATTTTTTATATTCCGCGAGGAAGGGCTCATTTTCAGGAGTGTTGTAGTGTTGCTGAGTATGCTCCGCTTGCTTCGGCTGACTAGAGCAGGCCGATAGCAAAACCACCATGCCATATAAAATCAATAATTTAACAACTTTCATCTGTCACACTGCTTACATTTAAACGTAATAAAAATGTCATTAAGGATTACTAATATCCTGATAATTCTATACCAAGTTATTAAATAGTACGAACCTATTACTTATTTGGTTACCGTTTAATGGATCAACTCGACGGATTGTTTATGAAAACCCCAGACAAGGGAAAACGTGCCATCTCTTTGATTCACTCTTTGAGTGCTATCTTCTTAACCATTATTCTAATTTTTGTGGGCGTGAGTGTACTGAGCACGAATGGCCTTAATCAAGTTAAGCAGCAGTTTGATAACTTATCAGAAAAGGCCCTTCCACTGTCTCTTAATAATGCGGCATTGACGCAAGATGTACTGGAACAAGTAAAACTGCTTAACTATGGTACACAGCTTGAGTCAACAGAAGAGTTAGAGCAGACCCGCCAACGCATCACGCAGCTTGTAGAGCAAAGTAATCAAAAGGTTGAAAACCTATTTACCATAGCGTCAGGTATGGGCAATGCCGTGACACCCGAGCAGCGAGAGCTCCTTGGGCAGAAAATTGTTGAACTCCAGAGAAGCACTCAAGCGATTCTGGCGTACCAATCGCAAATACTGGCCATGAGTGCCGGTATTGACAAGGAAGTGGCTGGTTTTCGATATGCCATCAGTACGCTTGGTCAAGAAATGAATCGCATCAGCTTGCTGTTTACACAAAACAATCCGTCTTCGGCTGATGCCGCGACACGAGTGGTGACGGCTGCTAGCTCTTTAGAGAGCGCATTCTTGATGCTGATGATGCAGACCGATCTAAACAAGGCCAATGGCGAATATCGTCAGATGCGCAATCGCTATGCCAGCATCAACTTAGCTTACGATCAGTTTGAAGAGTGGCATCCTGAAATCAGTGAGTTTCCAAGCTTTACTGCGCCTTATGACATGGTGAAAACAGGTTTTAAGCAAGACGGCGTGGTTCGTCAGATCATCGCGCGATTGGAGATTGCGACCAAGCAGCGTGAAGAGCTCGCCAAAGCGGCCATATTGGCAAATGAGACCACACAGATCTTGTCTGCCATTTCGACAACCGCAGAAGGGCTGATTGATGAAAGCCAATCTGTAGTGAATAACACCATTCAAACCAATATTTATACACTGCTTGTAACAACTGTTGTGTTAGTGATGGTTGTTCTCGGGTTGTTCTTTGGACTGCGTCGCTGGGTTAATCGCGCCCTTAAGAATATTACTAGGCAGCTAAAGCGTTTGGTTGAGCACGACCTAACGGGCGTCGTAGAGCTTTCAGGTCCATCTGAAATGCTCGATATCGCTAGAAAGTTGAATCGGGTTATTGAATCGACCCACGATTCTATTGAGGTGGTAACACGTAACTGTGAAACCCTGTACCAAACCGCAGAAATCAGTCATGGCGCAGCAGAAGAGACGCGAAGCAGTTTGCGAGCGCAGAACGAATCTCTCGACAGTATGGTTGCGACAGTGAGTCAATTGGAAGCGTCAATCAAAGAGATTGCAACGGTGACGACGTCCTCATTCTCTGATTCGCAGCAGGCAGAAGAGTTTGCTTCTCTGGGACTAAAAGCGGTCGAAGAGAACCAGCAACGTTTGCATTCCCTCGAAACGACACTGGGTAACAATGAAGCATCCATGACTGAGCTGGATGGCAAAGTGAAGCAAATTCAAGAAATGGTCGATATGATCAGTGGCATTGCAGACAACACCAACTTGTTAGCGCTCAACGCAGCCATTGAAGCGGCGCGAGCGGGAGAAATGGGACGCGGTTTTGCCGTTGTTGCGGATGAAGTACGTAAGCTTGCTAGCGATACCTCAGAGCAAACCACCAATATTCGTCAAATGATGGCTGAGCTGATGCATGCCGCCCAAGATTCGAGACAATCTGTTATCGAGTCTAGAGCTGAAATGAATCACGCCCTTGATTCTAGTGAGCGAGTTAAAGCATCGTTTTCGGATATAGCGTTATCTGTGAATCATATTCGAGAGCGTGCTGAGCAAGTGTCTGTGGCCACTGAAGAGCAAGAGCGAGCCACTGCGGAAGTAGGGCGCGCTATCGTTCATGTTACCGATCAAGGTGAGAACTCAAATATGCAGCTTGAGTCTATGGTTGAAAGCGCGGAGCAGGTGGCCGATATCGCGGGTCATCAGCAAGCGATGTTGCACAAGTATGACCTCAACCGTCTAGCTGTTTAATCTCGCTAGTGGTCATTTCTGAAAGGCTGGGTCAGTAACTTATCCAGCCTTTGCTCGTTTTTAGTAGTAAACTCTGGAATGCCTATTTCCACCTTATCGTGTCCAAGCTCTGGTTGAGCGCGATAGGTGCCAAACCAGCGATCCCATACCGACAAAAAGAAACCAAAGTTGGAATGTGTCTCTTTGGGGATCACTGAGTGATGAACTCGATGAAAGTCGGGTGTCACTACAATTTTTCGTAGTACCTTATCAACGGCCAGTGGTAGCTTGGCATTACTGTGGTTAAACATCGCGCTCGCATTAAGCACAATCTCAAACACCAATACCGCTATTGGTGGGATCCCAAGCGCCATAACTACGCCAATTTTGATCCACATTGAAAGAACGATTTCAATGGGATGGAAGCGCGCGCCAGTGGTGACGTCGATGTCTCTATCAGCATGATGCATGCGGTGTAATCGCCAAAGAATGGGCAGTCGATGGAACACGACATGTTGAAAGTAAATGACGCCATCAAGCAAGATGACACTGATTGGCAGTACCAGCCATAAGGGCAAGGTAAGGTAGTTAAAAAGCCCCACGTGATGCTCTGCCGCGCGCAAAGATGCTTCAATCGCTAAAAGGGGCATGACAACCGCTAAGGTTAAAGAGTTAAACCCTACGAGCGCGAGATTGTTACTCCAACGTAATAAACGGCTGCGCGTTCGCGCCTTCCTTGGGACTGCCCACTCCCAAGCAGCGCAGAGTACTAATACAGAAAGAAAGATCGCTAGGCGAATAGTGTCACTGTTTTCCATTGCTGTTGAGTTTCCTTTTACTAACGCACGTTGGCAGAGTAGAATCCCGCCACCTTTTGTCAAAGTACCATGATTATGAGACGCCACGCCTTCCACGCCATGTATGACGAGCGACTTGCCGCAGCCACCAAGCCATTCAACGCCCGCGGTGCAAAAGTTGAACGTTGTAAAACCTGCCAAATCGCCAAGCAATATTGTATCTGCGAACATCAACCCGCACCGAGCCTTGATATTGCAGTTATGCTGCTGGTCTCTGATGCAGAGATTCTAAAGCCAAGTAATACCGGACGCCTAATACTTGATACGGTTGAGCAAGGCTATGCGTTTCCTTGGCATCGTACCGAGCCGAATCCAGAGATGTTGGCAGTGTTAAATGATGAGACCTTACAGCCGATTATAATCTTTCCTGAAGATTATGTAGATGACAAAACTCGTGTTCTAGAAATAGGTGAGCAACAGGAGACAAACATGATTCTATCTGAGGGTAAAAAGCCACTTTTTATCTTTTTGGATGGCAGTTGGCGAGAAGCACGAAGGATGTTTCGCAAGTCACCTTATCTCGACAAATTCCCAGTTTGCTCTATCAAACCAGAAGCGGTGTCGAATTATGTAATGCGCAAGTCTGTAAATGAAGACCACCTAGCGACCGCAGAAGTGGCCAGCTTGGTGTTTGAGCAATTTGGTGAAGGAAAAACCGCCAATACACTCGCACTTTGGTTTGCGGCTTTTCGTGAAAGCTACATGTTGAGTAAGACCCGCTTCTCTTCCGATCTTACCCGTCCTGAGTTAAATAATTTCATAGCTCTAATAAAAAACGAGATGTTGCTCTAATAGTGTTCATTTAGGTGACGACTTGTTAGCCAAGCGGTGCAAGCAAAGGTATAAATTGGTGCTGCATCACGGTTTGAGGGGGTAGGGATATGGATAATGCCATCAGTTATTCTATTTTTTCGCCTCGGATTGGGGTTTCAAGGAGAGTTTTCATGTATTACGGCTTTGACGTCGGCGGCACAAAAATTGAGTTTGGTGCTTTCAACGAAAAACTAGAACGTGTAGCCACAGAGCGCGTTCCAACACCAGTTGATGACTATCAAGTATTGGTCGACACATTAGCGGGCTTAGTCGCGAAGTACGACGCAGAGTTGGGTACAGAAGGCAAAGTAGGTCTCGGTCTTCCTGGTATGGAAGATGCGGACGACGGTACCGTACTGACAGTAAATATCGGCTGTGCGAAAGGTAAACCGCTACGTCGCGATCTAGAAGCAAAAATTGGTCGTCAAGTGAAGTTAGAAAATGACGCGAACTGTTTCGCGCTTTCTGAAGCTTGGGATGAGGAACTTAAAGATTCGCCTTCAGTGATGGGGTTAATCCTAGGTACTGGTTTTGGTGGTGGTTTGATCTACGAAGGAAAAGTATTCTCTGGTCGCAACAACGTTGCTGGCGAGTTAGGCCATATGCGTCTGCCTATCGATGCGTGGTTCCATCTAGGAGAAAAAGCGCCTCTTTTGGATTGTGGTTGTGGCAAAAAAGGTTGCTTGGATAATTACTTGTCGGGTCGTGGCTTTGAGCTTCTTTATGCGAACTATTATGGTGAACGCAAGAAAGCGATTGATATTATTCAAGCGCGTGAAGCAGGTGATGCAGATGCGATTGAGTTTGTTGACATGTTCATGGAACTGTTGGCGATCTGTTTTGCTAACATTTTCACTGGCAACGACCCACATGTAGTGACATTGGGTGGTGGCCTGTCTAACTTCGAATTGATTTACGAAGAGATGCCTAAGCGTGTGCCAAAATACTTAATGTCTGTGGCGAAATGCCCTAAGATTGTGAAGGCGAAACACGGTGATTCAGGCGGCGTTCGCGGCGCAGCATTCTTGAACATCAAGTAATTGCCATCATTTTAAGTAAGGCGACCCAATGGGTCGCCTTTTTTGTTTTAGGTGGTAGTTGTTGTGAAAGTGAAAGTGATCTATCATTTGATATGTTAAGACCGTATCAAATGGTGGTTTAGATGAGTGCTTCAACCAAATTTGTTCCTTCTCGTTCAAAGGCTAGTTTTTGGTCGCAGATTGGCGTGCCTCCAAGAGGGCGCAAACTCTATGAAGCGATTGAAGCAGGCTTCGATTTTGCGACCTACCAGAAGCTCGCGACGGCGACGGGTATCGAGAAAAAAGAACTTGCTCGTATCACCAACATCAAAAGCGCAACGCTGAGCCGCCGAGCGAAGGACGGTAAGTTCTCCTCAGATGAAAGTGACAGGCTTTATCGATATGCAGAAGTCTACAATGCGTCACTGCGCTTGTTTGAGAACAACAAAATCAAAGCATTTCAGTGGATGCACAACCCAGTGAAGGCATTAGGGTATATAGCGCCAAGCGATATGCTGAAAACCAGTGCTGAAACGGAAGAAGTGTTGAGCGTCATTGGTCGCCTTGAGCATGGCGTGTTCAACTAATGCAGTTGTATCGAATCGTAAAAAGAAAGTTCGCGACAAGCACAGAACAAGTCTTTGATGGCGAGGGGGCAAGACGTTATGGTGGGCGATGGAATTCGGCAGGCACGCGATGTGTGTATCTCGCGACGTCCGAGTCTTTAGCTATTTTAGAAGTGCTGGTGCATCTAAACGATTCCGAGCTACTCAATGACTATGAGCTATATCGCATTGATATGGACGATAGTGCGATCATCGAACTTGACCAAAGTTATTTGCCAGATGATTGGAAAGAAGATCCTGCACCAGCGTCGACCGCACAAATCGGTGATGAATGGATCACCAGTGAAATGAGTCTTTGCCTCAAAGTTCCATCGACTATTGTCCCGAGAGAGTTCAGTTGCCTGCTAAACCTTACTCATCCTGATTTTGACTTAGAGAAACTTAACGTTGTTAAGCTTAGCTTTGAGCCGGATCCTCGTTTGGCTGGTTAAGGAAATCAAGGCTGAGACAATTAAGGTTGAGTTAATCCAGGTTAACTACGACAGGGCAGTGAGCCGGAAGCACCAATTTAATGGCGTTTGGCAGTACACTGAACTTGATGTGCTTTGATGTTAATGGTTCACCGTCAAGGTTCACTGGCATCACTGAATCAGAAATCCACTCCAATATTTTCACTTGGTTTCGTTTTACAAACGTGCCACTAAACTCTGGCTGTTGAAGTAGTTCGTCAACCACCGCGGGAATATCACCTGGCGTAAACTCTTCCAATGATACTACGTCAAGCAGTCCATCATTGAGCATGGCGTTGGGAGACAAAGGTTGACCGCCACCTGCCATTCTTCCGTTACATACTGCGCCGATGACAACGTGACTGTCAATCTCTTTACCGTCATACAAAACTCTGCCGCTAAAAGGCTGAAAGTTAATGGCTTGAACAAGTCCTGCAAGGGTATAAGCGCCGCCGCCCAAGAAGTTTTTAAGTGCCACGGGTGTGTTTGCGGTGACCTGCGCGCCAAATCCGGCCGTGGCGATATTGATGAAGTGTCTTTCATTCGCCGATGCAGCGTCGATAAATGTTGCTTGGCCGGTAAGTGCTAAATGCAATGCATCATAAGGGGAGAAAGTTGGAATTTCGCAGGCTGTAGCAAAGTCGTTGGCCGTACCGAGAGGGAGGACGGCTAACTCGATGTGAGAAAGCTTTTGTTTGAATAGGGCATCGACCACTTCATTAATAGTACCGTCACCACCACCTGCGATGAGTCGAGTGACACCCTCAGCACCGGCTTCTCCTACTAACCTTTCAATGTCTCCACCTTCCCACGTCACGCGAACTTCAAGCTGATGCCCTTGTTCTCGAAGTTGATAGACTGCTTCTCGAATGTCTTCTTGAGCAGCTTTTTTACCGTTTAGCAGTAGGCGGATGGTCATGTTCTTCCCTCAAAACAGCGAGTTAGCACTAAATGCAGCGATAATACGAAAAACTATAGCACAAATTTCTCAATCGCTTTTGCTACGCCGTCTTCATCGTTGCTGTCTGTGATGTAATCGGCAATCGCTTTGGTCGCTTCCATCGCATTCGCCATCGCGACACCTTTGCCTGCAAACTTGATCATGTGATGGTCGTTTTCGGCATCACCAAAGCACATCGTTTGCTCGTAAGGAATACCCAGGTGATCGGCAATGACTTTAACGCCTTCACCTTTATTGCTGAGTGGGTTTAAGAACTCTAAGAAGAATGGGGCACTTTGAACGATGGTGTAATCATCATGATACGACGCGTTAATCTTAGCAATGCCCTCAGTGAGTTTGTTTGGCTCACCAACAATCATCGCTTTGATGATTTCATGGTCATCTTCTAAGCGCTCAAAGTCATAAACAGTGAAGTCGAGCTTGTTGATTTCTGCTTCGTGGTCGGTGTAAGGGTTAGCTTCTGTAGTGATCAATCCGATTTGCGTGCTGAACGCATGGCAGTGCAGGCCTAGCTCGTTTGCAAGGCGTGCGATGCGCTTAGCATCTTTACCTGTTAGTGGCTGCTCGTGAAGCTTTTCACCACTTGCAACTTTTTCAACATAGGTGCCGTTAAAGTGAATAACAAAGTCGTCTTGCTCTGTTAAACCTAATTCTACAAGTGCATCCTTCATTCCGTTAAGTGGCCTGCCCGAAGCAAGAACGACCGTAACGCCTTTGGCTTTAGCAGCAGCGATGGCTTGTTTAGTGCGAGGGGTGATGTTTTTATCGGATGTGAGTAGGGTTCCATCCATATCGATAGCGATGAGTTTGTACACGTGACTTACCTAAAAAAGAAATAAAACAAAACCGCATCAGAATAGGGAAATTAGCCGCAGACTGCCAGTGATTTTGTCGTTCGGATAATGTTGAATTTCTAGCGCGCATCCTTTAAGGTCTGCTCATCTTACATAAATGGCAAAATTTAATGATCGGTAAACAATTCAAGATCAATGAGATGTTTGAAACCATTCAAGGCGAGGGCGTGTTCACAGGCGTTCCGGCGGTATTCATTCGTCTTCAGATCTGTAATGTGGGTTGTGCGTGGTGTGATACCAAGCAGACTTGGGAAGCAAAGCAGGAAGATGAGCGCGCGTTCGGCGAAATCATTACCAAGCAAGGTGACAGCCCTACTTGGAGTGATGTTAGCGCTGATGAGATCGTTGCTATGTATCGAACCCAAGGCTTTACAGCGAAGCATATTGTCATTACTGGTGGTGAGCCTTGCGAATATGATTTAACGCCACTTTGTGAGGCGTTTGAGGCTATTGATGCTCGTTGCCAAATAGAAACCAGTGGCACGTCAGAAGTGAGAGTCACTGAGAATACTTGGGTGACAGTGTCACCCAAGATCGCCATGAAAGGCAAACTCGAAGTGCTTACCTCAGCGCTAGAGCGAGCGAATGAAATTAAACACCCTGTTGCAACAGATAAGAATATTGAACAACTTGATGCGCTGCTTGATGGTGTCGCATTAAAGCCGGATGTGGTGATTGCACTGCAGCCGATTAGTCAGAAGCCACGCGCGACTGAGCTTTGCATGAGCACGTGTATCGCGCGCAACTGGCGTTTGTCGGTACAAACTCATAAATACTTAAATATTGCATAACACCAAATAGGGAGACGGTAATGAAGAAGGCAGTAGTAGTTTTTAGTGGTGGCCAAGACTCGAGCACGTGTTTGGTGCAAGCATTAAAAGAGTATGACGAAGTACACGCAATCACGTTTGATTACGGTCAGAGACATAAGCTAGAAATCGAAGTGGCACAAGCACTAACAGAAAAGCTTGGGATAAAAGCACATAAAGTGATGGATGTGGGCCTACTCAATGAATTAGCGATTAGCTCACTGACACGCGATGACATTCCAGTCTCTCATGAACTGCAAGAAAACGGCCTGCCAAACTCGTTTGTTCCGGGTCGCAATATTCTGTTTCTTACCTTAGCTGGCATTTACGCATATCAAATTGGTGCCTCAGCGGTCATCACGGGTGTGTGTGAAACGGACTTCTCTGGCTATCCAGATTGTCGCAATGACTTTATTAGGGCGATGAACAGTGCCTTGGTGCAGGGTATGGACAGAGAGTTGGAAATCGTTACGCCGCTAATGTGGCTAGATAAAGCCGAAACATGGGCGCTGGCTGATAGGTATGATGCGCTAGAGCTTGTTCGTAACGAGACGCTGACCTGTTACAACGGCATTATTGGTGATGGCTGTGGTGACTGCCCGGCTTGTGAGCTGCGAGCTAATGGGCTTAATCATTACCTCGACAATCAACAAGCTGTGATGCAATCACTTAACGAGAAATCATACTAAAAAGAGGCGCATTATGCGCCTCTTTGCTATCTATCTACGTTTTAAACGATAGGGTGCTGATTAGTTAAGCTTTAGATACAGCTTAGCAACCTCTGAAGGCTCCATTTCCTTACCATCTAGCTGAGCGTTCCAGTTCGTGCCGATCAGGACGCCATCTTCGTCCAATGTCAGTAGCCAATCTTCAACGAAGATATCAAGAGGGATGTGCAGTACTTCAAAGTCAGCCCACTCTTCGACGTTGTGAGTTTTTGCGTCTTCTTCTGACGACCAGAAAGGCATTACTTCACTGTTTTCGAACTCGGTTGAATCACACGCCAACCAACCATCTTCGTTACGAAGACCCCATACAAGTTGGGTTTTGCTTGTTTCTTCAATAAACAGCTTTAGGTTTTGTTCGATATCAGACGTTAATTTGCTCATTGTTATCTACTCATAGTAAGAACTGCTTACAAGACTAGCATGAGATCGTTAATATCTAAATGAATTGGCAATAAAAAAGCGCTCTAGGAGAGCGCTTTGTGTCTGATTGATGGAGAACTAAACTACTTACCGATTTTGGTGAATATCGTCCATTCCATTTTGACTTCGCCCTTGTAGCCGACTACCGAGGCGACGACTTTGCGATTCATTGCATGGGCAAATTCACTATCGCCTAATTCTTCAAGTTGAGTATCACCAAAGCCAATGATAGTTAGCCTGTTTGGGTCGATACCATTGTTGATGATGGCCTGTCTTACGACTTCGGCGCGATTTTGCGAAAGTAGCATATTCTTGTCCGTGTTGCCGACGATACTCGCAAAACCTTGAATTTCGATGCTGGTTTCCGGGTACTCCTTGAGGAAGTCAGCCATCTCACTGATTTGATTTTGGAACACCGGCTTGATGAAGGTTGAATTGTTATCAAACAAAATACGCAATGCCAGTGAGTTGGAAACATCAATGTACTCTTCACAGCCGTCGTTATCGAGTGCTGCACCTTGCGGCGTAGTGATACATAGATCTCTAGCATTGATAACACCGTCTCCATCGTCATCAATCAAATCTGCTTTTTGATCTGCTACCGGTGTTGGCATATATTCGTACTTGTCGTTTTCTTCGTTGGAGGCCGCAGCGGTAAGTGGTAATACCATTAGCCCACAGATGAGCAGTTTTCTCTGTAGTTTCATGATTAATACTCCACTTTCTCATTCCATTCCGACGGCGTATCAACGCGCAGTGCATCAAGCAGGGCACCTGTTGCGTTCATGACTCGGTAGCGTGCTAATTGCTCAGCATATTTGGCATCTAAATAGCCTTTGCGAGCTTCAAATAACTCGTTCTCGGTGTTCAACACATCCAGCAGAGTACGTTTGCCGATCTTGTATTGCTTTTGATAGGCAACTACGGTTTCAGACGCTGAATCTACGTGATCGGATAAAAACTCACGTTGCTGAACGGTAAATTCGAGTCCCGTCCAAGACAGTCGCAGTCCTTCTTCAACCATACGATACGTTCTGTCTCTAAAGTCTTTCGCCTTGTTGAGCTGGTAGGCTGCCGATTCACTGAGGTCTGAATCTGAACCACCGTTGTACAAATTGTATCGCATACGTAGCATCGCTCGGGTTTCGTTATCGGTACCTATGTTGCCGCCAGCGTCATTTCGCCAGTTGTGGCCAGCATCGATATAGAAAGTAGGGTAGTTAACACCTTTGGTTTGTTGGTATTGGAAACGTGCTGAGTCAACATCCACCTGAGAAATCTTAATAACAGGATGCCTCTCCATTGCAGTCTCTAGGGCGTCTTCTACTGAAAGCGATATAGCTACTTCATCAGCTCTTGGGTATTTAAGTCCCAGAGGTGCTTGTCCTACAAGGCGCTTAAACTGAGTGTGTGTATCGAAGAGATTGTTTTGAGCAGCCAGTAGATTACCGTGAGCCTTCGCGATACGAGCTTCTACCTGGGATAGATCGGCCGTAGAACCAATACCGGAATCCACTCGTTTCTTAATATCCGAGTAAATCTTTTTATGAACATCCAAATTTGCTTCAGACAGTGCAAGGACTTCGTAAGCTTTGGTTGAGTCCAAATAGATCTGTGCGACTTCTAAAGCGATATCTGAGGCATCTGCGAGGAGTTGGTAGCGCACGGATTCGGCTTCAGCCGCGGTACGGTCTATATCGTTGAGTGTTTCGTTACCGTCCCAGATGAGCTGGGTGAGAGATATTCCAACTTCCTTTCTTGTGAGACTCTCATTTCTAGGAATGGAGTTTTCTCTGTCAAAATCTGTCTTCTCATAACCAATACCACCGTCTAAATCAACTTTTGGACGGTAGGCACCAACCGCGGCGTCTGCATCGTATCGCTTACTGACATACTCATTGTACGCTGCTTTAATATCTGGGTTGGTTTTGAGCGTGTAAGCAACGGCCTGTTCAAGTGTTTGGCTACTAACAGGGAGGCTAAGGGCCATAAAACAAGCTGCTGCGGTAGTGGTAAGCTTATTCAAAGTCTTTCTCCTTGATCCTGTGCCTGTTGGGCACTTCGGCTTGAATTCATTTAGCTCTATTGTGTTTTACAGAGTTCGCATCTTTGCTTTACTCATTAGTCTTGAAATAATTTCAGCCAAGTCAAAATGTTACCCACTGTAGTACTAACTATAGCGAGAGCTAGGTGCTTTTCAATGTCGATTTGTCTAGATTATGTATCTAATGTAAGACTGGCGCCTATTTTATCGCCTCAACAGTGATCTACCCATACATATTATTGAAAATAGTAAAGAAATTGGCCAATGCAATTGAAACAATGGAATGGTTTCTTGTTTTTGAGACGCTAGAAACCAAAAAAAGCCAACCTGAGTTAGGTTGGCTTGAGGAAAACGAAAAGCGGGTTTACGCATTAAATGCTAGAGCACTTTACACGCGAATCCTTTGAGATAGAAACCTTCCGGGTAAGCGGTGTCGGTTGGGTGATCCGCAGCTTGTTCAAAACGTTCAACAAATTTTACCGAGCGGTTAGCATCGAGTGCCGCATCGGCAATGATTTTTTGGAACAGGTTGCCGTCCATCAAGCCTGAACAAGAATAGGTGAGCAATGTGCCACCTGGCTTAAGGATTTGCATGGCAAGCATGTTAATGTCCTTGTAACCGCGACAAGCACCATTGAGCTGAGCTTTCGATTCGGCAAACTTTGGTGGATCCATAATGACCACATCAAACTTGGTGCCTTGGTCACGATATTCGCGCAACAGTTTGAACACATCAGCATTTAGGAATACGGCTTTTTTCTTTTCAGTAAAGCCATTAAGCTCAGCATTATGTTTTGCTGTATCCAGTGCCAGTTGCGACACGTCGGCGTTGATAACTCGCTTAGCACCACCTTTAAGTGCATAAAGGCCAAACCCACCTGTGTAACTAAAGCAGTTAAGTACTTCTTTGTTCTTCACGTATTTCTGTGCTTGGAAGCGGCTATCACGCTGGTCGAGATAAAAGCCAGTTTTATGACCGTTAATGATGTCGACACTGATTTTTACACCGTTCTCCTCAATTACAACCGGCTCATCTGGTGATTGACCAAATAGTACGCCAGTGCGCTCTTCCAAGCCTTCTTTCTTTCTCACAGATACATCAGAGCGCTCATAGATAGAGCAATCTGGGAAGCAGTGGTTTAACGCTTTAACTAGCGTGTCTTTTTGGTGCTCTGCACCAGCACTGAGCAATTGGCAAACGAGAAAATTGCCATAACGGTCAATTGTTACACCTGGCAGACCATCAGATTCAGCGGCAATCAAGCGATAGCCTGTAAGACCGTCACGCTCAATGATGTCTTCGCGCAGAAGTTGTGCGTGCTGAATACGCTCAACGAAGAAGTCAACATCGATGTCTTGCTTAGTGAAACTCCATACACGTGCACGGATTTGAGAGTTTGGAGAGTAGGCAGCTTTTGCCAACCACTCGCCGTTGTGCGCATACACGTCAACTGTCTCGCCAAGCTCTGGGGTGCCATCGACACGAGAAATGCCTCTGGAGAAAACCCAAGGGTGTTTGCGTCGGAGTGATTTTTCACGGCCTTTTACAAGGTGGATAGCTGATGCCATGGTATACCTTACGATGTTGAAATGGAGAAAAGGTGGGGTATTTTGTGTGAAGTTTCAAATAAATGCAAATTGGCTTGATGAGTTAAAACGTCAATACCTCATTCTGAACTAAAATCAGCATAGCATGCGATGGATCCAGGAGAGTAATTATGGCGCAGTATTGTCAGAAGTTGATTGTCACCGGCATGGTTCAAGGTGTCGGTTTTCGTTATCACACCTGCCATGAAGGATTAAAGCTAGGACTTACCGGTTATGCTAAAAATCTCTACGATGGTTCGGTAGAAGTGGTTGCTTGTGGAGACGAATTGAAGGTTGAGGCGTTGTGTGATTGGTTGCTAAAAGGCCCTAGGACGGCGAGTGTAGACTCGGTAACCAGAGAGCCTTGTGAGCAAACAAAAGTCTATTCAGGCTTTGTTATCATGTAATCGATATTAGCGTTATGTAATTGAATCGATGGCTGGATTACAAGCATTTTGCCGGTTTAGGAAGACCGGCAAGTTTGGTTGCTTGTTTCGCTGGGCCTTTCTTGAACAGTTTAAATAGGTATTTACTGTTACCTTTTTCCGGGCCATGTGCTTTTTCCATGGCTTTGACCAACATTCTTACTGCTGGAGAGGTATTAAACTCTTCATAAAACTCGCGAACAAATAGGACCACTTCTAAGTGAGCCTCTGTTACTTCAATGCCTTCTTGCTCTGCCAAAATAGTGATCATACCTTGTTCCCAATCTTGATGATTGAGTAGGTAGCCTTCTGCATCGGTATCGATGGTTTTTCCGTTGTATTCAAACATGATTTGCAATCTAGTTGAGGATCATCGACGCAAGGTTAGCTTAGGTTTATCTTATTTATCAAGTGCCGTGTGCTGTTTTGGCTTTCTATTCTGTTCTGATTCTTTAGCGTTCGTAGGCAAACAAAAAGCCCGAGACAGTGTCTCGGGCTTCATACAATCTATGTAACTTACGAACTAGAATTAATCGTTGTTCATAATGCCTAGGATAGACAATAGGCTGATAAATAGGTTGTAAATAGATACGTACAAGCTAACCGTTGCAGAGATATAGTTTGTTTCACCACCACGTACAATTTGCTGAGTTGTTAGCAAGATTACGCCAGTAGAGAACAGAACAAACATGCCGCTCATTGCTAGGTGAATCATTGGCATTTGTAGGAAGATGTTCGCGACCATACCGATCAGAAGAACAACGAAACCTGCCATTAGTACACCGCCTAGGAACGACAAATCACGTTTAGTCGTTAGTGCGTATGCAGAAGCGCCTAAGAAGGCTAGAGCAGTACCGCCCAGTGCTGTAACGATGACATCACCCATACCTGCGCCGACATAGGCGTTTAGGATAGGGCCTGTTGTGTAACCAAGGAAACCAGTGAACAAGAACGTGAATACTAGACCCATGCTGTTGTTACGGTTCTTCTCCGTCAAGAATAGTAGGCCGTAGAAACCAACCAACATTAGGATTAGTCCTGGACGAGGTAGGTTCATTGCCATAGAGAATGCTGCAACGACCGCAGACCAAAGTAGCGTCATAGAGAGCAGCGCGTAAGTATTTCGCAATACTTTGTTTGTTTGCAGTACACTCGCTTGAGCAGAACTGCGAGATACCATAGGATCGTTCATAATCTTCCTCATAGATGATTGACTTATGTTTATATGACTATTTATGGGGTTAAATGTTCAAAAGATCAAGTCCCGCAGCGAAAGTCATTGCACAAAATCATAATAAAAATAACTGCTTAAGGATATAACAAGTTGTAACACAATATTTCCACTGTACATCAAAGACCTACAAAGAAAAGGCGACACCTTGGTCGCCTTTATTACATTGGTACTTATTAGTGGTGCAGAATCTGACTAAGGAAGTTCTGCGTGCGGTCGGATTGTGGGTTTTCAAAGAAATCAACTGGGTTGTTTTCTTCGATGATTTCCCCTGCATCCATAAAGATAACGCGATCCGCTACTTCTTTCGCAAAGCCCATTTCGTGTGTTACACACAGCATGGTCATACCTTCTTCTGCCAATTCCACCATAACGTCTAGTACCTCACGAACCATTTCTGGATCGAGTGCTGAAGTCGGCTCATCAAAAAGCATAACCTGAGGGTTCATGCATAGAGAGCGTGCAATAGCCACACGCTGCTGCTGACCACCCGAAAGCTGACCTGGATACTTGTCTGCCTGATCTGGGATCTTAACGCGTTCAAGATACTTCATTGCAATCGCTTCAGCTTCTTCTTTAGGCATCTTTTTTACCCAAATTGGAGCGAGGGTACAGTTTTCTAACACCGTTAGGTGAGGGAAGAGGTTAAAGTGCTGGAAACACATGCCAACTTCACGGCGAACCGCTTCAATGTTTTTCAGATCTTCGGTGAGCTCAGTGCCAGAAACGTAAATGTGACCAGCTTGGTGTTCCTCTAGACGGTTGATACAGCGAATCATCGTTGACTTACCTGAGCCAGACGGGCCACAGATAACGATTTTCTCGCCTTTCTTAACGTCTAGATTGATGTTTTTTAGTACGTGAAACTCGCCGTACCACTTATTCATGTCCTTTAGTTGGATCATGTAATCTTCTTGTTGCGTCATAATACGTCCTCGAATTTCCGTTTATCGTTTGTGACCGGTATGCAGTTTGTTCTCGAGATAAATCGAGTATCTCGACATGCCAAAACAGAACACCCAGAACACTAACGCGACAAATACATAACTTTCCGTAGCAAAACCTAACCATTCAGGGTCGGTGTTCGCAGCTTGTCCAATACCGAGTACATCGAACATACCGATGATGAGTACCAGACTGGTATCTTTAAAGAGACCGATAAAGGTGTTTACGATTGATGGAATAGTGATTTTCAGCGCTTGAGGCAGAACAATCAGTCCCATCTTTTTCCAATAGCTTAAACCCAATGCATCGGCGGCTTCGTATTGCCCTTTAGGAATCGCTTGTAGACCACCACGAATAACCTCGGCCATGTAGGCGGCACTAAACATTACCACACCGATGAGTGCACGAATTAGCTTATCGGTTTCTACGCCCTCTGAGAAGAACAGCGGTAGCATAACCGATGCCATGAACAGAACCGTAATAAGTGGGACTCCACGCCAAACCTCAATATACACCGTACAAATACTGCGGATGATTGGCATTTCGGAGCGGCGCCCAAGGGCCAGCGCTACACCAATCGGCAGGGATACGATAATACCGACTAAAGCGATAATAAGCGTTACTAATAGGCCACCCCAGCGGTGTGTTTCAACGACTTCTAGCCCAAACACACCACCATACAGAAGTGCACCAGCAATAAATGGATAGATGTTAACAAAGAACAACCAAATCCATAGACGCTTAGGTGTGCGTTCGTAGGCCAGTAGGGCAACGAACAGTGCCAATGTCGCGTAAAACAAGCGTGGTCGCCACAGTTCAGCCTGCGGGTAGAAACCGTACATGAACTGTTCCCAGCGTACGCTGATAAATACCCAACATGCCCCTTCGCGAGAGCAAGCATCGCGCGTAGTACCTACCCAGTCGGCTTTAAGAATTGCCCAGTCGAACACATACCAAAGTAGTGATAGAGCAAAGTATCCTAAAACAATCGTCAAAACTGAGTTAGCAGGACCATTAAATAAGTTTTTACGTAGCCAACCGACAACACCTACAGTGTTGGCTGGTGGCGGGAGATCGGGTTGAAATTGATGCTGACTCATATTATCTCTCCACCAAAGCAACTTTCTTGTTGTAAACGTTCATCAGTGCAGACGTGAGTAAGCTTAGAGCTAGGTAGACACCCATCGTCATTGCGATAACTTCAATAGCCTGACCCACCTGGTTAAGCGTGGTACCGGCGAACACCGAAACCAAATCGGGATAACCGATTGCCATCGCAAGCGATGAGTTTTTCGTCAGGTTCAAGTACTGGCTGGTGAGTGGTGGAATGATGATACGCATTGCTTGAGGAATAACGACAAGCTTAAGCGTTCTTGAACGTGGCAGCCCAAGTGACATCGCAGCTTCAGTTTGACCATGGTTAACCGCATTAATACCAGAACGTACAATTTCAGCGATAAACGAGGCAGTGTAAATACTCAGTGCCAAAGTTAATGCTGCTAGTTCTGGAATGATGCTGATACCACCGCGGAAGTTGAAGCCTTTCAATACAGGGTACTCAGCTGTGATCGGCATACCCATAACAACGAATACAACCGTTGGAACAACAACAATAAGTCCAAGAGCAATACGACCCATAGGTGTTTGTTGACCTGTGATCTTTTGGCGGTTGTTCGCCCAAATATTGATAATAATTGTCGCAACAATACCAATAACAAACGCTGCGATCACAACGCCACTGCCTTCACCAAATACTGGAGCAGGGAAGTAAAGACCGCGAACGTTCAAGAAGATTGCTTCGCCTAAGCTCATACTTTGACGAGCAGAAGGCAGAGCTTGAAGTACTGCGAAATACCAAAAGAAAATTTGCAGCAAAAGAGGAATGTTACGGAAGATCTCGATATAGATTGCAGCAAAACGGCTAACGAGCCAGTTTGATGACAGTCTCGCGATACCCATGACAAAACCGAGAAGGGTCGCAAACACAATGCCCAGTACAGAAACCAGAGCCGTGTTTAAAAGCCCCACATAGAAGGTGCGTCCGTAAGAGAAGGTTTCATCGTACTCTATCAGCGTTAGACCAATACCAAAACCTGCCTCTTGACTTAGGAAATCAAAACCAGTAGCGATGCCACGAGCAGCAAGGTTATCTAGAGCATTGTTAACGATGGTGTAGAAGAAAAGTCCAAGAGCGAGTACGGCGAAGACCTGGAATACAACGGAGCGAAAGGTGGGGTTGTATAGTAGATTTGCGCTTTTCGCAGGTTTATCCTGCGATGCGACTTGAGTCGTAGTAGGTTTCATACAGCTATAACCTCAAATCCTTTGAAAAAGGGCGGTAAAACCGCCCTTATTGGAGCATGAAAACGCGATTAGCGAATTGGTGGCGCGTACATGAAGCCGCCAGCATTCCATAGTGCGTTTACGCCACGAGAGATTTGCAGAGGAGAGCCTTCACCTACTGTACGCTCGAAGCTTTCACCGTAGTTACCTACTTGTTTGATAACTTGGTAACCCCAGTCGTCAGCAATGCCAAGACCTTTACCTTTAGGACCGTCAACACCAAGGATACGCTTGATGTTTGGATCTGTAGATTTCAGCATTTCGTCAGCATTCTTTGAAGAAATGCCGTACTCTTCAGCGTTCACCATAGCAGCCAATGTCCACTTAGCGATGTTGAACCACTGATCGTCACCTTGACGAACTACAGGGCCTAGAGGCTCTTTAGAGATGATTTCTGGTAGTACTTCCGCTGAGCTTGGGTCTGCAAGGTTTAGACGAAGCGCATAAAGACCAGATTGGTCAGTGGTAAGCACGTCACAACGACCAGAGTCGAAACCTTTTGAAGTTTGTGCTGCCGTATCGAATACAACTGGCTTATACTCCATACCGTTGTTACGGAAGTAATCGGCTAGGTTAAGCTCAGTTGTTGTACCAGACTGAACACATACAGATGCGCCATCCAGCTCTTTAGCGCTTGTTAGGCCAAGTTCTTTTTTGACCATAAAGCCTTGACCGTCGTAGTAGTTAACACCAACGAAGTTCAGACCTAGAGCCGTGTCACGGTGTAAAGTCCAAGTTGTGTTACGAGAAAGAACGTCGATTTCACCTGATTGGAGAGCGGTAAAGCGTTCTTTTGCTGTCAATGGAACGTATTTAACTTTGGTTTTGTCGCCCAGTACCGCTGCCGCAAGCGCTTGGCAATATTCTACGTCAATACCTTCCCACTCACCTTTTGAGTTAGGGTTAGAGAATCCTGGAAGACCAGTACTAACGCCACAAGTTAAAACGCCAGCTTTAGTGACTTTGTCCAGAGTTGAGTCTGCAGCCATTGCTGAAGTACTCATCATCGCAGCAGAAGCCGCCACTAAAGAAGCAATAAGAGTGAGTTTCTTTGCCATTGTGTATCCTTCCTGTTATTTCCGTGTAAGTCAGGTCCAGCCTGAATACCATGTGCTAATTATTGTTGTGTTTCGGTAGAGGCTGTTGTTTTTGAACCGAATTGGTGCAAGTTGTCACAGCCGTTTAAAGCGTAGATAATGAACTATGAATACTCAAATTATTAATTTAAATGGTTTTTTGAGTAGTCACTCAACGCCAAACAATTGTTAGAATGGCTAAGTGTGATGACTTTGTAAATAGTGCAACTAAGCACTAAAAAAGTGAATTAGAGAGTGGTGTGTTAAAGTTTCGTTAAGGCAAGATAAAGTTAATGTCATTTCGCTAGTTGTTTATATTTTCATCTATTAAATGCGTTAAATTTGGTTGGAAATAGTTTTGTGATCAATGTCTCGGTGACGATTTTGCACTGTTTTGGTGATCATGAATGAATAGTTATATCGTTTAGAAAAGGAAAATTATGCGTTACTTTCCACTATTTATGGACTTACTTGAAAGGCCTGTTTTAGTCGTTGGCGGCGGCGAAGTCGCTTGTCGAAAAGTCGAAACTCTTGTTCGAGCAGGCGCTCGTGTTACGGTTGTCTCACCTAAAGTTGAGCCTTATCTTCGGGAACTGAGCGAGAGTGGAAAGTGTGTTTGGATTCCGCGTTTTTACGAACAAGAGTTGATGCGAGATGAGTTTGTCCAAGTATGGGCGACGACAGACAACCCTGAGCTAAATCATAGAGTGCATAAAGATGCGAAAAGTTCCGGTATTTTAGTCAATGTAGTGGACGATACACCTTACTGTGACTTCATTACACCATCGATTATTAACCGTGGAAGAGTACAAATTGCGATCTCTAGTGGCGGCTCTTCACCGGTTTTGATTCGAGGTATACGAGAGAAGTTAGAAGCCGTTTTGCCAATGAACACGGCTCAGTTAGCGGATTTTGCTGCCAGCAAACGCAGCGATATTAAGCGCCATTTTGCGACGGTAGATGAGAGAAGAAAGTTTTGGGAACTGTTTTTCAAGCAGCCGCTTGTTATCAATTGTAAAGACAATCAAGAGCTTGAAAAAGCCTATCAAGCGTTGATTCACGCTGATGCCGAATTTACCGATTCGTGTACTTGGATTGAATTTGGCGAAGATCCCGAGCTGCTACCGATCAAAGCGATGCGAATTATGCAGGAAGCGGAGATTGTATTTCATGATAAGCAGTGCCCGTTTAGCTTTGTCGACTTGGTAAGACGAGATGCAGAGCGAATAGCGTTTGATGATGTTACTCAGGTCTCTTCTGACATTATGACAAGAAAAGCGGACAAACAACGTATTGTGGTGTTTGTCGAACCGAATTCGTCTTCTTATAAACTGCTCAAGGAAGGTGATGAAGTGATTGAGTTGGCGAAGGTAAAATAAAAGGGCGTATCGCCCTTTTATTTTTTACAGATTAAGCTGAAAGAATTCGCTTAGTCTCTGAAGTTATTGAACTGGAACGGCTGGCCAAGCTCGCCGTTTTTAACCAGTTGCATCGTTGCTTGCAAGTCGTCGCGTTTTTTACCTGTTACACGAACTTTGTCGCCTTGGATAGACACTTGTACTTTGATCTTTGAATCCTTAACAAGCTTGACGATTTTCTTCGCCATAGGAGTCTCTATGCCTTGTTTGAACAATACCGTCTGGTTCCATAGCTTGCCAGATTGTTCTGCAGTTTGAGATTCCATTGCGTTTACATCAACGCCACGTTTCGTCAGGTTGCCACGCAAAATGTCACGCATTTGCTTAAGCTGAAAGTCACCTTCACAAGAGAGTTTGACGGTCTCATCATTTAAAGTGAATGTTGCTTCAACATTGCGAAAATCAAATCGAGTAGAGATCTCACGGTTCGCATTGTCTACGGCGTTGCGCAGCTCTACGGTATCGATTTCAGAAACGATATCAAAAGATGGCATGTTAACTTTCCTTTTCGTTACGTTGTTTAACGGCGTCAGCAAGAATATCGAGCATATGAACGGTGTCGTTCCAGCTCAAGCATGGATCTGTAATGGACTTGCCGTAAGTAAGGTTATGGATATCTTCCATACCTTGATTTCCTTCCTCAATAAAGCTTTCAGCCATGATACCTGATACTTTATGAGAACCAGCAATGACTTGGCGCGCGACTTCTTTAGCAACGTCGATCTGTTTGCGGTGCTGCTTTTGACAGTTAGCATGACTAAAGTCGACAACTAATCGTGCTGGTAGGTCAAACGATGCAAGCTGTTCGCATGCAGCGTCGATAGATGCTTCGTCAAAGTTTGGACCTGTGTCGCCACCACGTAAAATTACGTGACCAAACGGGTTGCCGCTGGTGCGATATACTGTCATGCGACCATGTTTATCTGGCGAGTAAAAGTAGTGTGACGCTTTTGATGCGCGAATCGCATCGATAGCGATTTTAACACTGCCGTTTGTGCCATTTTTAAAGCCGACCGGACAAGAAAGGGCAGAGGCCATTTCACGGTGGATTTGTGACTCTGTAGTACGAGCACCAATAGCGCCCCAAGTGATTAGGTCTGCAATGTATTGACCGGTAATCATATCTAGAAACTCAGTTGCTGTTGCAAGGCCAAGTTTGTTGATATCAAGAAGCAATCCACGTGCTTTGTTCAGGCCCGCTTCAAGTGCGTACGAACCGTCTAGGTTAGGGTCGGTAATCAAACCTTTCCAACCGACTACGGTGCGCGGCTTTTCAAAGTACGTGCGCATGACAATAAATAGTTGGTCTTTGTACTGATCTTGGATAGCGCTGAGGCGTTTAGCATAGTCTAAAGCCGCTTCGGTATCGTGTACAGAACATGGGCCTACAATGCAAAGAAGACGGTTATCGTCTCCAGTAAGAATATTTTCAATTTGACGGCGAGAATGCGCAATGCGCTCTGCTACGTCATCAGTAATTGGGTGGTTAGCGCTCAATTCTGATGGAGTTGGCATTGGACCTAATGCCTGTGTTCTTAGTTCATCGGTCTTTAATGGCATGATGGTGCAGCCTGCAAATTATTATGAAGCGGTTAAGATAACGGAATTGTTCAGTAGAATAAACCACTAATATAGCTATTGCTCAATCATTTCCATGAACACTTAAATTTTAACGCTATGTTTGCCTAAAAACAGAGCGATTTTGCTGTTAAGTTACTGAACGAAAGTCGGTTAGCCATTAAATTGCCTGAATACCTTGTATTCTATGTGGTGAGTCGGTATTTTGCCAAAAGCAGTAATAATTAGAGCATGGAGCAACAATGAGTTACCAAAAAGAACAGCCTCAAACTAACACGCCATCGGGACTCAATGTCGGCAATGTTTTGCCCAGTTTTGTGGAGCAAGTCCCAGCGTCTTCTCTCTATGTATCCATTTCAGAGCTGATTATGGAAAAGGTGTTTTTTCACCCGGGCTTTTCCGCGGCAGAATCTGAACTTGATCCGGTAGAAACAGAAGCCATTCAAGCGCTGCTTGGAGAACAAACCGCGGAAGAGTTCTTTGTTTCCACACTTGTTGAGTCGATCACGTCATCGATTACGCCTGAACACTCTTCGATTTGTGTTGAACTCAATGACGCGACCAGTTACGAAATGAGTGCGTTACTGGGCGGTAAAGTGGAAGCGGACGAAATCAATCCACAGTTAGGCCTACGCGGTGTTTCTCGTTTTTCTTCTGAGTCGTATCAAGCCTGTTTTGCCCTTGAGTGCGAAGTCATCAAGACATTGCGAAGCCAAGGTCATGATGTCGCTATTGTTGTACCTTGTGTTCGTGCGCTCAGTGACGCTGCCAAGATCATTGATCGATTGGCGGAACGCGGACTGCCTCGCGGTTTAAACGGTCTGAAAGTATTGTTTGCGTGTGATACGCCATCGGCCGTTCTGCTATCAGAGCGCCTATTACATTACTTCGACGGCTTAGTGCTTAAGCTAGAAAGTTTAACCCAGCTAACGCTCGGTGTTGATTTGCAGCATGATGAGTTAGCTCATCTGTATGACCCTCAAAATGAAGCAGTGTTGGCGTTAGTCAAGCAAGCAATAGCCGCCTGTCATCAAGTTAACAAACCAGCGAGTCTCCTAGTCGACAATTTGTCTGACTTGCCTCAATTGGCAGAGCTGCTGCAAGATGAAACTAAGGTAACGGTATTTCCCGTTAGTGAGTAGAGCTACCTTATCAGGCTAATTATAGGAACGCTTCAGCGGCTGACTTCTTATTTTATAGAAGTCAGCCGTTTTTTATTGCAAAGTTTTCTCGCTTGGCTTTTGTGTTGTTAACATTTCTTTGACAATTGGTGCGTATTTTGGCTTACTGGTCTGACTAGTTGTTCAGAAGGATCTCAACATGTTTAGCGCGTTGCAAAAAGCCAACTTTTATCTCAACACATTCGGTTTCTTTAAGGTGCCCTTAATTTGGCTTTGTCGCCCTAAGTTATTGAAGCTCGATGAAGACGAGGTGCAGTTGCTGATTCCGCTAAAGCGCCGTACTAAAAATCATTTAAACAGTATGTACTTTGGGGTGCTTGCAGTGGGGGCTGATGTCGCTGGCGGTTTTATGGCGATGAGTAAAGCGCAGCAGCGGGGTAAACGTGTGTCGTTAGCATTTAAGGAAGTGGAGGGCAAGTTTCTTAAACGTCCCGAAGCCGATGTGATTTTCACCTGTAAAGATGGCAATCTTATCGATGAGATGCTAGATGAGACGATTCGCTCGGGTGAGCGAATCAATAAACCGGTTCGAATTGTGGCCACGTGTCCAAGTTTGCATGGTGATGAACCTATGGCCGAATTCTCTTTAGTGTTGTCTCTTAAGGCGAAGGCTTCTTAAAGCGAATGTCTCCCAAGAAGGAAATGACTCAAGGCCAAACAGCCTTAAACGGGTATCTGCTCAATATCGACAATTTTTGAACGATTGAGAACAATCTTCCAGCGATAGTAAACAGGCTCTTCGCCTTGGTTGTTTTCTCTTACAATGAGGTTGAGTAGGTGGCGTTTCTCCAATGACTCTTTAACGACCTGACCTTCTTGTAGTTTGTAGATCCGGTTATTGGATTTATCCATTAATCGGGTCAAAGCTCGAAAGTTAATGTTTAAAATCTCTCGCGTTTGCTCATAGCCACTTGTAAAGCGCGAGGTTGCCATTTCGGTATGCGAACGATAGTGCAGCACCTCTTCTTCTCTTTGCACTGAACGTTTCTTGCGAATACTCTTAATTCGATCGGGCAATTGGTCGAACGTGCTGTAGTCTAGCCACTCAATCTTCTTACCCACTTCTTTTTTTGTTGTGGCATCAATAAAGCGGCGACGCCATTTCGGTTTACCTCGTTGTATCCAACGCCACATTATGTCGCGTAAGTCGTCCTTAAATACTTCTCGTAAGGCATAGATGACGGACAGCACCAAAATAAACGAGGCGGTAATTTCCCCTAGATAGTCCCGCGCCAATATCACCGCCGAGGTAACAAACAACATCACCAATCCCGTCGCGGAGCCTTTGATGACTCGCTTGGTATTGTTTCCCATGCTGGTGGATTTCGATTGCAGCACGATAGGGTGCTCAATCAAGCGACGCAACAAACGCATCTTGTTGGCAAGACGAGTGGGGTCGTTCTTTACTTTGTCAGAGTTGTAATTATTTAAGTTACGATGTGCTTGCTCCTTCTCAACAATCGTAATCAAACGATCTTTTAAAGGCGTGTAAGATTTACTATTCGGGATATACACGACCAACTCAAGCAGCTTTTGTCCTGTATACCAAGACAGGTAGTTATCAATATTGGCGTAGTGGCGCTTAAGGTGCTCTTCATAAGGAACAGAGCGACGCATTTTTTTCAGAATATCGAGCACCAGTTCAATAACTTCGTCGACTTCATCCGCCGTCACTTCGTCTTGCGAGGTTTCTTTTAGTGTCGCCACTGCTTTATCCAACGCGATGACGTATTGGTAAGCAAACAAGCTCAAACTCACACGGTATTGTGTGTTTGATAAGCGGCCGCGTTTCGCCAGTCGTGAGTGGACTAGCGGAAGTAATGTTTCATTACTGTAGTAGGCACGTTTTTGTGAAATAGATTCATGATAAAAATCAGACTCAGAGATGAGATGAGATTTCATTCCTAACTCATTGGGAACAAATAAGAATACATCTAAGTCTAGCTTTTTCGTGTTGGCCATTACATGCGCAATTTTTAGCGTAATGGCATCTTGTTTGTCTACGGTGATCAACCAACTCTCTCCAAGTACTGAGATTGCGCTAAGCATATCAGAACCAAGGTAAACTAGCATCTTAAAGGGAGTTAGGTATAATCGCGCCAACAACCCCATTAGAGATAAAAAACATGATTAGCATAGGTCGTATTAACCAATTGGAAGTAATTAAAGAAGCAGACTTCGGCTGGTTCTTGGATGGAGAGGACTATGGCTCTATTCTACTTTCGAAAAAGCATGCTCCAGCGGACATCGCTATCGGTGACACGGTCGATGTTTTTATCTATTTCGATGCAGATAACCAAGTTGTCGCAACAACGGATACTCCTATTGCTCAAGTGGGCGAATGGGGTCTGATGAAAGTTGAAGGCATTAACAGCGTCGGTGCATTTGCAAGCTGGGGTATTAAAGAAAAAGATTTGTTGATCCCTTTTAGTGAACAACGTGGTCGCCTGTCAGAAGGGCAAACTATCTTAGTTTATGTCTATACGGATAAAGCATCAGGGCGCATTGTTGGCACCACTAAGTTCAATAAGCTCTTGGATAAGACGCCAGCACGCTACCAGCGCAATGAACAAGTCGAACTTCTGATCGCTGAGCGCAGTGAGCTAGGCTACAAAGCCATTGTCAACGGTCAGCATTGGGGAATGATTTTCCCATCTGATGTCATCGGCAAGCTGTTTGTCGGTAAGAAGCTTAAAGGCTTTATCAAGCAGATCCGTGAAGATGGCAAAATTGATCTGTCACTACAAAAAATTGGCGTGGCGAAAATGGATGACTTGAGTGAGAAAATTCTGAGCTTGCTTGAGAAGAAAGGTGGCTTCTTGCCATTGAGCGATAAATCGACACCAGAAGCTATCTTCGCGGCATTCAAAACCAGTAAAGGTACATTTAAGAAGAGTATCGGCGGTCTATACAAGCAAGGTAAGATCCGTATCGAGAAAGACGGAATCTACCTTAACGCTGAATAGGTACTGGTTAACATCATAAGTTTGCGACCAAAAAGAGGCCCAAAACTGATCCTGATTTGGGCCTAGGGGAATGGCTCATGGAGAGCCTACGCTAACTGTAAAAGATGGACGGTGTTTCAAACGCTATTTCTTGTAACAATGAGCCTATAAGCCTTTTGAATACTTGCCTCGTGGAAAGTATGTCAAACGAAGGACGCTTTCTGCCTGTGTCTTGATAACCTTTAAAGTGTAGTACAGAACAGTAAAAAAGCGATGCTGATAGCGGTTTTAACCAGGTAAAACCGCTATCCGATTGGCTTAAAAAAGATTTTTGTCGCGCACTAATTCCCTAGGCAATCCATTTTTAACTCGATTTCCCACCCATTTGCCAAGGCCAATGATAAAGCCATTGTAGCTAACCAAGACTTCGCCTTTACCGCTTAGTCCTTCTGGACGCACATCACGCCCCATAAACCACTCTCTGGCATCTTCAATACTCAAAGGTACGGCATCAGCTTCGGCAGTTGCTAAAGCAGTGGCGACTTGATGCTGCCATTTGTAGCCTTTTTTATGCTGCTCTGCGATTTTGATACCCATTCGGGAAAAGCGAAACTCACCCAACATCGGCTCTAATGCTTTTGGGAATAACCAAATGTCATTATCGCGTTTCCAAAGCTCGCTGTTTTCTGGAATAGAAAGTGAAAATGCTTGTTCTAAGTGCGTGACAATGTCACTAACTTCTTTCTTGGTAAGCTGACTAAAAGGGAATTTACCGAGCTTTTTCTTAACATCTGGTGAAGTAACAGAGGCGTGTTTGGTAAACTTGGCAATGAAAAAGCCTTCGCTATCATAGGTCTGAGGGAAAACGTGTAGGAAGCCTTCCGGAGTTGTCGCCTTGTCAGCACCTTCAAATAGAGTGATCAAGCTCTCGGCTTGAACTGCGTCTCCGAAGGTATCAAGAAGATGCGCGGCCACGTTTTGATTTTCTTCTGGGCTAAGTGCACAGGTTGAATAGACCAGTGTACCGCCGACTTTTAGTGCATGGAAAGCACTCTCAATGAGGTCTTTTTGGGTAGCGGCAATCTCGGCTGTAGAATCTAAGCTCCAGTTTTTCATCGCGTCCGGATCTTTTCGAACCGTACCTTCACCCGAGCAAGGTGCATCGAGCAAAATAGCGTCGAACTGTTCTGGCAGCCAACCACCAAATACACGCGCATCATAGTTACTCAGCGCGGCATTGCGTACGCCGCAACGCTCAATATTGGCATGGAGCACTTTAACGCGACTTGCCGCAAACTCGTTTGCAACCAATATACCTTGGTTGTTCATAAGTGCAGCTAATTGGGTGGTTTTAGAACCCGGCGCTGCCGCCATATCTAATACAGACTCGAAATTCTCTGTAGAGTCTGAATAGAGGGCACTCGGTGGTAACATTGAACTGGCTTCTTGGATGTAAAATAGCCCTGCCATGTGTTCAGCTGTATTGCCTAGTGGTACAACAGACTCGTCGGCCTCTATCCAGAAACCTTCTTTACACCAAGGGATGGGTTGTAAGCTCCAGCCTTTTTGTTCGGCGGTTTGTTGAAAGGCTTCAATGGTCGTCTTGAGCGTGTTTACACGAATACTTTTCCTAAGTGGTCTGCGACAAGCGTCAATAAAATCACTCATTGATAAGTGCTTTGGAAGGAAGCTGTCTACGTGACTTAGAAAATCTTCTGGGAGATAGACGTTAGAATGCAAAATGAAGCCTTTTGATACTGTATTGAGTTGCGCTGGATTATAACCATAGCAGGGTGTGAATGAAACCAGCTATCACAGATACGCGCATTGAAGTAACAGTATAATAGCAAGCAAAAAATAGCCCGCTGGGCGGGCTATTATAGGACGCTTAATCGAAGGCCTACCTAGGGAGCAGGAATAGCCGTGCGCCATTGTGTCCAACTAGCATCTGCTTCTTTATTTAAGTAGAAGGTTTGTCCAGCTTCTGCTTTTGGCTGCAATTGGCTGCCTTCTGGTGTAGAGAACGTAATACCGCCACGTAGCAGACTATCGACAGTGCCTGCTTTGACATTGGCTCCGGACAAGCCAAATTGAACGTTTAGGCCAGAGGCATTCCAAAATACGCTATTGGTACGCACAAGGTAAGCGTAGTCAGGGTCGATCTCGATGGTAGAAACCACTCGGTCTGCGAATGGCCCAAGTTCGACTAGCGTTACGCGGCCTACTTCAATGTCGCGATAGAGGATAGGGGTTCCAGGCTTGATAGAACCCCGGTTCTCACTTTGTAAGATGAACTGCACGCCATTATCGACTTTCGCGAAGTCATGCAGGGCGAATGACTTACTCGGCTCGCCTTTACCCGGCTCAACTGCAATATACTGAGAAACAATGGCACCGAGGTTCTTCACGCCATTGAGACCAATCTCCGGCTTCACCATCCAGTAATAGGCTCCTGTGTTGGTAAGTTGTTTTACGTATTCAGGCAGAATGCGAGCAACCACCTCGACGCGATCTCTGTCGAAATCCGGTAGGGTCAACATCACTTCACCAACTTTCACACCTTGATACTTAATCGCCATACCTTTATTGATGGACTGATCGTTAGCGGTGGTAAATAGAGTGATTGACTGACCAAACTTACGCGCAGAGTTAAAATCAGAATAGAGCTTCCAGTTTGCGCCTGTCTTGTTTTCAATACCTGGCAAGCTATCGAAGGCGATGCCACCGTCAATGAGCGTTTTCAAGGGTGCCGCTTTTACGTTAATACCAGAGAGCGACGCTTCAACTTCAACGCCCGAGCGATTCCAAAATACCGTTTGCTTGGTGATAAGGTGCTTGTATTTATTATCAATAGACACATTGATATACACGCCACCATCAGTCAGCTCGTAATCAGCGACACTCCCGACTTCCATATTACGATACAGCAGTGGGCTACCTTTTTTAATCGGTGGCAATTCAGCAGCAAATAGCTTCATTGTCATAGCGCCAGATTGATTGTGTTTAGCAAGCTCTGCCAATGCTTTGGTTTGGAAAAGGGGGAACTCTGCACGTTCGGTTTTTTGCCCTTCGCGAACAAAACTAATGGAGCCAGTCAGCAGTTGTTTCGCTGGAGGTACGGTGACGTTAAGCCCTGCCTCTGTGAGCTCAGCGGTTGCACTACCCGACACGAAAAAGCGGTTTTGAGAACGAATGAGATGCTTATATTCCACATCAATCGCAATATCCATGGCCACCTGATCGTCTACCAATTCAACACTGGATATGTTGCCGACAGGGATACCACGATAGAGAACATTTACCCCGGGCTCTAACCCGTAGGAATTGTCAGCAAGTAGGCGGAGTGAGACAGATTTTGCTTGTACTTGGTCGAGTTCCTCTTGCTGAATAGCAATAAAGTCACGAGTTTGTGGCCCTTCACCTGGAACTAACGTTAGAAAATTGCCAGTCAGCAAGTTCGACAAGTTTTCTACACCAGTAAGGGATACTTTGGCTTCTTCAAGTAAGAAAAGGGTGCCTTGGTTGAGCATGTCGCTAAACGCCGGTTCGATTGAAGCGGAAGCGATAATGGAATCACGTCCATCATTGAGAGCTAAATTGTTTATGCGGCCAATTTCAAGCCCGCGGTACATGATTGGTGACCCATTACCTTTAAGGTTGCTGTTGTCCGGTAGCGTGATCTTAACAGGAATGCCTCGGCCAGCCGTTTTAAGGTCTTTGTAGAGTTTAAAATCGGAGCCATCTTTAACCGGTTCACCGCCATCAGGAGAATCCACCGCAATCGCTCCTGCCAAAATCGCAGCTAAACTTTCTAAGCGAATATCGACGCCCTGAAAACCGACACTTGCTCCAATGCCGCTCACATTCCAGAAGCGACTCTTGTTGGTAATGATGTGACCAAACTCTTCTTGAATAGACGCTTTGATAATGACCGTTTCCGCATCATCATCAAGCTTGAAGTTGTAAACTTCGCCAATAGGTATTTTCTTGTAAACAATCTTTGAGCCAACGGAGATGCCACCTAGATCCTTTGCTCGAAGAGTAACAGTAAGGCCATCGTTGATCGCAAGCTCTGTTGGTACTGACTCAAGAGCAATGAATTTGGATTTTGAGCTGCTGGACTTTGTTGCAGGGTGAATGGCAATGTAGTTACCTGAGACCAGTGCATCGAGACCAGAAATGCCTGATAAAGACGCGGAAGGTTTTACCAGCCAAAACTTAGTGTCTTCGCCAAGCAGTTTTGCAGCTTCTGGATAGATGTCGGCATCAACATAGATATTCGAGAGATCTTCGGATAGATTGATATCTCGAATCATACCAACTTCGAGACCTTGGTATCGGATGGTGGTACGCCCGGCGATTAAGCCTTGTGCATCGGAGAAATAGATTTGAACACGTTGCCCTGCATCGTGCACCGCTTTTACCAATAGCCAACCTGCTAAGGCAATAGTCAAAATAGGCAAGATCCAAAGCGGCGAAATTCTTCGCGTTTTCTTTATCTCTGGCGCAAAAGAGGGCTGTGGCTGATTATCATTACTCATTAATGCTACTACTCAACAGTGTTGTCTGACTCAGATTGTATTTTGGAGGCATGTTTATCCCACAACAATCTAGGGTCAATAGATTCGGCGGCTAACATAGTTAAGACCACCACAATTCCGAATGCAACCGCGCCAAACCCCGGGGTGAAGTTCAGGATTTGACCGCGATCCACTAGCGTTAACATGATGGCGATGACGAACAAGTCGGTCATCGACCATTTACCAATCCACTTGATGGCTCGGTAAATCATCAGCGCATGACGATGATTTTTGACCATATTGAATTGAATACAAATAAGAAGGTATGCCAGTCCCACTATTTTAGCGACGGGAACCACGATACTGGCAACGAAGATAATGATCGCGATGCCCAACATGTCGTTGTTAATTAATGATGCCACACCAGAGAAGATCGTATCTTCCAATAGTTGACCATTGGTAATGAGAATCGAGATGGGGATCAAGTTTGCAGGGAATATCGCAATGGTTGCAGCAATTAGGAGAGCCCAAGTTTTCTGCATCGAATTAGGCTTACGGTGGTGCAGGGCGCTACCACAGCGAGTACATGCGGTGCTTTCTTGCTGCGATAGATGGCAGCTGTGACAGTGAATCCGTTTTTCGGTAATCGTTAAGCGACTTTCTGGATGCCACAACTCCCAATAGCGGCGAGTGCTGACGCGGTTGATAATCAGAATAGTTATGACTTGCAAGATAACCAAACTGTAAAGGGCATTGCCAACGAAAATATCGGAATAGTCTTGCAGCTTGAAACAGGATATCGCCACACTAATCAGGAATACATCCAACATCACCCAATGGCGACTGTGGTCGAGAATGAAGAGCGACCATTTAAAGGGCATAAACCAACGTCGTTTCAGCGAAAAATGCGCGGTCAGAATAGAAAAACACATCGCAAGTGGTGCAATGGTGTGACAAAACAGGGTAAGTAGCGCTAGACCAAGATAGCCTTCCTTAACGAGAGCGTGGAAGCCTTCCATTAACGTACCCTCTATATTAACTCCGACCAAACGAATCGTAATAAAATCGAAATAATAAGAGGGAATAAACAGCAATAGGCAGGTGATAGCCAGCGCCAGATTACCATTCAGTGATGCGTGTTCGCTGCGATACACTGTGGTGCCGCAGCGAGGACAATCTGCAGTTTGTCCTGGTTCTAGAGGAATAGTGTCGACAGGTAATTCACAGTTCTCACAGAGACGAACTTGCGAAGCCGGTGATGAGTGGGCACAGCTTTTCATCATCACCAGTCTTGTTGCTTAGGTAATGTGCGGGTAACGTTAGCTTGCTGACTGCACTGTGCCGTATAAGGTTTGGTACAGACCTTCTTTTTCAACCAATTCAATATGGGTTCCTGATTGTGTTACCTGACCATCTTCGAGTACATAGATAAGGTCTGCTTGCTTTACTGCTGAGAGTCTGTGCGCAACGATAAGGGTTGTGCGATCTTTTAAAAACTCACTAAGCGCAGTATGAAGAGCAGCCTCTGTCGCTGTGTCGAGAGCCGATGTCGCTTCATCCAAAATCACAAACTGCGGATCGCTTAAAATCATACGAGCGATTGCCAAGCGCTGTCTTTGACCGCCTGACAGCCGAATGCCATTTTTGCCAATTTGAGTTTCTAGCCCATCAACAAGCTGAACTGTGACATCTTGTAGCTGCGCCACTTTCAGCGCATTCCATATAGAGAAGTCATCGTACTCTTTTCCAAGAGTCAAATTATGCCTCAAGCTGTCATTAAAGAGTATAGGTTGCTGTAAAACAACAGCAATTTTATCTCGAATTATGTCAAAACCTATGTCGTTTGTATCAACTCCATTGAATCTGATGATTCCTTGGTTTTGCTTATACACGCCAATAAGTAACTGGATGAGTGTTGACTTGCCACCACCACTGGCCCCAACGAGGGCAACTTTTTGTCCGGCAGGTATATTCAAACTCAATTGATTGAGGACAGATTTCTCTGAGTTATAGGAGAACACCACGTTCTCAATCGCAACATCGACTTGGGTGTTGTCGACAAACGGATTAATTTTACTGACAATTTGTGGCTCTTCTTCAAGATCGAGTAGGGTATTGATGCGGTTAAGTGCCGCTTTAGCACTGTACCAAGAAAACTGAATACTCAGTAGCTCTTGAACAGGACCCAACATAAACCACAGGTAACCGAACACCGCAAAAATTTGTCCGATGGTCAAATCACTAAATAGTACCATTACCATGGCTACGGCTCTGAAAAGTTCAAAACCTATCAAGAACAGCAAGAAGGAGAGTCGACCGGCAGCTTCACTCTGCCAAGCATACTTGTCGGCATTAGATCTTACCTCATTAGCATGCTCTTTTAATTGGTTTAGAAAGTCGCGCTCTCGGTTAGCTGCGCGCAGCTGATAGATACCGTCCAAGGTTTCAACCAAGCGATTTTGGAATCTCTCAAAAGCTTGGTTTTCGCGCTTTTTGAGGTGCTTGACCATGCCGCCTAGTTTCTTTGAAAAGTAAACCACTACAGGGTTGACCAACAGAATGAACAGGCCGAGGCGCCAGTCTAGCCACAGAAGTACGACTGCAGTGCCGATCACAGTAAGGAAACTAATAATAAACTTGCTTAGTGTAGAGCCAATGAACTGGTCGATTGTCTCAATATCCGTAATAAGGTGGGCGTTAATCCCACCGCTGCCACGAGTTTCGTACTGGGCAATGCTAATTCGTCCAAGCTTGTCGATCATTTTGCAGCGGATTTGATAGGTAATGGTCTTAGACACTAGGGTGAATTGACGTCCTTGTAGGATGTTTAAACCTTGGCTGACTGTGCGCATGAGAACTACCAGCACTAAAGTCATAGCAATGTAACCGATAGGAGTTTGCCAGCTATCGAGCATAAAGGTGTTCATCATATCAAGGCCGCTTGCCGGTTGATCTAAGAGAACTTCATCAACCATTAAGGGCATTAAAAGTGGAATAGGGACGCTAATCAGTGTGGCGATAATCGCGATGACATTAGCAACGACTAAGCGTGGCTTGTGATTTTTTACTTGAGTTATCAACCAGGAACGGCTAATAGTGTCTTTGGTATTCGGCATGTTATTGAGAACGGTTCCTATTACTGTTTTTTGGGATTGTACGTTTATCGTCAGAATTTGAAAGCTATTAATGGAAATATCATGAATCTAGACAACTATGAGCGTCTTACAAAACAGGCGGTTGCGCTCATTGAATCGGAAACCGACTTCATCGCAAACCTTTCTAATATTAGTGCACTTCTATTCATGGAGTTAGAAGACCTTAACTGGGCTGGCTTTTATTTGATGAAGCAAGGTGAGCTTGTGCTTGGTCCATTCCAAGGAAAACCAGCTTGTGTACGTATTCCAGTTGGCCGAGGCGTGTGTGGCACTGCAGCTGCGACCAACACTGTCCAATGTGTATACGATGTTCATGCATTTGAAGGTCATATTGCGTGTGACGCTGCGAGTAATTCTGAGATTGTAGTTCCGTTTTCTATCAATGGTGAGATTGCTGGGGTGCTGGACATTGATAGCCCAAGTATTGGCCGATTCAACGAAATTGATGAAGAGGGATTAACCAAGTTCATGGATTCCATACAAAAGGTGCTTAATTCCCATACAAACGTGGGCTAAAATCACATTTGCCTGTGGTTTTTCTATTGCAGGTCACTATAATACCAAGAATATTTTTCTTAATGCTTCGCGGATAACCGCATTAACCAGGAACCCACATGGAAAACACTGAGAAGTTGAAGAACAGCAAAGAAATTATCGCGTATATTGCTGAATGTTTCCCTAAATGCTTTACTGTAGAAGGTGAAGCGAAACCACTTAAAATTGGTATCTTTCAAGATCTTGCTGAGCGTCTAAAAGATGATGAGAAAGTAAGCAAGACTCAGCTACGTGCAGCGTTAAGACAATACACTTCTTCTTGGCGTTACCTACACGGTGTTAAACCTGGTGCAGTACGTGTTGACCTAGATGGCAACGATTGTGGTGTGTTAGAAGAAGAGCACGTAGAGCACGCAAAAGCGACTCTTGCAGAAAGCAAGGCAAAAGTAGCTGAGCGTCGTAAAGAACAAGCTCAAAAAGCTCGTGAAGAGGGTAAAGCGAAACCTAAGGCTAAAAAGCCTCAAGGTGCACGTAAGCCGCAAACTACAAAGAAAACAGCGAAAGTAAGTAAGCCAGTTGAAACGCGCGCTTTGAATGCAGATGAGATGATCATCGGTAAGCAAGTAAACGTAAACATGGGCAAAGGGAACATGGCTGCGACCATTGTTGAAATCAATAAGGAAGATGTGCGCGTTCAGCTAGTAAATGGCCTACAAATGGTTGTTAAAGCGGAGCACCTGCGCGCATAAAGGAGAAATTCCTACGCATGAAGTGCCGTTCAAAAGTATCTTTAATCGCTGCTAGCCTTTGGCTAGCAGCATCTTCGGCTCAAGCCATTGAAGCAAAGTACGAAAAATCAAAGATTCCTACTTTAGCTCCAGAAGCTCAGCATGAGACCGCCAGTAAACGCGTGACATCTCGATTCACTCGTTCTCACTACAAGCATTTCACTTTAGATGATGAATTTTCAAAGGCGATATTTGCTCGCTATTTGGAAATGCTCGACTATAACCGCAATATTTTTACCCAACCTGACATTGATAAATTCGACGCATGGTCAACTCAGCTCGATGATCAACTGAAAGCGGGCAACAACCAGATTGCGTTTGATGTTTACAATCTCTCAATGCAGAAACGCTACGATCGTTTTGTCTACGCACTTTCTTTGTTAGACAAAGAGATGAAGTTTGATGTTGATGAGGCAATTACTCTTGATCGTTCAGAGGCTGCATGGCCAAAAGACGAGGCTGAGCTTGATGAGTTGTGGCGTAAGCGCGTCAAATATGATGCCTTGAACCTCAAACTCGCTGGTAAAAATTGGGACGAAATTAAAGAGACATTGGGCAAGCGTTATAACAACGCAATTAAACGCCTTACCCAATCACATAACGAAGATGCGTTTCAGATTTACATGAATGCCTTCGCGCGTGAAGTTGATCCTCATACTAGTTACCTGTCACCACGTTCTGCTGAACAGTTCCAATCAGAGATGAATCTTTCTCTTGAAGGAATTGGTGCAGTGTTACAAATGACAGATGACTATACCGTTATCCGCTCTTTAGTCGCTGGTGGCCCAGCATCGAAAAGCAAACAACTGGGTGAAGGTGATCGAATCATCGGTGTCGGACAAGATGGTGAAGACATTGTTGATGTTATCGGTTGGCGATTGGATGATGTCGTGCAGCTAATTAAGGGGCCAAAAGGCACCAAAGTTAAACTGCAAATACTTCCAGAAGGCAAAGATGCTAAAGCGTCAGTCGTAGAGATTGTTCGTGACAAGATTCGCCTTGAAGATCGTGCAGTTAAGTCAGAAGTCATTGAGAAAGACGGTAAGAAAATAGGTGTCCTTGAAGTACCTAGCTTCTATGTTGGACTTTCAAAAGATACTGACAAATTGATTACTGAGCTGAAAGAAAAAGGCGTTGATGGCATCATCGTTGATCTTAGAAACAACGGTGGCGGCGCACTAACAGAAGCGACAGCAATGTCGGGTCTGTTCATTGAAAGCGGTCCAGTTGTTCAAGTTCGCGATAGCTACGGCCGAGTGAATGTGAACAGTGATACTGACGGAAAAATCAGTTATCAAGGTCCCCTGACTGTATTAGTAAACCGCTACAGTGCTTCGGCTTCTGAAATTTTTGCAGCAGCGATGCAAGACTATGGTCGAGCTATTGTCTTGGGTGAGAACTCGTTCGGTAAAGGCACGGTTCAGCAACACCGTTCGCTAAATCATATCTATGATTTGTTCGACAAAGAGCTTGGATATGTTCAATACACTATCCAGAAATTCTATCGTATCGATGGTGGTAGTACTCAAAATCGTGGTGTAGTGCCAGATATAGCTTTCCCGACGGCGGTTGATCCGGCGGAAACAGGAGAGAGTGTCGAAGACAACGCTCTACCTTGGGATAGCATCGATAAAGCGAAATACACTCAGTTACAACGTAACGATGAAGTGATCGCTGCACTGACTGCATCACACGAAAAACGCATTGCTACGGATATGGAATTCGGCTTTATTGCTGAGGACATTACCAAATACAAAGCGGAAAAAGATGATAAGACGTTGTCTTTAAGTGAAGCAGCACGTAAACAAGAAAGTGATGAAGCAGACGTTCGTCGTTTGGAACGAGTTAACCAACGCCAGAAAGCCGCAGGTGAAAAGCCTTATGCGACGTTGGATGACATTCCAAAAGATTACGAAGTGCCAGACGCTTATTTGGATGAGGCAGTTGCAATCACTGTCGATCTTGTTAACAGCAAAGCGTAAGCGCTGTTACTACAAAGAAGTGTGACTAATAGAAACGAGCGGCAACGCTCGTTTTTTTTCACCTGTATGAAAGCGGCTTCAATTCTGATACTGGAAATTAAAAACCGTGATTTAGATCAAAAAACTTAGCAATCTCGTATTAAGCCTCCTAAGCTTTAAGTAACGGTGAGGGGGATACATATGAGATTGATTACGCTAATTCTGTGTGTTTTTTCGTTTGGGGTAATGTCGGAAACGCGCAAAGATAATAATGATTTGACACAGTTTGATCAGCCGTTTTTGCTTGGGGATTGGTATTTGGTCAATCCCAGCCCCGGTGAATCACCAGATGCTTTTATGGCCATCAAGCTCACACTTCAATCTAACTACTCGTTCAGTATTGATATTCAAAAACAAGATTACAGTATCGAACATTGGGAAGGGTTGTTCACTGCCAACGACGATACCATCATTCTTGGCCTAAATTCCGATGAGCCACAAGTCTATAGTTACAGTGGTAATCACAACATGCTCAACCTTAATGGGGTTGTCTTTACCAAAGCACTCTCTAACTCGCTTGCTGGAATTTGGTCATCAGTAAGTGTGTCGGGTGATGACAAACATGCTCAAGATATCGCTCGCATGGATTTAATTCTGCAGCCGGATTTTGTTTTCACCTTCCGTGTCAGTTCAAGCGAAGGTAGTGAAGCTATTCATAGTGGGGTTTACTACACAGAAGATGATCATATCGTGCTCCTATACCAAGATGGTGAACACGATGCCACTTATACACTAGATCAAGATGAACTCACTCTAGAAGTTGAAGATGGTGATATGTTTGCGGTGTTAAATCGTATCCGTTAACAAAAGTTTATAAAACATTTGAGCGTCAACTCACGTTGGCGCTTTTTTGTGTCTTGGTTTGCAAACATTGTCTGCAAACCTTTGTCTGTAGGAGTATAATCGACGCGATTCAGCAATATTTCAATATGCTGCTAACAAATAATAAAGACAAGGACTAAAGGATGACGGAGTCAGCACCTAAAGCCAAATACCGAAGTGATTATCAATCACCTTCGCACACTATCACAGATGTAAACCTCACTTTCGATCTTCACGAAACTCAAACTCGTGTCATCGCTATCTCTCAAGTTAAACAGATGGCCAATGAAAAAACGTTGACGCTAGATGGAGAAGGTATTGAGTTAGTACAAATCAGTGTTAACGGACAAGTTTGGCAAGATTATGCGCAGACCGACACTGGCTTGGCGATTCATAATCTACCGACAGAATTTGAACTCGCGATTGAAAATATCATTTCGCCTTCAACGAATACCGCGCTAGAAGGTCTGTATATTTCAGACGGCGCTTACTGTACTCAATGTGAAGCTGAAGGCTTCCGCCGTATTACATACTTCCTCGATAGACCTGATGTTTTGGCGAAATACACGACGAAAGTGATCGCAGACAAAGCAAGCTTCCCATACCTGCTAAGCAATGGTAATAAGATCGCGGAAGGTGAGTTAGAAGACGGCAAACATTTCGTGACGTGGGAAGATCCGCATCCGAAGCCATCTTACCTGTTTGCATTAGTCGCAGGAGACTTTGATGTATTGCGTGACAAATACATTACGCGCTCTGGTCGTGATGTCGCACTAGAGATTTTTGTAGATAAGGGTAACTTAGATCGCGCTAACCATGCCATGGTTTCGCTTATTAATTCTATGAAGTGGGATGAAGAGCGTTTTGGTTTGGAATACGATCTTGATATCTACATGATCGTTGCCGTTGATTTCTTCAACATGGGTGCGATGGAAAACAAAGGCCTAAACGTATTTAACTCAAAGTTTGTTCTTGCCAACGATCAAACGGCGACGGATACCGATTACCTTGGTATCGAAGCAGTCATTGGCCATGAATATTTCCACAACTGGACTGGTAACCGAGTAACTTGTCGTGATTGGTTCCAACTAAGCCTTAAAGAAGGTTTGACCGTATTCCGTGATCAAGAGTTCTCATCTGATTTAGGTTCACGTTCTGTCAACCGTATCAACAATGTACGTATTATTCGTGGACCTCAGTTTGCTGAAGACGCAAGTCCAATGTCACATCCAATTCGTCCAGAGAAAGTGATTGAAATGAATAACTTCTACACTTTAACGGTTTACGAAAAGGGCAGTGAAGTTATTCGAATGATGCACACCTTGTTGGGTGAAGATAAATTCCAAGCGGGCATGAAGCTTTACTTTGAACGTCACGATGGTACGGCAGCAACCTGTGAAGATTTTGTCGCAGCGATGGAAGATGCATCGGGTATCGATCTTAAGCAGTTCCGTTTATGGTATAGCCAGTCGGGTACACCAACGTTGTCTGTTACTGAGCAATATGATGAAGCTGCGCAAACTTACACCCTCAGTGTGAAGCAGGCAACACCAGCGACACAAGATCAGGCAGAAAAGCAGGCGCTACACATTCCATTTGACGTAGAACTGTATGATGAGCAAGGAAAAGTTGTCGAGTTACAACGTAACGGAAAGCTTTGCGGCAATGTGCTAAACATTATCGAATCTGAACAAAGCTTTGTGTTCGAAAATATTTCAAGCAAACCGGTTCCATCAATGCTCAGAGAGTTCTCGGCACCAGTACGTTTGAACTTTGAATACAGTGATGAACAGTTGGCGTTCTTGATGGTTCACGCCCGCAATGATTTTGCCAAGTGGGATGCGGGCCAAATGTTGCTAGCGAAATACATTAAATCCAATGTAGAAGCGGTACAAAAGGGTGCTAACGTTGAACTTCCTGAATTGGTTGTCGATGCCTTTAGAGGTGTAGTACTAAATAGTGAACTTGAGCCAGCCTTTATTGCAGAAGCACTGTCGCTACCGAGCTTCAATGAAGTGGCGGGTTGGTATGAGACAGTAGATGTTGATGCAGTGTGTGATGTACTTAAAGGGATCAAACTTACCTTAGCATCGGAACTTCAAGATGAAATGTCTGCGCTTTACCACACTCTTGCTCAAGCTGATTACACCATCGAGCACGCAGCAATTGGTAAGCGTTCATTGAGAAACCTGTGTCTTCAATACTTGGTGAATGTACCAGAGTACGCACACCTTGCTAAAGCGCAGTACCAATCGGCGAACAACATGACCGATACGATTGCTGCAATGAGCGCTGCAAACAGTGCGTCACTTACATTCCGTGAAGAAATCATGTCTGACTACAGCGAAAAATGGAGTCATGATGGTTTGGTTATGGATAAGTGGTTTGCTTTGCAGGGTGCGAATCCATCAAAAGATGCTCTAGACAACGTGAAGGCGTGTATGTCACATACCGCATTTAGCTTGAGTAATCCTAACCGTACTCGCAGTTTGATCGGTTCCTTCTTAAATATGAACCCACGTCGTTTCCACGATAAATCGGGTAAAGGCTATCAATTTGCTGGTGAGATCTTAACGCAACTCAATGAGTCTAACCCACAAGTGGCTTCGCGTTTAATCGACCCACTTCTAAAACTGAAGAAGTACGATAGTGAACGTCAAGCATTGATCAAGCTGGAGCTCGAGAAGTTGAAAGGTCTTGAGAACCTGGCTAAAGACTTGTTTGAAAAAGTCACGAAAGCGCTAGAATCTTAATGTTTAACCCACAACTGTATTTTTATACAGTTGTGGGCATTTTCTTCACTTTAGAAAAATCGATCGTTTATTACTCATAAAGCCATCACCGCGTCATGAAACACTACTATTTCACTCTAAATATTAGCTATCAACAGTACCTCACACACTATGCTGGTCATGCATCCAGTGTTTTGGTCTATACCGATCAAGGATTGAGATTACAGCTGCCAGCGACACGATTTCGTCCATTTTTAACACAATTAGGTCTAAAAGGGCGCTTCAGGTTAACAACTGACCAAAACAACAAGTTTTTACGGTTAGAATCACTGTAACCCCCGTCATTGCTAGTGATATGAATAAGTGCACCAGTCACACAATCAAACATTTCCCTGTCACATCCCACATTTTCTATTAACCCTTTCTCAATAAAGCTTTTACAATAAAGACAAGCCTACACCCCTCATAAAAACAAAAAAGTGGAGCGTTAATATGACCACGCGCGAACCCGTTGTTCCGGTTCTATTGGAGAAAGTTTATCAACTGATTGAATCTAAAGTAGAAGGCGTCAATCAGCCATTAGTGACTAAACTTGCCAAACACATTTTCAGCAACGTTTCCCCTGACGATTTGCTACAGAGAAACGAATCAGACTTGTATGGTGCTGCTGTCAGCCTTTGGCACCATCTCAATGAGAAAAAGTATGATGAGATTTCAGTTCGAGTATTCAACCCGACGGTAAGTCGTCATGGTTGGCAGTCCACTCATACCATTGTTGAAATTGCGGTGCCAGATTCTCCATTCTTAGTCGACTCTGTAAAAATGGCACTCAATCGTGTTGATCTTACCTGTCATATTATGCTGCATGGTCCAACTCAGTTTGAGAGAAATGACCAAGGCCAAATTACTTCGGTCAATGAAGGGAAAGGGCATCTTCAATCCGTGTTCCATATCGAAGTGGATAGACTGAGCGAAAAATCAGAAATGACGGCGCTTAAAGATGAATTGATTTCTATTTTTGAAGACACCAGTTTGGTGGTCAACGAATGGGAGTCAATGTCAGATAAGCTCAAGCAAATTACGAAAGACCTAGTAAAAAACAAAAGCAAGCTGCCATTAGAAGCGGATCGTTTTGATGAGACGATTGCATACTTAGAGTGGCTGGGTGATCACAACTTCACATTCATGGGATACAAAGAATTTGATCTGATTAGTGAAGAGGGGGATTCGGTATTAAAACCAACTGACGAGCTAGGACTAGGCTTGTTTTCGAAAGCGGAACGCGTTCGCTCGGTGAAGATTTCTGAGTTCTCCGATTCGGCGCGCTTAGAAGCGAAAAAGCCGTTTCTACTTATCCTGACAAAAGGTAATAAAGCGAGCCGCATTCACAGACCTGCTTATACCGACTATGTAGGCATTAAAAAATTCGACGCTAACGGCAAGGTCATTGGAGAACATCGCTTTACCGGTCTTTATACCTCTGCCGTGTATAACCAAAGTGTTTCAACCATTCCACTTATCCGTGAAAAAGTAGAGCGTATCCTATCGGCAAGTGGCTATCGAGATGGTTCGTACTCTTACAAAGCACTGAGAAATATTCTTGAAAACTATCCACGCGATGAGTTACTGCAAGCAAAAGAAGAAGAGCTTCTCGAGATTGGTATGGGTGTGGTGCAAATGCAGGATCGTGATTTGATCCGATTGTTTGTGCGCAAAGATCCGTTTGGACGCTTTTTCAGCTGTATGGTCTACGTGAGTAAAGATCGTTACAACACCGAGCTAAGAAAAGATACGCAACGGATCCTGAAAAACTATTTTGGTATTGAGCAAGAGGTTGAGTTTACGACTTATTTCTCTGAGAGCCCACTGGCTAGAACCCACTATATCGTTAGGGTAGATAACAATAATATGGATGTAGATGTGAAGGCGATTGAACGAAACCTAATGGAGGTATCTGCGTCTTGGGATGACCGTTTGTCTGACGCTATCGTTGCTAACTTTGGTGAAAGTAAAGGATTGCCGCTCTCTAAGGTGTATTCAAAAGCGTTCCCGCGCTCTTATAAAGAGGACATGATGCCAACATCGGCGGTGGCAGACATTGAACGTCTGGAAGCGCTGGATGAAAACAACAAGTTAGGCATGCTTTTCTACCGTCCACAAGAAGAATCAGCTAACTCTAAGGCGGTTCGTCTTAAACTTTATCACCGTGATGAGCCAATCCATCTATCTGATGTCATGCCGATGCTGGAAAACCTTGGTTTACGCGTGATCGGTGAGTCGCCTTACGAGATCGTTAAAACCGACGGCGGTACATATTGGATCCTAGATTTCTCTATGCTTCATAAGAGCGACACTGCAGTGGATCTTCGTGAAGCAAGAGACCGCTTTCAGCAAGCCTTTGCCGCAATTTGGTCTGGCGATCTTGAAAGCGATGGCTTCAACCGACTCGTGCTAGGCTCAGGCTTAACTGGCCGTGAAGTGTCTATTCTTCGTGCTTATGCTCGCTACATGCGCCAAGTCGGCTTCCCATTCAGTCAGCACTACATTGAAGATACACTAAATCACTACCCAGAATTGGCGAAAGATCTGGTTGAGCTGTTTACCCAACGCTTTATGCCTTCACTCAAAGGCAGTAAGAAAGGCCAGCAGCGTGTGATTGAGAAAATCAATAAGCAGCTTGATCAAGTCGATAGCTTGGATGATGACCGTATTATCCGTCGTTACGTTGAAATGATTTCAGCGACACTGCGCACCAACTACTACCAGAAAGATAAAGCTGGCGAGCACAAGCCATGGCTATCGCTTAAGCTTGAGCCTAAGAACATCCCAGAAATCCCAGCACCTGTGCCGGCATTTGAGATCTTTGTGTATGCCCCAGATATTGAAGGTGTGCACCTTCGTGGTGGTAAGGTTGCTCGTGGCGGTCTACGTTGGTCAGACCGTCAAGAAGACTTCCGAACCGAGATTCTTGGTTTGGTGAAAGCGCAACAAGTTAAGAACACTGTAATTGTTCCAGTTGGTGCAAAAGGTGGTTTCGTTTGTAAGCGTCAGCCACAACTCTCTGGCCGAGACGAAATCTTTGCTGAAGGTCAGCGCTGTTATAAACAGTTCATTCGAGCACTATTGGATGTGTCGGACAACATTATTGAAGGGGAAGTGGTTCCTCCTAAGAGTGTAGTTAGACACGATGAGGATGACCCATACTTAGTTGTTGCTGCTGATAAAGGTACCGCAACCTTCTCCGATTTAGCGAACTCAGTATCAGATGAGTATAACTTCTGGCTAGGGGATGCATTCGCTTCCGGTGGTTCAAATGGTTATGACCACAAAGCCATGGGCATTACCGCAAAAGGTGGTTGGGAGTCAGTGAAACGTCATTTCCGTGAAATGGGCATTGATTGTCAAGACCAAGACTTTACGGCCATTGGTGTCGGTGACATGGCAGGGGATGTATTCGGTAACGGTATGCTGCTTTCCAAGCATATTAAGTTACAAGCTGCCTTTAACCACATGCATATCTTTATTGATCCAAATCCAGCGTCTTCTGCTAAGAGTTGGGATGAGCGCAAGCGACTGTTTGATCTTCCTCGCTCTAGTTGGGAAGACTACGATCCTAAGCTGATCTCTAAAGGTGGTGGTGTCTTTGCTCGTCGTGCCAAATCGATCACGCTGACGCCAGAAATCCAAAAAATGCTGGGCACTAAGAAAGCGTCTGTTGCACCTAATGATCTTATTAAGATGATTCTGGGCATGGAAGTGGATCTACTATGGAATGGTGGTATTGGTACTTATGTGAAGGCGAGTTCTGAAACGCACACCGATGTGGGTGACCGCGCGAATGATGTGTTGCGTATCAATGGTAGCGAGCTAAGAGCTAAAGTTGTTGGCGAAGGCGGTAACTTAGGTATGACACAGTTGGGTCGTATTGAATACGCTTTGGCTGGTGGTCGTGTTAATACCGACTTTGTCGATAATGTTGGCGGTGTTGATTGCTCGGATAATGAGGTCAACATTAAGATCTTCTTGAATGGTCTTGTTTCAAATGGCGATCTAACGGTCAAGCAACGCAACCAAATCTTGGAATCTATGGAAGATGAAGTAGGTGAGATTGTTCTTGATGATGCTTACTGTCAATCTGAATCGATTTCGGTCACAGAATTCCAAGGTGTCTCTCTTGTGAAAGAGCAGATCCGTTTTATTCATACGCTAGAGAAGGCGGGGCATTTGGATCGTGCTCTGGAGTACATTCCATCGGATGAAGATCTGCTTGAGCGAGAGAAGCAAGGGATTGGCATGACTCGTCCTGAGCTATCGGTATTGGTGGCTTACGGTAAAATGGTGCTGAAAGAAGAGTTGGTGACAGATGACATCGCCAATGACCCATATCATCAGCAACAACTGACCCAATACTTCCCATCAGAGTTACGCCGTAACTACTTAGAAAGTATGCCAAATCATCCACTGCGTGCAGAAATAATCTCAACTATGCTTGCAAATCAAATGGTTAACGAGATGGGCTGTAATTTTGTGACTCGCTTGCAAGAAGAAACAGGTGCGACCGTGGTCGACATTGCCAATGCGTACGCGGCATCTCGTGAAATCTATGGTTTTGCTTATACTTTCGAGCAAATTAGAAAGTTAGATAATGTCGCGAGCTCGGAAGCACAGTATGAACTGTTGTTTATCGTTCGTAGAACGCTGCGTCGATTGGCGCGTTGGATTTTGCGTAACCGTCCAGGTAAGCAGTCGGTTGAAGAGTTGGTCGCTCGTTATCGTGAAGACGTTATTAAAGTTGAGCAAACACTTGAGAAATGTTTGGTGGCCGAAGAAGTCGAAGAGCATCATGAACTAGCTCAAGTTTGGGTTGAGCAAGGGGTAGGTAGCGAACTGGCGAACTATGTGTCGCGTTTGTCTAGCTTACTTTCTGCAGTTGATATTGCCGAAATTGCAGCTGAAGCAAGCTTTGATGTTGAACGAGCGTCGAAACTGTACTTCCACTTAGGCGATCGTCTATCACTGCATTGGTTCTTGAATCAAATCAACGGCCAAGCAGTTGATAACAACTGGCAAGCATTGGCAAGAGCGGCATTCCGTGAAGATCTTGATTGGCAGCAACGTCTATTGACTGCTCAAGTACTGCGATGTGGTTGTGGGGGAGATTCAGATGACGTGATCCTGTCACTTGATAACTGGATGGAGACTAATACACATAGCCTTCAACGTTGGGAAAATATTCTCAATGAGTTCAAAGTGGGGAATGTACACGAGTTCGCTAAGTTCTCGGTCGCACTGCGTGAACTCAGTTTGTTGAACTTGAATTGTGCAAATAGTCTATAGGTTAACTGCCTGATATCATAAAAATAAGCGCTCTTTGGGGCGCTTTTTTTTAATCCAGCGACTAGTTTAGTGACGGGGTAACGTTAATTTGATGAAATCTTATGCGAAACGTTTGCTTTTTTTCGATAAAGACAAATCTTGATTGCATGTTTAGGCGAATCAGTAAATAATACCGCCCCGTTTACACGGGTTTTCTATCGGAGGCACAATGCTTTACCGTCTTGCCAGAACTGGCTTTTTCCAACTTGATGCCGAAAAGGCTCACGATCTCGCTATTCAAAACTTCAAGCGCTTCACCGGCACACCACTTGATCTCGCTTATCGCCAACAATTACCAAATCGACCAGTAGAATGCATGGGTTTGACGTTTAAAAACCCTGTCGGTCTAGCTGCAGGTCTAGACAAAAACGGCGAATGTATTGAAGCATTCGGCGCAATGGGCTTTGGTTTTGTTGAAGTTGGTACGGTAACACCACGCCCACAGTCAGGTAACGATAAACCACGCCTGTTCCGTTTGGTAGAAGCGGAAGGCATTATCAACCGCATGGGTTTCAATAACCTGGGTGTTGATAATCTGGTGGAGAACGTTAAAAAAGCCAAATACGACGGTATCATCGGTATCAACATTGGTAAAAACAAAGATACGCCAATTGAGAAGGGTGCTGAAGACTACATTATCTGTATGGAGAAGGTTTATGAGCACGCGGGTTACATTGCGGTGAACATTTCATCTCCTAACACTCCTGGGCTGCGTACTTTACAATACGGCGAAGCTTTGGATGAACTACTTGCTGAGTTGAAAACGAAGCAGGAGGAACTGGCTGAAAAACATGGTAAATATGTACCTCTTGCACTAAAGATTGCACCGGATCTTAGTGACGACGAGATTAGTCAGATTTGCGATTCGTTGATCAAAAACCAAATTGATGGTGTGATCGCAACCAATACCACATTGGATCGTTCTGTCGTTGAAGGTATGAAGCACGCCAATGAAGCTGGTGGCTTGAGCGGCCGTCCAGTGCAGTCCCGCAGTACAGAAGTAGTGCGTTTATTAGCTAAGAACCTTGATGGTAAGCTTCCAATCATTGGTGTTGGTGGCATTGACTCGTACGTGTCTGCAAAAGAGAAGCTAATGGCTGGCGCTTCGTTAGTACAGGTTTACTCTGGCTTCATCTACCACGGTCCAAAACTTGTTAAAGACATCGTTAAGAATCTATAAGCACTTTTATTTACTAAAGTGACTAGGTTTCAATCGAGAAAGGGGAAATTAGTTTTCCCTTTTTTTTTTTGTTTATTCGTTTTTAGAATTAGTAACAACTGACCAACAGGTAATTAAGCGTTTTACCTAACAGTCTGATTATTCTTTAAATATAGAGACGGAACGATGCTTAAACCCAGCGATACATGGATCTGGTATATGGATGAGAGTGAAGACTCTCTTATGCTGGACTTGGGAGACGATATGGTATTTAAAACCAATCTTTCCCGTAAACTCCTTGTCGACTGCGCGATGGGTCAGAACAACTTTACTGTCGATGACGCATCCGCGTTTCAAACTTTTAAAGACCAAATTAGTGTACTTGGGTTATCAGAGCCTAGACAGGCGGAGCTAACGCTGTACTGCGTGGCCGCCAAACGCTTCCATAAACCCGTACAACCAAAAAGCTGGTTCTTCGATCATCAAGATGGCTCTTATCAGCCAGAGGAAGGGGAATTAGTTAGATTGGTAAACTCACATTCAGAAGGCTTCTTCATCGTTCTGGAGGTGGGAGAGAGTGCCAGTTTGTGTGTGTTAGTCGACTTAGAGTCATTCAGTTTGACAGCAAGCAAGCAAGTCATGTTTGGCCAAAGCATTAAGGTGATGCACGACCGTATGACGTGTGCACAGCAATTTATTGAATTAAACCAGCCTATTGCTCTTGTTGGTTAGAGCGGGGCATTTAGAGCGCGTTAACGCGCCTTATAAGAAAAAGCAGTGGCAGCTTTAAACAACAATAATATGTGTTTCTTTCATTTCTCGTAGAATTTATCGGCCTAGTTGGCCGATTTTTTTTGTCTGCTGTTTACCAAAAACCTACAAATCCCTCTCAGTTTTACTCCCCAAGCGAACTCTTTGACCACTCAAGCGGCGATGTTTTGTCGTGTCTATTTTGTTGCAGAGCAAATAATTTGCATTTTTTTGACTCCAAAAGTGACGTATTTATTTCGCTTAAGAGGGCGAATTAACTAGCGAATTCCTCATTTATGCATTTTTGTAACTAAATTACACGCGAAAAGTGCGTCTGGTATATACCAAAATTGGCTCGAATAAGTATTCACTATCGCGAAAGGCATTGGTTTATCGTGTATAAATTAAGTTGAAGCTAATATTAGGTGTTGGATTGTGTTAGGCACTTACAGCGGTTAAAGCTTGTGCGAACAAACACTTTGAAAGCAGGTTATTGAAGGATTGTTTAGTGACAGGCGGCAATGTCAGGTATAATCAACACCATTTTTCACAGCCAGATGAACACTATGAACCAATATCTTGCCGTCACTTCTAACGGACTTGAAAACCTTCTCGCTCAAGAGCTTGAACAAATGGGCTTAACTTCTGTAAAGCCTGTTCAAGCAGGGGTGAAATTTAAAGCGACAAATGAGCAGATTTATCGCGCTTGTTTGTGGAGCCGTTATGCTTCTCGCTTTGTTAAAGTACTGTCGGAATTCACTTGCCAAGATGATATGGACCTTTATCTGGCTGCATCGTCCATTAACTGGGTTAATCACTTCCACAGCACAAAGAAATTCATTGTTGATTTCAACGGTACCAACCGAGAGATCCGTAATAGCCAATATGGCGCAATGAAAGTGAAAGACGCGGTAGTGGATTGCTTTAATAAGAAGAACTTGCCAAGGCCAAACATCAGTAAAGATAGAGCTGATGTTCGTGTGCATGTGCGTTTGCACCGTGATAAGGCACTGATTGGTCTCGATATGGTGGGTTCAGGTTTGCACCAACGTGGCTATCGTACTGAATCTGGCCGTGCACCACTTCGTGAAACATTGGCCGCGGCTATTGTCGCCAGAAGTGGGTGGGAGCAAGGTAAGAACATGCTCGATCCAATGTGTGGTTCGGGTACCTTGTTGATTGAAACAGCTATGCTTGCAGCCAATATGGCGCCAGGTGTGAACCGTAAGACTTGGTGTTTTGAAGCGTTAGAAGACTTCGAGCCAGAAGTTTGGGCTGAAGTGAAGTCGGAAGCGAATGTACAAGCTCGTCGCGGTGTCAAAAAGACTGACAGCAGATTTTGGGGCTTTGATAACGACCCTAAAGTCCTTCGTACTGCAAAAGAAAACGCAAAGCGCGCAGGCGTTGATGATTTGATTACGTTTGAACTTGGCGATGCTAGCAAAGTGACTAAGCCTGCAGAGTTCGGAGAGGGCGTGATTGTGTGTAACCCTCCTTATGGTGAGCGACTAGGTACTGAACCAGGTTTGATTGCGCTGTATACAGAGTTTGGTAATCAGCTAAAAACTGAGTTCGGTGGTTGTCAGGCATCGATTTTCTCAAGTTCAGATGATTTATTAAGTTGCCTGCGCATGCGTGCGGATAAGCAATTTAAGTTGAACAACGGTGCGTTACAATGTCACCAAAAAAATTATTCGATTTCAGCGCGTAGTGCAGAACAGATTGCTGGTAACAATGACCTTCAAGTAATTGCACCTGACTTCTCAAACCGTTTGAAGAAGAACATAGCGAAAATCGGCAAGTGGGCTAAGAAAGAGGGATTAGACTGCTACCGTATTTACGATGCAGATTTGCCAGAATACAACGTTGCGGTAGACGTATACCAAGATTCATTGGTCATTCAAGAATACGCGGCGCCTAAGAGTATTCCGGAAGAAACAGCAAAGCGTCGCTTAACAGATATTATCCGTGCTTCGATTAAAGTGACTGGTGTTGACACCAACAACGTCGTTTTGAAAACTCGTGAGAAGAAGAAAGGCAGCTCACAGTACAATAAGCTTGCTCAAAAGTCGGCAACCATGAAAGTTCATGAGTACGGCGCACAGTTGATTGTAAACTTGCATGACTACCTAGATACGGGGTTGTTCCTAGATCATAAAATTACTCGTCGTAAACTGGGTGAAATGGCGCAGGGCAAAGATTTCTTGAACCTGTTCGCATATACAGGTTCAGCGACTGTTCACGCTTCGCTTGGTGGTGCAAAGTCCACGACCACAGTAGATATGTCTAATACATATCTTGAGTGGGCGAAAGAGAACATGAAGTTGAACGGTCAAGTAGGCCGCCAGCATCAATATGTTCAAGCAGATTGCTTACAATGGCTTGCGAAAGCAAACGGCAGTTACGATCTTATCTTTATCGATCCTCCAACGTTCTCAAACTCTAAGCGTATGGAGCAATCGTTCGACGTTCAACGTGACCATGTCACTTTAATGCGTGACTTGAAACGCCTACTAAGTGCAGACGGGACTATCGTATTCTCAAACAACAAACGTCACTTCAAGATGGATTTGGACGCATTGGAAGAAATCGGCCTAACGGCGAAAAACATTTCTGATAAGACCTTGCCACTCGACTTTGCTCGTAATAAACATATTCATAACTGCTGGGTTATCTCTCACAATAGCTAATACGAATCATGACAAAGGAACTGACATTATACAGCACTGAAGGTTGCCATCTCTGTGAGATGGCCCTTGAGCTAATCAAACAAGTAGGGCTTGGGGAACAGGTAGAGATTGTCGATATCGCTTTCGACGATGAGCTGTTTTCTCGTTACGGCGTCACTATTCCAGCGGTCAAAGTGGATGAATCTGAGATCAACTGGCCCTTCGATATCTTACAACTACAACAATGGTTAACAGTCAATGGCATTACTTACCATCCATAATGGACAACTTGCATTTGGTGATCACCCGCTTCTAGATAAAACGGACTTTGCGCTTCAAGAAAATGAACGTGTGTGTCTGGTTGGTCGAAACGGTGCTGGCAAGTCAACGTTAATGAAAGTATTGGCAGGCGACATCATTATGGATGATGGCAAGCTGCAAATTACTCAAGATGTTGTGGTATCTCGTCTAGAACAAGATCCTCCTCGCGACCAAGCTGGAACGGTCGAAGACTATGTTGCTGAAGGCTTGGCAGAGATCGGTGAGCAGTTAAAGCAATACCACGCTTTACTTGAGCTGGTGGCTCAGGATCCAAGTGAATCTCATATCAATCGCTTAGCCAAAATTCAAGAGAACCTCGAAGTTTCAGGTGCTTGGCGCTTTGAGGACCGCATTAAAAACATTCTTGGTGCTCTAAAGCTAAACGGCGCTACGCTACTTAGCGATTTGTCTGGTGGTTGGCAGCGCAAGGCGGCATTAGCTAGAGCGTTGGTGTGCGATCCTGATGTCTTATTACTCGATGAGCCAACCAACCATTTGGATGTAACCACCATCGAGTGGCTAGAAACCTTCTTAAAAGATTTCCGTGGTTCTATCATCTTCATTTCTCACGACCGAGCGTTTATTCGCTCAATGGCGACACGCATTGTTGACCTTGACCGTGGCCAGCTTGTTTCTTTCCCGGGCGACTACGAAAAGTACCTAGTAGAAAAAGAAGAAGCGTTGCGTGTTGAAGAAATGCAAAACGCAGAGTTCGACAAAAAGCTAGCGCAAGAAGAGGTGTGGATAAGACAGGGCATTAAAGCACGAAGAACTCGTAACGAGGGTCGCGTACGAGCGCTGAAAAAACTTCGCGAGGAACGTAAAGGCCGTAGAGATGTACAAGGCAAAGTGAATCTTAAGCTCGACGACACCGCGCGTTCTGGCAAGATTGTATTTGAAGCTGATGGTCTGAACTATGAGATTGAAGGCAAAACCATTATCAATAACTTTTCGTTCAATATCCAACGTGGTGATCGTATTGCGCTTATTGGTCCTAACGGATGTGGTAAGAGTACGTTGATCAAGTTGTTACTCGATGAGCTTACACCGACATCAGGTAAGCTCAAGTGTGGTACCAAGCTCGAAGTCGCTTATTTTGACCAGTATCGTGAAGCATTAGATCCAGAAAAGAGCGTTATTGATAACCTTGCTGATGGTAAACAAGAAGTGATGGTTGGCGGACGTGAGCGTCATGCGCTAAGTTATCTTCAAGACTTTTTGTTTGCACCAAAACGTGCGAGGACCCCAGTAAAAGCACTTTCGGGTGGTGAGAAGAACCGTCTATTGCTTGCTCGTATCTTCCTGAAGCCGAACAACTTGTTGGTGCTCGATGAACCAACCAACGATTTGGACATTGAAACCTTGGAGCTTTTGGAAGAGTTACTAGGAAACTATCAAGGCACACTGCTTTTGGTGAGCCACGACCGTCAGTTTGTTGATAATACTGTGACCGCTAGCTGGATTTTTGAAGGAAATGGGGTTATCGAAGAGTTCGTTGGTGGTTATCATGATGCTCAGCAGCAGAGACAACAGGTGTTGGACGCACGTAAAGCGTACGAACCAGTAAAAGAGAATAAAAAACAGCCAGTTGAGCAAAATAACAAAACACAAGCAGTGAACTCTAAACCTAAGAAGCTGTCCTATAAGCTACAAAGGGAATTAGAAGCGCTACCAGCTTTGTTAGAGCAACTGGAGCAAGAGCTTGAACAACTACAGGAAACAGTGAATGACCCTGCGTTTTTTGCCAAGCCTGTAGAAGAAACACAACCTATTTTAGATAGTTTAGCTGCAAAAGAGCAGGAGCTAGACGTTGCTTTTGAGCGATGGGAAGAGCTCGAAGCAATGCAACAGGAAAGTTAGTTTTGATGAGTCGTAATATTTTTAAGTTTTCATTGATTGCTGCAAGTGTACTTGCAGCGACATCAAGCCACGCTGCTTTGTATAAAGTAGTGGAAGTTGATCCAACCGGAAGTATTAAATCGACCGGTGTTTTTGTTGAAGATGCGCAAGGCGTGATCACTGAGTTTTATGGCTCAGCAATAGAAAAAGCGGATGCGACAAACCCGATGGGGTGTTTTGCCGAAGGTGCGACATGTAGTGAGTATCGTCTGTTCGGTGATTCTCGAAATGGATCAGAAGGACACTCATACCGCCAAGAGATTCCATTTAACTACGATTCGTCATTCTTCTATACCGATTGGAACCGTAACCGAGATTATTGCCGTTCTGAGTTAGGTTACCAGACCTGTGATCCAGGTTGGGCTGATAAAATGTGGTACAGCTTTAGTGATGTAGGTGGTCTGTTGCGTGAGCGCGACGCGTTTTACAATTCATCGCAAATTGGATGGAACAACATCGCTGGTGAAGATAACTATTTGTCCAACGCTCATGGCTTTAGTGAAACCACGCCGGCGTCCAACCCGGATCAAGCATCTACTGCAACGAGAATGGGCGTAGCGCCAACTTCGGACTATAAACCTGGTGGCGTGGCGACACCTGATACTAATTCAGAAAATGTCGTTATCAATAGCTTAACGTCTGATAAAGGTATGGCAATTGGTAACACTAGCTCAGGCTACTACCGCATTAACGCGTCTAGTGATGGAGCAAAGGGCAATTTAGCAATCGCTTATCGTCATCGTGGCTTTGTGCAAAATGGTGATACCACAGAAATGTTGTTACCACTATTGGTAGACTCTCCGAATAGCGATCAACGAATTACCAACCAAATGGGTCGTACCATGGGTTGGAGTAGTTTCAATTATGGTGGTAAAGAATACATCGTAGGCAGTGCTGCTGTCGCTCCGTTTGACTACAACGATGACAATAAGAACTGGAATGGTGATCTGAATAACTGTTTGATTGAAGATCCGGCATCTCGCGCTGATTGCCAGAACTTTGCTTTTGCGACTAAAACTGCGGTATGGGACTCAACCAATTTTGCAGCGGGCGCTTCAATTGTGTCTAACTGGCAAAATGGTGTACCAACTAATAACGACAGAAAAGCGTCACAAGGTAGTGCTCGTGGTGCTGTAATTGCGGCGCAAGATAGTGCTTCGGACAACCCGAGAAACGGAAAACCATTCCTTGTTGGCTTAAATACCACTGGTGATGGCTCAAATAGTTTCCTTCAAGCAACAGTATTCGTACCATCGACCACATTTGATCCGGGCGCGATTGACACCGCAATACAGTGGTCTCCAGTGACAGTAGAAAACGCCCGAATCAAGTCTGGTGATGACTTTATTTATAGCAATTCATACGCCACTGATATCAACAAAAACCTTGTGTTTCTAGGCGCGTCTAAGCGACGTGGCGACAAACGTGAAAATGGTGCAGCGGCAAACCGTATGTTCTTGGGTCAAGTGACCCTAAGCAATGATGAAAACGGTAGCTATTCTACACCTACGGCGCGCTACTTAGACGAGCTAAATGGCAATAGCGGCATCTTCTTCCGTGGCGTAGGAGGAGAACCAGGTGCCATTAACAACTTCAATGAGATAGTCGGTGCCGTTGATGCCGAGCAATCTACAGAGTATTTTGGTAAAAAACGACGCCAGCGCGGATTTATTTACCCTTATAACACTACTGGGACGGATGCTGAGAGATTGGCTATCTTCCAAGGAAAACCATGGTTACTGGACGATCTCACCAATGGCGGTACCTACAATACGCAAAATAACCAATACCGTGTTGTCGATGCAGCCGACATCAACGATGATGGTGTGATCGCAGCAACAGCGCTCAAATGTGAAGGCGGATATGACACCACTGGTCATAATTCTTACTGTGGCAATGGTCAAAAGAAAGAAAAGGTAGTGGCAGTTAAGTTGATCCCGATCGCAAATGCTACATCAGCCGACATTCAAACACGTGGTATTGAAGCTCAACCAGTGAAGCGAAGTGGTGGTAGTCTAGGTTGGATGGCGTTGATTATACTTGGATTCTTTGGGTTACGCCGTAACAAATAGTCACAAGTGACATAAATCCCAGCTTCACAATAGTGGAACTGGGATTTTTTGTGTCTTGAGATCGCGGCCAAAATGAGCAATTATTAAAGAGGAGTCACAATAGCTCCATAAATCTTTAATGATAGAAAGTCGGGAAACCGATTTTGTATAGCGAGGACCGTACTATGAAGAGACAAAAGCGTGATCGTCTAGAACGAGCTCAATCACAGGGTTACAAAGCTGGATTGAATGGGCGATCGATGGAAGCCTGTCCCTATCAACAAATGGATGCAAAGTCGTATTGGCTTGGCGGTTGGCGTGACGCGAGAGATGATAAACAATCAGGACTCTTCAAGTAGTCGGGAGCGAAATTGAAGTAACAAAAGGCCTCAAATGAGGCCTTTATAGTAGGTATCTAATGCACTATAACTAAATGTTCTTGGGAAAAATAAACGACTCGAGAGAGTCGCTTATTTAAAACTAACTTAGAAAGCAGAAGTGTCTTTAAACAAGCCTACTTTAAGATCTTTTGCTACATAGATTTCTTTGCCATCAACCAGCACACGGCCATCAGCAATACCCATAACTAACTTGCGGTTTACAACACGTTTCATGTGCAGTTCGTAGGTAACTTTCTTAGCAGTAGGCAGTACTTGACCAGTAAACTTCAGTTCACCTACACCGAGTGCACGACCTTTACCTTCGCCACCAATCCAGCCAAGGTAGAAACCAACAAGCTGCCACATAGCGTCCAAACCAAGACAACCTGGCATTACTGGGTCACCGATAAAGTGGCAGTCGAAGAACCATAGATCAGGAGTAATATCCAGTTCAGCAACGATCAAACCTTTGCCAAAGTCACCTTCAGTTTCGGACATTTTTGCTATGCGGTCCATCATCAGCATGTTTGGTGCTGGAAGTTGAGGGTAGCCCTCACCAAATAGTTCTCCGCGGCTAGAGGCTAGAAGGTCTTCACGGCTATAAGATTCACGTCTGTTTTGCATTATTTATTACTCCAAATTTGCGTTAGGCCATCTTAGTGAACAGGTGTACGCTAGACAAGTCCGACCACGACTAGACAAACCAGTTTTTAATCCGTGTCACAAATGACTCTGGCATTTCATGTTTTTCAAAGTTTTCAATACGTTCAGCTATCTTACCAATCACACTATCTTCGGTGTCACTTTTGAATGGTTGACCCAGCAGAAGAGGAATTACTTCGTCTACGTGAGTCACAGACCAAATATGAAATTCTTCATTTTTGATGCTTTCAACAAGCTCTTTGTTCAGTGCTAGGTGCTGAACATTGGTTTTAGGCAAAATGACACCTTGCTTGCCTGTTAAACCTTGGTGTTTACATACGTTATAAAAGCCTTCCACTTTCTCATTCAAACCACCAACAGCTTGAACGCGACCAAATTGGTCGACAGCACCGGTAACCGCAATTTGTTGGTCAATTGGATAGCCCGATAGCGCACTCACTAAAGAACATAACTCAGCTAATGACGCACTGTCTCCGTCTACTTCACAATAAGACTGCTCAAATACAATGGAAGCAGAGTATGGTAGTGGGGCGTCTAGGTCGAGCTCAGAAGAGACAAATGCCTGCATGATCATCATGCCTTTGGCGTGGATGTTGCCACCAAGGTCAACTTTTCGCTCGACATCAGATACATCGCCATCACCAAAGTGCACAACGCACGAGATACGAGCAGGTTCACCATAACTGATAGGGTGTCCTGGGATATCGATAACCGTTAAACCATTTACTTGGCCGACTTGTTTGCCTTGGGTTTCAATGACAACTTGACCTTCCAAGATATCATCGATAGCACGTTCCGGCAGATAGGACTCGCGACTTCGCTTCGCTTCAATAGCTGCTTCTATGTGTTCAGAAGATATCGTTGAATTGTGACTGTACGATGATGCTTCACAAAGCAGAGCTTTATGCCAATCAACAGAAAGTGGCCAGTATTGTTTGTCTTCTGTTTCGCGCGAGCCGGCTTGAAGTAGCTTCAAGTAGCCCGAACGATCAAGTTGTTTATCTGATAGGAACTGCGACATCATCGAGTTTACAAACGATAAATATTGCTTGGCTGTTCCGTGCGTCACCTTCAAATCGTTCTCGATTTCAGTGTATTGCATAAAGCCAGAGCGAAAATCACCGTCGATGAAATCTAAATCGGATAGCTGTTCACGATCGCCAATAACGATAAGCTTAAAATCTGCTGAAAAAGTAGGAGGTGTCAACGCGCGAGTTTTGGTATCAACCGAGACACTATCTAACTTTGCACCTTGAAGCAACGCTTTTAGATTTGTCCAAACACCAAGACTTGCAAGCGCAGTTTGAGTCGATGAAATGAGAAAACCACCATCAGCTTGTGTTACTAAACCTTGTGCAAGAGAAGGTTCATTCTCAGACATTTGATAGCGATCGAACAGCAAGCTCGGATCTGCATCTTTACTGACGACGGTTTTGTGGCCTAGCGCTTCTATATGATCGCTGACGAGTTGTCGATGAAACAAGTTGTCGCCATCTTTAATGATCAATACTTTTGAAGGGCACGCATCAGAGACGAAAAACGACAGTGCCGCTTTAAGGCGAGGCTGTAGTTCAATGGCATCTAGTGGAGCGAGAGAAGTTGCGTTATCGAGTAGATCAGCGAAATCGCTATAAAGGGGGCAGACTTGTTGCCAAGGGACTTGATTCATTGCGTCGTAACTTAAGTTAAATTTGCACGAAGTATACAATGAATCGCAACTCAACGTTAGCTTTTCAACTGCTCATATAGCGAGCAAAATCCCATTAACTGAGCATTGTTATTGAGAAGTTTGGAATCTTGGGTTACGCTGTCACTGTAAACAGAGTAGGGATGCAAACCAATGAAATACCAACAACTTGAAAACTTAGAATGTGGTTGGAAGTGGCAGTATTTAACGAAGAAATGGCGCGAAGGTGAGAACATCACGCGCTATATTGATACCAGTGAGATCGAACAAGCAGTATCAATGCTTAAACAGCTAGAGCATGAACCTACTCTGGTTATTGAGTGGATTGATGAACATATGTCAGTTGAACTCGACAATAAGCTCAAACAGGCGATTCGGGCTAAGCGTAAGCGCCATTACAATGCCGAGCAAGTACACACCAAAAAGAAGTCCATTGATTTGGATTTTCGCGTTTGGGAAAAACTATCTCATCGCGCCAACGATCTCGGCTGTACGCTCTCTGAAGCCATCGAGTATTTGCTAAGCGAAGCATCTCGTAGCGAGAAAGCCACGCAGAAAGTAAGCAGTTTGAAAGAAGACTTAAGTAAGTTATTAGGTGACGAAGGGAGGTAGTCGCTATGTTGTATGTCGTGTTGCTTGGGGCTGTAGTTGTATTTTGGCTAGTTGCCATTGATCGACCTTCGTTAGTTGTCGAGATGAAAGAAGGCGAGATCACCAAAACTAAAGGCCATTTGCCACCAACGTTCAAACACAACCTTAAAGAGATTGTAGAACGAGATAAAACGACGGGAGACCTTAAGGTATACCAAACTCGTAGCGGTATGAAACTTAAGTTTAGCAAAACAATTTCCAAGAACATACAGCAAAGAATTCGAAATATTTTTCCTCATCAAAGCTTCAAATCTAAAGGTAAGAAAAAGAGCCGTTAGTAGATAGAGAAAAGGGCAGCAATGCCCTTTTCCTATACGTTTCTAATGCACTATAACTAATATCATCGACAACAATAATTAAGCTTTAGCCGCAATTTCACGCTCGTCCCAAATTTTCATTAACGTTCTACGCGATTCAGAGTCGAGCATTTGAATTCTTCTGCAGGTCCAGTTCTCCGCGATATAGTCAGCCATTTCTAACGAAACAGGGTTATTGTCCGTTAGGTAAGTTTCTAGCGCCGATTCCGCTTCTATTAGAGATAGCCCCTCTACATCCCACTTTTGGATACGAACGTAGCTGTTTTTGAACCATTCAATCGGAAGTGACATAGAAATCTCCTTTTCTATTATCTAATCATTATTTTCAAGACACATTGTCTTTTCGCTGAATCTAGAATTGAATATTTTGATGATTTTGTAAAGGGTAGTGTGAAATAAACTTAATAAAAATTTCTAAATCTAATTTAGGATTTATTGCGTGAATATTAGTGGGCTATAAATTTGTCATGATAATGGCTTTGTTTGTCTTAACTTTGTTTGATATGTGTGAGCCTTATGATTGGTGAGGTTAAATAAATAAAGGGGTTATGTTGCTAACTTCTAATATTCACCTCGATTTATTGTAGGGAGTTAGAGGGGGTGTCCGGTAAATATATATAATACAAAGCTAAATGCTTCAATTCATAAATCCTTGTTTACTTATTCCATTGCTGGATATAACAGCGACTAGGAATTATGATGGTTGATGTGATAGGGCCGTGACTGGATATATATTATCATTGACCGCGCGGCCTATTGGTCTGTGTATTATACTCCTCAGTGATGCATTTGGTGTTTATTGGGCTGAGTTATTTCTTAAGCAGTATTGAAAATCCCCCCAAATGCTTTGCTTAACATTAGTTTATGCAAGCCTGTTAATCTAACAGCGGTTGACAAGGCGCTGCAGTCATGCTAAATCCGGCAGTAAATTTTCTTTCGCTGGATAGTGCTTAACGTTATCCAAATGCCCATGGATCTCAACGAGCTGTATGTGTTCGTCACGCCAATAAACAAACGATTCGAGTTCGTGAGGGCTAAATTCTCGACCAGTCGGAGTGATGAGCAGAGCGCGAGCTTCATCAACACGAAAACCACGCCAGCGCATATCATTGGGCACATAGCCCAGAGATTTCATAATCAGCAGTTTTTCAGCCATCGGATTGATCGGAACCGTGCCATCGAGCCAACGTCGAACGGTGGCCACATTCACATGGAAAAACTCAGCGCCTTGACGCACAGATTTAAATTCTCGCCAGTAGAGCGTTTTGAACGAATCATAAAACATGAAATGCCTAACAAATTTGAAGGGAGGCGAAAAAAATTTTCCGCCTGATTTGCAGCTGTAAGAGTCGTAATTTACCGAACGCTGCATAATGCGCAGCACATGTGGAAGCAAGCGACTCACAGCATAGAAACTGCTAAGGCATTGAAAAGACGAGTTAAAATGTTTTTCGGTATACATGTCAGTAATTTACCAAGGCTGTTGACACAGAATGGAACCCAAGCCGTTGATTGTTAACATTTAATATCTCAGTGCGTATTATCTATCTTATGTTAAATTGAACGTGTGTGAGCTTGAAATCTTTGTGGCGGAGCTACTACTCCCTTCATCAAACGTACCGTATTTAACGATAATGTGGATTTACCATAAAATACCTAATAATCACATTACTTAATCGTTGATTAGTAATGTGATTATTAGAAAAAAGCCCGTGCTTGTTTGCTAGCACGGGCTTTGAAGATTCTAGTTCACTCGTTAGTGACTAGAAGTTGTTGTCGTCGATGTCGTGCTGACTTCCTCCCGATGATTGGTCGTCGTGCCCGAAGCTTCCAGAGTCATCTGTAAAGTCGACACCCGTATCTGTATTGTCGCCAGATGTCCAATCGCCGCTGCCTCCTGCGTCTTGCAGACCTGAAGTGTCTGTTGGAGCTTGGCTACTCACTTGCATTGCGTATTGATCATCAACTTCAATTGTTGTCGTTGCTGTTGCTCCTTCAATTGGAGTATCCAATTCATCAACACCTTGGAATGATATTGATGCTTCACCCTCAAAGGTATCGCCTAGTGACATTGTCACAGGTTGCGATAAGTCACCAGATACTGTGTAAGTACCATCACCATTATCAAGTGCACCGCTAACTGATGCGCCTTCTGGTATACCAGAGAGCTCAACCTGTTCTACACCTTCAGCTGATGTGACATCATCTGGTATGGACAAGTTAACATCTGTACCAGGTGCCGCCGTAACATCTGCACCCTCATCTTCAGTGTCAGTCTCATCTGCCGATGTCGCTTCAATGGTGTCTTGTACTGTTTCTGTATCTGCTACAGCGGTTTCTGGCTCTGAGCTTGATGCAGTTGTTGCTTCAGGTGCAGTTTCAACGTTCATTGTTGTTTCTAATGTTTGCTCCTCACTTCCAGATTGCACAGTCGCTTCTAATGGAATGTCACCACTAAACTCAGGATCCGGCCAGAATGTCCATTGGTCATCACCGGACGGTACCAATGCACCTTCATCACCTGTGTAATTGAGTTCAGAAAGACTTGCATCATCTGCTACATCAAGGTTTTGAAGAACCTGTTCGCCGCTGATACCGATAGAACCATCGTCGGATTGAGCTAATGGTTCAACTGTGCCAGAAGTTTGTTCATCAACCGTGATATTGAAATGACTTTCAACAGAGTTCTCTCCATCGCTAGCGACGAAGCCAATTTGTGCACTTCCAGTATAGCCTTCAGCAGGAGTAAATTGATAACCCCCCTGCCCGTCAGACTCAATGAGACCTTCGCCTTCAAGCAGTGTGACGGATTCAATGTTCATTTCACCCGTTTCAGAACTTAAAGTACCCAACATGTCGCTATCGGTGAAGTTAAGTGGTTCACTTTCCTCAACGGTAGCAGAAGCAATAGACTCGATTTCTGGGCCATCGGTGATTTGCCCTTCATTCTCATGAACACCAATTGTGCTTTGTTCATCATGAAGAATGCCATCACGCTCTACTACATAAGCGAAGTCCACTTCACCGGTAAAGCCATCAGCAGGGCTAAAGGTCCATGTGCCATCTCCATTGTCTACCATCGCGCCTTGGCTAGGATCAACCAAGTGAACCATTTGGATTGCATCGTCATCATTAGCATCGATGTTTTGCGCCATGCCAATCAAATCTTCTTCAGTAAGAATGATTGGTTCGCCAAGCGTTGTATCAAAGTCGCCTGCAATCTCGCTACCTTCCGGTTCTGGTAACGGCTCATCACCGTAGTCAACGGTTGTTGCGCTGACGGTCACGAAGAAGTTTCCTGAGAAATCTTCTGGTGGTGTTAACTGCAGATCATCTATGTTCCAGTTAGTGATACTTATCATTTGTCCCGGCTCGGTAATTATGACCGTATTCTCACCATCACTAACTTCAAACCCTACTGGGAAACCAGTCATGACTAAGTTGCTGAGCATTTCTGAGTCATCAATAAGGTCAACATTAAGCCCTAAGTGACCAGTTGAATCTTCAGAGAACACTAACGGCCCCTCGTGGTCCGTAGTGATAACGGCACCATCCGCGACAGGACGAACAAATACCGGTACGTCTAGTGCGGTTTCAAATTCACCATCTGACGCGACAACTTGAAACCCTGAAGTTCCGGCAAAATCACCTGTTGGTGTAAATGTCCAAGTACCATCACCATTGTCATTTAGGTCACCTGCGTCTTCTCCATCTGGCATGATAATGCGAGAAATGACTAGGTTCTCGGTGTCAATATCTCCAAACAGGTCTAGCATGTCGGATGAATCGAAGGTAAATGCCCCATCCTCGTTAGTAGTCAGGAAGGCGTTGCCATCGTTAAATGGTGCATCATTCACTGGGATGACATCAACATTTAGTGAGCCTTCAGCTGTCGCTTCACCATCTGTAATTTCGTAGGCTAATTCAACTAAGCCATTGAAGTCTTGTGATGTAACGAGGTGATACATACCGTCGGGCTGTTGCTGCAATTGCGCGTTTTGTGGTGACTTAACACTAATGCTTTCGAGTGTGAGTTCGTCTCCATCTAAATCACTAGCTTGCGCCAAGATGTATTCAGGGTCGATGACCATTACTTGGTCTTCTTCTCCTTGCATTTCTATTGCTGGAGCCTGAGGTTCATCGTTAACAGCAGCTATGTCGATATTGCCTTGAACTGGTGTGAGCTCGGTACCGTCATCAACGTTGAAGTTGAATGGTACATCACCGTTGTAGTTTTCTGTTGGCGTGAATGTCCACGTGCCATCAGTGTTATCAACCAGTGATCCGAATGACTCGTCGATTGACAAATCTCTAGCCGTCAAATCATCACCATCAATGTCTTGAGCGTGTTTCAACAAATCTTCTTGTGAAATAATGATGGCATTATCTTCGATACCTTCTAGGTCAACTGGATCCGACGTAGCTGCGTCATTAACTGGATTGACAGTCAGATCAGCGTTTGCAACGATCGTTTCTGTTCCGTCAGAGATATCAAAGTTAAGATCGATATCTCCGTTGAAGTTGGCATCCGGCGTAATGGTAAAGCTGCCATCACCATTGTCTGATACTGTTGCGTTGTCTCCAGCAGTAACGTTAGAGGCAGTTAGTTCATCACCATCAGTGTCCCCTGCTTGCGCTAGTAACTGCTCTTGAGTCAAGGTGATTGAACCATCTTCATCAACGCTGTAAGCGAGGTCGCCTGATACCGGAGCATCATTCACCGCGATAACTTCAATTCCAGCAGTCGTACCAACGGTTGCTCCGTCTTCATCGGCAACAATTACATCTAGTGACACATCACCATTGAAGTTTTCATTTGGCGCGAAGCTGTAGGTACCATCACCGTTGTCAGTGAAGATACCGTCAGTGCCTGAGTACGATACATCACTTACGCTCACCTCGCCTTCCACATCACTTGAGTTGGCAAGTAGTTGGTCGTCAGAGATGGTGATGATGCCATCTTCATCGACGGAGTATGTGGTTGAACCGGCCACTGGGATATCGTTGACAGACTCAACAGTCACATCAATGTTGGCTTCTGTGGTGGTTGTACCGTCACTTACAGAGAAGCTTAAGTCCACGTTACCGTTGAAGTTCTCGTTTGGAGCAAAGGTATACGTGCCATCCCCGTTGTCGGTGAACACGCCTTCTGTGCCTGGGTAGCTCACATCAGCAACTGACAGGTCATCACCATCAATGTCGGACGCGCCTGCAAGAAGCTGCTCATCCGTGAAGGTTAACGAACCGTCTTCTTGAATGGTGTAACCCACATCTTCCACAACCGCTGCGTCATTGACTGGGTTAACAGTCAGGTCAGCGTTTGCGACGATGGTGTCGGTGCCATCTGAGACATCGAAGCTTAAGTCAATGTCACCATTGAAGTCCGCATCTGGTGTGATAGTGAACGAGCCATCTTCATTAGCTGTTACTGTAGCGTTGTCACCAGCAGTTAGATTCGCTGCTTCAAGATCATCGCCTTCAACATCACTAGCTTGCGCTAGCAGTTGTTCTTGAGACAGTGTAATAGAGCCGTCTTCATCGACGCTATAGGCCAAATTACCAGATACTGGTGCATCGTTGACTGCAATAACGTCAATGCTTGCCGTGGTATCCGCTGTCGCACCATCCTCATCTACAACAGTGACATCAAGACTGACATTACCATTGAAGCTCTCATTTGGTGCGAAGCTGAACGTGCCATCACCGTTGTCGGTAAGTATGCCGTCTGTACCAGAGTAAGAGACATCTTCAACAGCCACCTCACCTTCTATATCCAAGCTATTAGCTAGCAGCTGGTCACTTGTAATGGTGATGATGTTGTCTTCGTCAACACTATAAGTCGTCGCTCCTGCAACCGGTAAGTCGTTCACTGAGATGACATCGATACCAGCCGTGGTATCCGCTGTCGCACCGTCTTCATCGACAACAGTAACATTGAGGCTTACGTCACCGTTGAAGTTCTCATTTGGAGAGAAGGTATAGGTGCCATCACCATTGTCAGTAAACACACCATCTGTACCGGTGTAGGTAACACTATCAAGTGCGACATCACCTTCAACATCAGAGCTGTTGGCAAGCAATTGTGCGTCGCTGATGGTGATGCTTCCATCCTCATTAACGCTATAGCTTGTTGCACCGGCTACTGGAACATCGTTGATTGGCACGACTTGGACATCGATATTGGCAGAGACCGTATCCGTTCCATCACTTACGTCGTAGGTAAGATCAACATTGCCATTGAAGTTTTCATTTGGTGCGAAGGTGTAAGTGCCATCGCCGTTGTCGGTAAAGACACCATCTGCTCCCTCATAGTTCACGGACTCAACAGTTAAATCATCACCGTCGATGTCAGTTGCGCCAGCGAGTAGCTGTTCGTCAGTAAAGGTTAGCGAGCCATCTTCATTAATGGTGTAGTCGTGGTCGTAAATGACAGACAAGTCATTTACAGCAGTCACCGTAACATCAAGTTCCGCTGGGGTAACACCGCCGTTGCCGTCGTCAACGTTATAGCTGATTGAGAACTCACCGTTAAAGTTTTCTTCCGGCGTAATGGTATAAGTACCATCACCGTTGTCTGTGATGATCGCATTTTCAATAGCGATATCACCGATGCTTGGTTCATTACCGTCAGTTTCTTCGCCAGATCCTGTTTCTTCGGTATCACCTGCAATGACTTCTGAGATATCAATGCCATTGTCGGCCGCCGAAGCTTCTTCAGACGTTGGTAGTTCAAAGTTAGTGACCGTGCTGACGTCTTGGCTCGGTACTATCACGCCATCGACGATGTCAAACACATGCCAGTGATCGCCTTGTGGATTGTCCGGTAGATCCGGCGTGAAGGATTGAATCAGGCTATCACCAACAAAGATTTGAACCTGAACCTCTTCAACACCATCTACGTCCCAACTACGACCACTGTAATTGTGCACTGAATAGTGCATGTTCATATCTTCGTAGTTTGGAATGGTGATGGTTTCTGGGCCATTGCCATTTACGTCATCAACATCCTGGCTGACTCGGTCTCCGCCTCCTTGGTTGTAACTCATATCTCGATAGTAGATATGATCAAGCTCTTGTCCTGAGTCTTGATTGTATAGCCATAGGTGGTTGTCAAGATCTCGAGGTTCATCACCCCAAGTTACAACCACACGCATATCGGCGTCATCTAAGACTTCAGATATTGCGGTTACGCCACCGTTGGTCTCTTCTCCTGCTGGGACAACAAAGCTTGTCGTAATTGCCCCCTCTTGCTCAATCGTTACTGTACCTTCGTTGACAATCGAGCCACTGACTGAGTAATTACCCGAGTCATCGGTTACGGTGGTGTAGCTATTACCCGCACCGTCAGCCAACGTAACATCAGCGCCGGACACTGGATTACTGGTTTCCGCATCCAGCACGGTACCTGTCACCGTTGTATCATCGCCCTGCTCTCCAATGATGGCTGTCATGTCATCATCTTCGATATCAGTTGCGAACTGCAATAGCTCCTCTTGAGTGATGGTATAAGAGCCATCTTCCTCAATCGTAATAGCGACATCAGCAGAGACAATTGGCGCATCATTGACTGGGTCAACCGTTAAGCCGAGGTTGGCTGCTATTGGGGTGTCACCATCACTGATGCTATAGGCCACATCAATGTAACCGTTGAAGTTCTCATTTGGCGTGATGGAGAAAGTACCATCGCCATTGTCAATAATGGTGGCATTGTCTGCTACTAAGCTGTCTGCAGTGAGTGCATCTCCCTCGATATCAGCCGCATTGGCAAGTAATTGCTCTTGAGTAATCGTGATGGTGTTGTCTTCATCAACATTAGCGTAAACATCCGATGTTGTTGGAAGATCGTTGACTGGATTGACCGATAGATCGGCATTAGCAACAATGGTTTCTGTACCATCCGAAATATCAAAATTCAGGTCAATGTTGCCGTTAAAGTTGACCTCTGGTGTTACGGTAAAGGTACCGTCACCATTATCAACCACGGTCGCGTTATCGCCAGCAGACAAATTAGCAGCAGTGAGGTCATCACCATCCACATCTGAAGCCTGAGACAGCAACTGCTCTTGGGTTAACGTAATCGAACCATCTTCGTTGATGCTGTAGGCAAGATCGCCTGAGACAGGTGCATCATTAACCGCAATCACGTCGATACCTGCTGTGGTATCGGCGGTTGCGCCATCTTCGTCAGCGACGACGACATCAAGCGAAACGTTGCCGTTGAAGTTCTCATTTGGTGCGAAGCTGTAGGTACCGTCACCATTGTCCGTGAAGATACCATCTGTGCCAGAATAAGACACATCACTGACTCTCACATCCCCTTCAACATCAGAGCTATTAGCAAGCAACTGATCATCTGAAATGGTAATCACGCCATCTTCATTCACGGAGTATGAGGTAGAGCCTGCCACTGGAATGTCATTAACAGATTCGACCGAGACATCAATGTTGGCCTCTGTTTTCGTTGTGCCATCACTAACAGAGAACTTAAGATCAACATCACCGTTGAAATTTTCGTTTGGAGCAAAGGTATAGGTGCCGTCACCGTTATCGGTGAATACGCCATCAGTGCCTGTGTACGAAACATCCGCAACAGAGAGATCATCACCATCAATGTCTGATGCACCTGCTAGGAGTTGCTCGTCAGTAAACATCAGTGAACCATCTTCTTGGATGGTGTAGCCAACATCTTCTACAACCGCGGCGTCGTTCACTGGGTTAACCGTTAGATCGGCATTAGCCACTACAGTGTCGGTGCCGTCAGAGATATCGAAGATTAAGTCAATGTCGCCATTGAAGTCTCCATCTGGTGTGATGGTGAATGAGCCATCTTCGTTGGCTGTAACTGTCGCGTTGTCACCCGCTGACAAGTTCGCTGCAGTAAGGTCATCCCCCTCGACATCACTTGCTTGAGACAGCAATTGCTCTTGCGTCAGCGTAATCGAACCGTCTTCATCAACAGAGTAAGCTAAGTCACCTGAGACTGGTGCGTCATTAACCGCAATGACATCGATACCCGCAGTGGTATCCGCTGTTGCTCCATCTTCATCAACAACGGTTACATCAAGCGACACATTGCCGTTGAAGTTTTCATTTGGTGCGAAGCTGTAAGTGCCGTCGCCGTTGTCCGTGAAGATACCGTCAGTGCCTGAGTACGAAACATCATCAACGGCCACTTCGCCCTCAATGTCAGAGCTGTTGGCGAGAAGCTGTTCGTCTGAGATGGTAATAATGCCATCTTCATCGACTGAGTATGTAGTAGAGCCAGCAACAGGAATGTCATTGACCGACTCAACCGTCACGTCAATATTCGCTTCAGTGGTGGTTGTGCCATCACTGACAGAGAAGCTTAAATCCACTTCACCATTGAAGTTCTCGTTTGGTGCGAAGGTATAGGTGCCATCACCGTTGTCAGTGAACACACCTTCTGTACCCGAGTAGCTGACATCAGCAACAGATAAATCGTCGCCATCAATGTCAGATGCACCCGCTAGAAGTTGCTCATCAGTAAACGTTAGTGAGCCATCTTCTTGGATGGTGTAGCCAACATCTTCCACAACCGCAGCGTCATTCACTGGGTTCACAGTGAGGTCAGCGTTAGCGACAATAGTGTCGGTACCATCAGAGATGTCGAAGCTTAGATCAATGTCGCCATTAAAATCAGCATATGGTGTTATGGTGAATGAGCCATCTTCATTAGCGGTAACTGTAGCGTTATCGCCTGCTGACAGATTGGCAGCGGTTAAATCATCGCCGTCTACATCTGAAGCTTGCGATAGCAGTTGCTCTTGAGTCAGTGTGATAGAACCATCTTCGTCGACGCTGTACGCCAAGTCACCAGAGACTGGTGCATCGTTAACTGCAATGACTTCTACACCTGCAGTTGTCTCTGCTGTCCCACCCTGTTCATCCACAACAGTGACGTCAATCGAGACCTCACCGTTGAAGTTTTCATTTGGTGCGAAGCTGTATGTGCCATCACCATTGTCGGTAAAGATACCGTCTGTACCTGAGTACGAAACATCAGAGATAGCGACATCGCCTTCGACATCCGAGCTGTTGGCGAGCAACTGCTCGTTGGTGAATGTAAGAATATTATCTTCGTCAACACTATAAGTCGTTGAACCAGCGACTGGTAAATCATTGACTTCAGTTACTGTGATATCAATATTCGCAGGGGTGATTTCCGTGCCGTCAGATACTTCAAACAAGAGGTCGACTTCACCACTAAAGTTCTCGTTTGGAGCAAAGGTATAAGTACCATCACCGTTATCTGTAAATACCCCTTCAGAGCCATTGTATGTGACGGATTCAACGCTGAGGTCATCACCATCGATATCGGTAGCATTGGCCAACAACTGTTCATCGGTGAAGGTGAGCGAGCCATCCTCTTCCATGGTGTAAGCCACATCTTCAACAATCGCCGCTGCATCGTTAACTGGATTAACAGTCAAGTCGATATTAGCGACCGTTGAGTCTGTACCATCGGTGACAGAGAACGTTAGGTCGATATCGCCATAGAAATCCGCTTCTGGTGTGATAGTGAAAGAGCCGTCATCATTAGCGACGACGGTAGCATTGCTTGCTGCGGTCACATTTAAAGCAGTGAGATCATCACCTTCAACGTCACTAGCTTGAGACAATAGCTGCTCTTGGGTAAGTGTAATCGAGCCATCTTCATTAATGCTGTATGCTAAATCACCAGAAACTGGCGCGTCATTAACAGCGATGACTTCGATGCCAGCCGTTGTTTCTGCCGTTGCACCATCTTCATCTACTACGGTTACATCTAGCGATACATTACCGTTGAAGTTTTCATTTGGCGCAAAGCTGTAGGTGCCGTCACCGTTATCCGTGAAGATACCATCTGTGCCTGAATAAGAAACATCGTCAACCGCAACCTCACCTTCAACATCTGAGCTGTTTGCTAGAAGCTGGTCATTGGAGATTGTGATAATGCCATCTTCGTCAACCGAGTACGTAGTTGAACCTGCAACTGGAATATCGTTGACAGACTCTACGGTAACATCGACGTTCGCTTCAGTCGTTGTAGTTCCATCGCTTACTGAGAAGCTCAAATCCACTTCACCATTGAAGTTCTCATTTGGCGCGAAGGTATAAGTGCCGTCACCATTATCGGTAAACACGCCTTCCGTGCCTGAGTAACTCACATCGGCGACAGACAAGTCATCGCCATCAATGTCTGATGCGCCAGCTAATAGCTGCTCATCAGTAAAGGTTAATGAACCATCTTCTTGAATGGTATAACCGACATCTTCAACCACTGCAGCGTCGTTAACAGGGTTAACGGTTAAGTCTAGATTTGTCAATATGATTTGGTCGCCATCGCTGACATCGAAGCTGAGGTTTACATCACCGTTGAAGTCTGCGTCTGGTGTGATGGTAAAGGTACCATCGCCATTATCCACAACAGTGACGTTTTCATCTTCTGTGCTCAAATTAAGCGCAGTTAGAGCATCGCCATCGAGATCGTTGGCATTCGCCAGTAACTGCTCTTGAGTAATGGTAATGGAGCCATCTTCGTCGACTTGTGCAGAGACCGAGTCTGATTCAGGTGCATGGTCAACTTCAAAGTTAACAACTTGAATCGTACTCGCTTCATCGTCGTTAGAAAGTTCTGTTGCGGTCGCTTTGATTTCTAACGCAGTGGAGCCTGTATAGTCCTCTGGGAAGGTGATTTCGATGTTTTGATCGATGACCAGAGTTGGAAGCACGGCTGTGCCATCTTCACCAATAACGATCTCACCTTGCAAGATTTGGCTGTTGGTTTCACCGACGTCTACAGTAAACGTGAAGTCATCGTAGTCACGATCACCACCGCCATAGAGATCTTCGATACCATAAACAATCTCGCCATCATCATTTAACGTTGTTCTGGTATGTTCAACGCCATCTTGGTTCAGGTTGGTATTCGTACCACCATGGAACACCGAGTCTCCAAATTGACTTTGGATAACGGTTTCATTGCCATCAGGATCAATATGAACCAGTTGCGGGTCGACAGAATCAATGGTAGCTGGGTTTCCGTCCGCGTCGCGGAACATAAAGGTTCCATCTTGCATCGAGTCGAAGTCATTTCTATTGAAGCCATTTGGAATGACAAACAGGTTGAAGCTTTCGCCTTCTTCCACTTCAAACGTGATTGACGATTGACCCGGAATCAAGTCGCCACCGGAGCCAACTTGGGATGCGTTCTCAAACCCAATGTTTACGTCGGTAATATTGCCATCTTCATCAACAGTGTAGTAACCAGCGGTATTTTGGAAACCAGCGCCTTCACCTTCGAAAGTGACAGTGATATCCGTGGTTTCATAACTGGTAATACCGCCAGACTGGTCGTCAAGTACACCCTCGTTGTCATAGCGAATCACAGTACCTTCTGGTAAGCCGCCCACTTCCAGCGTTAGTGTCTCTGACAAGTCTTGGTCTACAAGCGCAGCACCGATGTTTAGTTCGGTGGTGCTACCAGGTTCTACAATAATGGCTTCATCTGTGACGGCGTCACCATCACCAGTGGTCACCTCCAAGTCTGGTGCATCGGCTACCGCTTCGACATTCACACCGATAGTTTGGGCAACTTCAGCTTCACCATCTGATACGGTAAAGCCGATATCTAGATTGCCGCTAAAGTGCTCTTCCGGCGTAAAGGTGTATGTACCATCTCCATTATCGACGAGAGATCCTTCATCACCGCTGTAACTCACATCGGTAATACTCAGCTCATCACCTTCGACGTCTGTCGCTTGAGCTAGAAGCTGCTCTTCTGTGAAGACAAATGTATTATCTTCCTGTATTTCAACGTTAAGTGGAGCAACATCTGGCGCGTCATTTATCGGATTAACCGTTAATGTAAGTTCACTGGTTGTATCTAGTTCACCGTCAGAAACGCTGTAGCTAAATACGATATCACCATTGAAATCTTGTGACGGCGTAACACTATACGTACCATCACCATTATTGACGATTGTTGCGTTCGGGTCGTTAGTCTCAAGGTTTTCTGCGACTAAGAAGTCACCGTCTCTATCAGTTGCGTTTTCAAGCAGCATATCTTGTGTAACCAAGATAACGCCATCTTCATCCATTTCCGCGACAACTGGTTCTGCTTCTGGCGCATCATTGACAAACTGAACTTTCAACGCGATGTCAGCGGTAACCGTATCGGTACCATCACTAACATCAAACGTAAGACCTGCACTGCCACTATAATCCGGTGCTGGCGTTAAGGTATAAGTACCATCACCATTATCAGTTACTGATACATTTGGCTCATCGGAGTTGACGTTGACGACAGTTAAATCATCACCCTCAACGTCAGTTGCTTGGGCAAGCAACTCTTCTGCTGTGACAATAATCGATTCGTCTTCCAAGACATTGAATGATAAATCGGGTACATCAGGTGCATCGTTTACAGGCGTTACGGTTAGGTCTAACTCGGTGCCTACTGTAGCGATTCCGTCTGTCACATCATAGGTGAAGTCGATATCGCCATAGAAGTCTTCACTTGGAGTGATAGTGAAACTACCATCCTCGTTTTGAACAATAGTAGCGTTCTCATCGTTCGTGCTTAGGTTGACTGCGGTGAGATCGTCGCCATCAAGGTCACTCGCGTTAGCAAGCAACTCTTCTTGAGTGATAGTGATGGTGCCATCTTCCTCTACCGTAGCAGATAGTGGGCCTGTTACTTCTGGACCAACGTTGGAGTCAACAACATCAATGTTTAGTGAACTTGGCGCCGTGGCTTGTCCATCACTGATATCAAACGATAACGAAACATTGCCTGTAAAGCCTTCAGATGGTGTGAAGCTGAAGGTATTATCGCCATTATCAACCAGTGTGCCGTCCAATTGATTAGTTAGGACAAGGTTTTCAACATGTAGAATGTCTCCATCTACATCAGTCGCACCACTCAACAAACTCGATGTACTAATTGTGATTGTGCCATCATTTAGCATATCCAAATTCAGCGGAGCGCCAGGAACAGGAACGTCGTTCACTGGAATCACAGCCAAATCAATTTGGTTCATAGTGACGTCTTCGCCATCACTGACACCAAAGCTGAGATCCACATCGCCATTGAAGTTTTCGTTTGGAACGAATGTGTATGTACCATCTCCGTTATCAGTTAACTCACCACTATCCCCGTTGTAGCTGACGTTGTAGATGCTTAACTCATCACCCTCGACATCGGAAGCATTCGCAAGCAGATCTTCATCGGTAAAGGTGATGGAGTTGTCTTCTTCGGTACTCAAGATAACAGGACCAGAAACCACTGGCGCGTCGTTTACTTCCGAGAAGTTAATGTGAATAGTGTTGTCATCAACCAACTCACCATCAGTGACTTGATACGTTAGGTCAATATCACCAGAGAAGTTCTCATTTGGCGTGACTGTCCAAGTACCATCACCATTGTCAGTTAAGGTCGCATTTTCATCTTCGAGAGCCAGATTGATGATATCTAGCTCATCACTGTCGATATCACTGGCTTGAGCCAATAACTGCTCCTCGGTAATGACAATAGAAGCAAAACCGTCTGCTCCCTCTTCTGTCGTAGTTACAGCTGGTAAGTCAGCAGTTAGATCGATCTCTTGATCGCCTTCACGAACATTCAGACTAATGGTTTCGGTAACTTCAGTACCGTCGATACCGATAGATGTAAATACGACATCGTCAGGTAGTGTCTGAGAAACAGACATGTTTTGAACAACGTAAGTACCGTTACCTTGAATAGTACCGAGTTCGAAACGAGCCACAGGTTCATCGGTCGTTAACGTATACTCGTGTTCATAGCTGTTGCGATCATCTTTATGGTAAGTTTCAGAATCTATGAGATTTCCATCCGCATCAAACGCTCGGATCTCAACCTCTGTGAAGTGTCTAGACTCTTCCATAAACCAGCCACCTAGACCATCTAGATTGAAGCTGATTTCGTTAATGTCCTGACCTTCTACCGTGACGACAAGTTGTTCATCACCACTTAGGCCTTGTCTGTCAGTATCCCCAATACCATGACCGATATGGGTGTTACCGTTCCAAGCGCCAAGCGGACCATCGGTACTTTGTGTGGTAACGGTCAAGTCACCATCGGTAAATTGGCGAGTATGAGAATCGACTTCATCACCCCAGTCGCTGACTTTAGCGTTGTCATCGAAGGTACCTAGTTGCGTGGTTGATGTAGAATCAGCTACCGCAGTCTCATCTGGAACAAAGCGAATCTCAGTGTCTGGAGAAACTTCTTGCCCAACTTCGAGAGTGACCCACTCATCTTCAATGTTTGCTTGAACAATACCGAATTCAGGTTGTTGGTCGAGACGAATCGCTGGCTCTTCGCGCATACTTACGCCAACAGTTTGGTCTTCTTCCGCCTGAATGTAGATTTCATCTCCTGCATCAGGTGCGTCATTCACTGGATTGACCGTAAGATCTAAGGTCGTTACAACATTCTCTTCACCATCAGAAACCGTGTATGTGAAATCCAACTCGCCATTGAAGTTTTCTTCCGGAGTGATAGTGAACGAACCATCCTCGTTCTGAACGATTTCTGCTTCAGTACCAAACAATTGCAGATCACTGGCAACTAGGTCGTCGCCGTCGATATCTGACGCATTCGCCAACAATTGCTCTTGAGTGATGGTGATACTGTTATCTTCATCCACCTGAGCGACAATGCCCGATACTTCCGGAGCATCGTTGACTGGGTTAACGGTCAAACCACCTGACGCAACAATAGTGTCTGTGCCATCCGAGATATCGAAGTTAAGATCAATTTCTCCATTAAAATTGGCATCTGGCGTAATGGTAAAGGTTCCATCACCGTTATCGACAACGGTGGCATCTCCGCCAACGCTTAAGTTAGACGCAGTCAACGCGTCTCCTTCAACATCTGACGCCTGAGCAAGTAGTTGATCTTGGTTTAACGTGATGGTTCCGTCTTCATTAACTGAATAAGCAACAGTACCCGAGACAGGCACATCATTGACTGCGATAACTTCAATACCCGCTGTGGTTTCTGCGGTTGCACCGTCTTCATCTACAATGGTCACTTCGAGAGAAACATTGCCGTTGAAGTTCTCGTTTGGTGCGAAGCTGTATGTACCATCACCGTTGTCAGTAAAAATGCCGTCAGTGCCTGAGTAAGACACGTCATCAACCGCGACTTCGCCTTCAACATCACTCGAGTTAGCAAGTAATTGGTCGTCAGAGATAGTGATAATGCCGTCTTCATCAACTGAGTATGTGGTTGAACCGGCCACTGGAATATCATTGACCGACTCAACCGTTACATCAATGTTGGCTTCAGTCGTGGTCGTACCGTCGCTTACAGAGAAGCTTAGGTCGACGTCACCATTAAAGTTCTCGTTTGGCGCAAAGGTATATGTACCATCACCGTTGTCGGTGAACACACCTTCTGTACCAGAGTAACTGACATCCGCAACTGACAGGTCATCGCCATCAATGTCTGACGCACCTGCTAGAAGCTGTTCATCAGTGAAGGTTAACGAGCCGTCTTCTTGGATGGTGTAGCCCACATCTTCCACAACTGCTGCGTCATTCACTGGGTTCACAGTGAGGTCAGCATTGGCCACGATAGTGTCGGTACCATCCGAGATGTCAAAGCTTAGGTCAATGTCGCCATTGAAGTCCGCATCTGGCGTGATGGTAAATGAGCCATCTTCGTTGGCCGTTACGGTCGCGTTATCACCTGCAGATAAGTTGGCTGCCGTTAGGTCATCACCATCTACATCACTCGCTTGCGACAACAATTGCTCTTGAGTCAGAGTAATCGAACCGTCTTCGTCGACTGAGTAAGCTAAGTCGCCTGAGACTGGCGCGTCGTTGACTGCAATGACATCAATGCCTGCGGTAGTTTCTGCCGTAGCACTGTCTTCATCTACAACGGTTACATCAAGTGATACATTACCGTTGAAGTTTTCATTTGGCGCGAAGCTGTAGGTGCCATCGCCGTTGTCAGTGAAGATACCATCAGTACCCGAGTAAGACACATAACTTACGCTCACCTCGCCTTCAACATCACTTGAATTAGCAAGCAATTGGTCGTCAGAGATGGTGATAATACCGTCTTCATCGACTGAGTATGTCGTTGAACCAGCCACTGGAATATCGTTGACAGATTCAACGGTCACATCAATGTTGGCTTCTGTGGTGGTCGTACCGTCGCTGACTGAGAAGCTTAGGTCTACTTCACCATTGAAGTTCTCATTTGGTGCAAAGGTATAAGTACCATCACCATTGTCGGTGAACACACCTTCGGTTCCTGAGTAGCTGACATCCGCAACGGATAGATCATCCCCGTCAATATCTGACGCACCTGCTAGAAGCTGCTCGTCAGTAAAGGTCAACGAACCGTCTTCTTGGATGGTGTAACCCACATCTTCCACAACTGCTGCGTCATTCACTGGATTCACAGTCAAATCTGCATTAGCTACGATGGTGTCGGTGCCATCAGAAATATCGAAGCTTAAGTCAATGTCACCATTGAAGTCAGCATCCGGTGTGATGGTGAAAGAGCCATCTTCATTGGCAGTTACAGTTGCGTTATCACCCGCTGATAAATTCGAAGCCGTCAAGTCATCGCCATCGACATCTGAAGCTTGAGACAATAGTTGCTCTTGAGTCAGAGTAATAGAACCGTCTTCATCAACCGAATAAGCTAAATCACCTGAGACTGGGGCATCGTTCACTGCGATGACATCAATACCAGCTGCGGTCTCTGCGGTTGCACCGTCTTCATCTACAACGGTGACATCAAGAGATACGTTGCCGTTGAAGTTTTCGTTTGGCGCAAAGCTGTAGGTTCCATCTCCATTATCAGTAAAGATGCCGTCTGTACCTGAGTAAGACACATCATCAACCGCGACTTCACCTTCCACATCCGAGCTGTTCGCTAGAAGCTGCTCATCAGAGATAGTGATGATGCCATCTTCATCGACTGAGTAAGTCGTAGAGCCGGCCACCGGAATATCATTGACAGACTCAACCGTCACATCAATATTGGCTTCTGTGGTAGTCGTGCCATCGCTTACAGAGAAGCTTAGGTCAACTTCACCATTGAAATTCTCGTTCGGAGCGAAGGTATAGGTTCCGTCACCATTGTCGGTGAACACACCTTCTGTGCCTGAGTAGCTGACATCTGCTACTGACAAGTCATCGCCATCAATATCTGACGCCCCCGCAAGGAGCTGATCATCAGTGAAGGTCAGTGAACCATCTTCTTGGATGGTGTAACCCACGTCTTCCACGACTGCTGCGTCATTCACTGGGTTCACACTCAAATCAGCATTAGCCACGATGGTGTCAGTGCCATCAGAAATATCGAAGCTTAAGTCAATGTCACCATTGAAGTCCGCATCTGGAGTAATAGTGAATGAACCATCTTCATTGGCAGTTACAGTTGCGTTGTCACCTGCTGATAAGTTAGCCGCAGTGAGATCATCGCCGTCCACATCACTTGCTTGTGATAGCAATTGCTCTTGAGTCAGAGTAATCGAACCGTCTTCATCTACTGAGTACGATAAATCACCTGAAACAGGAGCATCATTAACGGCAATAACGTCAATGCCAGCTGTGGTATCCGCCATCGCACCATCTTCATCAACAACGGTGACATCAAGCGATACATTGCCGTTGAAGTTTTCATTTGGTGCGAAGCTGTAAGTGCCATCGCCGTTATCCGTGAAGATACCGTCCGTACCTGAGTAAGACACATCTTCAACCGCAACCTCACCTTCAACATCAGAGCTGTTCGCTAGAAGCTGATCGTCCGAGATAGTTATGATGCCATCTTCATCGACGGAATAAGTGGTTGAACCGGCAACCGGAATATCGTTGACCGACTCCACAGTCACATTAATATTGGCTTCTGTGGTGGTCGTGCCATCGCTTACGGAGAAGCTTAGGTCCACGTCTCCATTGAAGTTCTCGTTTGGTGCGAAGGTATACGTGCCATCACCATTGTCGGTGAACACACCTTCTGTGCCTGAGTAACTGACATCCGCGACTGATAGGTCGTCACCATCAATATCTGATGCGCCCGCAAGAAGCTGCTCATCCGTAAAGGTCAACGAACCGTCTTCTTGGATGGTGTAACCCACATCTTCCACAACCGCTGCGTCATTGACTGGGTTCACAGTTAGGTCAGCGTTTGCGACGATGGTGTCGGTGCCATCTGAGACATCGAAGCTTAAGTCAATGTCACCATTGAAGTCTGCATCAGGTGTGATGGTAAATGAGCCGTCTTCGTTGGTCGTGACGGTAGCGTTGTCGCCAGCGCTTAGATTGGCGGCAGTCAGATCATCGCCGTCTACATCTGAAGCTTGAGACAGAAGTTGCTCTTGAGTAAGAGTAATCGAACCATCTTCATCGACTGAGTAAGCTAAGTCACCGGAGACTGGTGCATCGTTGACTGCAATAACATCAATGCCTGCCGTTGTTTCAGCGGTTGCACCGTCTTCGTCAGCAACAGTCACATTTAGCGATACGTTTCCGTTGAAGTTTTCGTTTGGCGCGAAGCTGTAAGTACCATCACCATTGTCAGTAAAGATACCGTCCGTGCCAGAGTACGACACATCATCAACCGCGACTTCACCTTCCACGTCTGAGCTGTTTGCCAGAAGCTGCTCATCGGAGATAGTGATTATGCCATCTTCGTTAACTGAATATGTGGTTGAACCAGCCACTGGAATGTCATTAACGGACTCAACGGTTACATCAATATTGGCTTCTGTCGTAGTCGTGCCATCACTTACTGAGAAGCTTAAGTCGACTTCTCCATTAAAGTTCTCGTTTGGTGCGAAGGTATACGTACCGTCACCATTATCGGTAAACACACCTTCTGTACCTGAGTAGCTAACATCCGCTACAGATAGGTCGTCACCATCAATATCAGAGGCGCCAGCGAGAAGCTGCTCATCCGTGAAGGTCAACGAACCGTCTTCTTGGATGGTGTAACCCACATTTTCCACAACCGCTGCGTCATTCACTGGGTTCACAGTGAGGTCAGCATTGGCCACGATAGTGTCGGTGCCATCGGAGATGTCGAAGCTGAGGTCAATGTCACCATTAAAGTCTGCATCAGGTGTGATAGTAAATGAGCCATCTTCATTGGCAGTTACCGTAGCGTTGTCACCCGCTGATAAATTCGCAGCCGTCAAGTCATCGCCGTCTACATCTGAAGCTTGCGATAACAGTTGCTCTTGAGTAAGAGTAATAGAACCATCTTCATCAACCGAATAAGCTAAATCACCTGAGACTGGTGCATCGTTTACAGCAATAACGTCAATACCTGCCGTAGTTTCAGCAGTTGCACCGTCTTCATCTACAACAACGACATCGAGGCTGACATTGCCGTTGAAGTTTTCATTTGGTGCGAAGCTATAAGTACCATCACCGTTGTCAGTAAAGATACCGTCCGTGCCTGAATAAGAGACATCATCAACCGCGACTCCGCCTTCAATATCGCTCGAGTTAGCAAGTAATTGGTCGTCAGAGATAGTGATAATGCCGTCTTCATCGACTGAGTATGTGGTAGAACCGGCTACTGGGATATCGTTGACTGACTCCACAGTCACATCAATATTGGCCTCAGTAGTTGTAGTTCCATCGCTGACAGAGAAACTAAGGTCTACTTCGCCATTAAAGTTTTCATTTGGAGAGAAAGTGTATGTGCCATCACCATTATCGGTGAACACACCCTCTGTACCAGAGTAGCTAACATCCGCTACTGAAAGGTCATCGTCATCAATATCTGATGCGCCAGCGAGAAGCTGCTCATCCGTGAAGGTTAACGAACCGTCTTCTTGGATGGTGTAACCGACATCTTCCACAACCGCTGCATCATTCACTGGATTCACAGTGAGATCAGCATTAGCCACGATAGTGTCGGTGCCGTCAGAGATATCGAAGTTTAGGTCAATGTCACCATTGAAATCCGCATCTGGCGTAATAGTAAATGAGCCGTCTTCGTTAGCCGTCACCGTCGCGCTGTCGCCAACGCTTAAGTTAGCGGCTGTCAGATCATCGCCGTCCACATCACTCGCTTGCGACAGAAGTTGCTCTTGAGTAAGAGTAATAGAACCATCTTCATCAACCGAATAAGCTAAATCACCTGAAACTGGTGCGTCGTTCACTGCGATGACATCAATACCAGCTGTGGTCTCTGCGGTTGCGCCATCTTCATCTACAACAACGACATCGAGGCTGACATTGCCATTGAAGTTTTCGTTTGGTGCAAAGCTGTAAGTACCATCACCATTGTCAGTGAAGATACCGTCAGTGCCTGAGTAGGAAACATCGCTGACGGAAACGTCTCCTTCAACATCACTTGAGTTAGCTAACAACTGGTCATCGCTAATTGTGATGATGCCATCTTCGTTAACTGAGTAAGTCGTTGACCCCGCGACAGGCAAATCATTAACGGCTTCGACAGTCACATCAATATTGGCCTCAGTAGTTGTAGTTCCATCGCTGACAGAGAAACTTAGGTCTACTTCGCCATTGAAGTTTTCATTTGGAGAGAAAGTGTATGTGCCATCACCATTATCGGTGAACACACCATCGGCACCCGTGTAAGTTACATTGGCTACGGTAAGATCATCGCCGTCTACATCGGTTGCTCCCGCTAACAGCTGCGCATCAGTAAATGTTAGCGAACCATCCTCCTGGATGGTATAAGCAACATCTTCAACTTCTGCCTCATCGTTCACATCTTCGACCTGGACTTCGAACGTTTGCTCTGTTGTCTCAGAGTCAAAGTCGTCATCCAATCGCTCTTGATCTAGGTTGGCTTGCTCGCCTTCATCAAGAACGTTGACCTCAAATGTTTCACTGTCAGTTTGCGTGTCAAAATCATCACCTTCGCCAGCCCCAGCGGCAGGTGAAGCCGCTGATGCTTGCGGTGCGCCAGAAGCTTGCTGAGTTTGCCCTTCAGCGTCACTACCACCATCTGAGCCTTGGGAATCTTGGCCACCTACACTTTGCGCGCCAGCTCCTGCGCCACCAGCGCCACCAGAACCCGCATCAGCGCTAGCGCCTTCGTCTGCCATCTGACTATCAACAACACCTGACTGAGCACCCTCGGACGAAGCGGCTTCACTATCTACAGCCTCAGAAAATTGCGCACCACTGCTGTCATCACCTTCACTTGGTGCACCGGCACCGCTGGGATTATCTTCCATTGCCTGGTTAATGTCGTCAGCGGCATCGGCAGCATCTGCCCCTGTCGCTATAGTGGTTGCAATTGTATTTTGTTGGTTCTGTTGAGCCTGTTGCTGCTCCGTACCATCATTACCGGTTTCTACTTGTTCGACCGCATCATTGAGAGGGTTATTTTCGTTGTTGTCAGCCATGTTGCCTCAGTCGCGTTGTTAGCTTTAAAAATCAGACACTTCCTAAAAACTAAGTAAAGGACAAAAAACACGAAAGACAAGGCAATTTTTGCGAAAAAAAAGCAAAAAGTTTAGATGAAAAAATTGAAATTTATGCGTACCAAAAATATTTAGCTAAGCAACTAAACACAAACTACAGATTAACAAGGAATTTTTTTTGAAAAATGAGCATTAATATACTTAACTATTAGTTAAGGTGATATTTGTGCAATCTAAACCTAACACGCTGTTATCACGTAGATTTAATACTATAGTTTAGGTTGTTGTCCGGGAGGCAGTTGTGAGTAAAAGTAACATCGAGCATCACATTAGAAATGCCTTGATTCAAAATACAGATAAATCGGAGTCTGATTATGTTGAAGCGGTTGAAATAAAGAGTGCGATGACAACCGTTCACAAAACCCTTCTTTTGACTTTCTTTATCATTCTGATTCTACTTGGCATTGCTTCTCAAGCTCGTATCGATATTGTCGTTTCATCAAGGGGTGAGCTTTTACTCGAATCAGATATAGAGAAAGTTCAACATCTTGAAGGAGGCATACTCGATTCAATGCTCGTGAAACCGGGGGACATTGTTTACGAAGGCCAGCCAATCGCGAGGCTTAGAGCCATTGAGAGAAACTCACAGCTTTCGACAATGAATGCTGAGATTGCACAGCTTGAACTCGATAGACTTCGCTATTTGAGTCTAATTGCTCAGAAAGAGCCGGATTATACACCTTATTCCGATTTTCCGGATCTCGTGCGAGTGAATGAGGATACATGGCGTAAAGAGAACGCTAAAAATGTCTCTGCGGAATCATTGATCAAACATGATATCGAACACAAAGATCGCCTTATTGCGTCGATGAAGAAAAGACGCGTGAGCTCTCTTAACCAGCTTAAGTTGATCCGTAAACAGCTTGAGATAAAGCAAACGCTGTACAACGAAGAAATGGCCTCTTACGTAGACGTACTAAATATGCAGGTTCAAGAGTCTAATATGGTGAGGGAAATCGAAAACCTAGATGAATCTCTCATGAATGAAGACTTTCAGATGCTAAGGTTAGAAAAACAGCTTAACGATCTGATTGTAAATAGGAACGCGGAGTATCAAGCACAAATAATTCAAGCGAATAAAGATCTCGACATTAAAAGAATACAGCAACCTCAGCATACGGATAAAGTAAATCGTCTTGTGGTTTATTCTCCCGTTGATGGGGTTGTTGACAAGGTGCATTTTAATTTTCGCTCTGCGGTAGTGCCTCCAGGCGAAAGCATTGCTGATATTGCACCGTTAAATAATACCTTGCATGGTGAAGCGAAGCTCCCTCGTAAAGAGATGGGTTTTGTTGAAGTTGGACAGGAAGTAAAACTGAAGTTCGATACCTACAATTTTGCCAAGTACGGTTTTATGCTAGGCAAGATTTCCTCGATCAGTCGCTCCTCTTATGAGGAGGAGGAAACAGAGTACTACCTAGCGAAAATCACGATAGAGCATGATTATCTTGAACGTTCTGGCACTAAGTACAGTCTCTCACCATTTATGGAGTTTACGGCAGATATAAAAACGGGTGATAGGCGTGTCATAGAGTACGCAGCCAAGCCCGTAATGTCGGCAATTGAAGATGCATTTGACGAGCGTTAAACCATGAAACCAAGGTACAAAGTATACAGCTTCCCAGTAATCAAATTAGGCATAGTAGTTTTACTATGCCTTTCGGCCATTGGCCTCTGGTTTGCTTATCAGTACTACACCGCCGCTCCCAAAGAAAGCACCTTCACTACACCGCTTATCGCGCAAACAGAAAAACTAAACACAGCGCTTGAGTCAACCATTCTTACCTTAGATATCTGCCTTCAGAATAGTGAATGTGATCACGTTAGCCACCACGTTAGGTCATTAATGAATGAAATGGCCGCCTTCAAAGCGCTAGCTGCATTGGATAAAAAACAAGTCAGTTTAGTCGGTGCTGTGGAATACAGTAACGTGCAGCTCGCGATCAATCGATATTTTGCACAAGACTCTCCTGAGCGAGAAGACCATTACCTGCTTCGTACAACTCTCAGCAACAACTATGTCGAGATCCGTAACCGGTTTGACGACCTGTTTTTTGTTGAACACAAGCAAGTTGTTGAGGATATCCGCTCTTCTGTGAACATTATTGTCGTTATTTTTCCGCTGCTGGCCATTATTGCCATCGCTGTCGTTCTTGGCGGTTGGAATCGACTGAAGAAAACGGTTCGTGATCGTCGCTCTGTGAATCAGAGTTTTGAGTCTCTCGCTGAGCGTTTGGATGGACTAGATTCATCAAAAATCGAAGAGATCCTTAGTACTACTGAGATTGACCCCATTGAGCGTAGCATTTATTCCAAGTTGAGATTGCTCCATGAAAAGGTCGATAAGCAGCAACAAGATGCCGATTTAAATCAACAGCTCTATGGGCTTATTGGTTATGAAATTCGCGGGATAACCAATACCATCAAAGGCGGAATTCATTATCTAGTCCAAGATGCCGATGAGAACACAGCGGTTCTCGCTCAGGACATTACTTCTGCCGCCAATACCCTTTCTGAACTTGCCGAAAACTACAATCGGCTGCTCTCTCAAGGCCGAGATAAAAGCAGTAGCGCGTTTTCTTTCTTGGATGTGGTTTCTGAGCTGACTATCCACATGAAATCTAAACTCCAGCGAGAAAACCTTACACTCGAGTGTGCATTCATTGGCAGTGTTCCTGCTATGGTACTGGGTCATCAAACAAGTCTGTTTTGGATGCTTTTCCTAAAGCTGTCAAACGCACTGCAAGTTCAAACTGACAGAAACGTGCTGTTTAAAGTAGAGACTGGCAGTGGTCTAGATGTCGACCGCTCAAGAGTTACATTGTCACTTATGTTTCTCACCAACACAAATGTGAAAATGGCTAAAGTTGATTCACTACATTGGTCTGAACGTGCCGATTCAATGGGTAGCAATGATGAATGGACAAAGTCAATCCTTGGGAATGTTGGTCACTTTAATTCCAAATGGTTTGAATCCGGTAAACAGCGACGCTTCCAAGTGGAAGTTGATCTCGAAGCTCAAAGTTACTTCGCGCCAAACTCAATTACATTGGAAGGTAAAAATCTTATTGTTTGTAGTTCCGGCATGCTATCACTGGAGATATTAACCAATGTGCTCAAGATGAATGGTGCTAAGTTTACCGTCTGCGATGATCCTAATGAGCTTTTCCGTCTAAACCCATCTGAAGATAAAGTAGACGGCGTCATCATCACCGATGCCATTGAAGGTATCCAAATCGCGCCTTTCAGTAAAACGCTGAGCAAGCGACTAAAACCTACCGGTACTAAGCTGTTTTTGATGTCGAGCACCTCTGAGCTGGCTCAAATCACTCATGAATTCGTCGACAAAGTCTTTTTCAGTCCTATTTTGCCGCACGAATTTATTCCTCATTTACGTGAAGCATTGGAAGCGGAGTCCGTTGAGGAGACCTTAGAAAACAGTTCATTCTTAATTGTTGAAGATGACAAGGTACAGCAGTTCCTACTCAAACGTATTTTGATGAAACAAGAATACAACGCCGATACCGTGGGCGATGGTTCAGAAGCGGTCGAATGGGTTAAGAAACAGCGCGCAGACATTATCTTTATGGACTGTATTATGCCGGGCATGGGGGGCATACAGGCAACTCGCTTAATACGTGAACACGAAAAAGAAAACGATATCACCATTCCTTCGACGATCATCGGCGCAACGGCATTGACCAGTGTCGCAGAACACAAAGCATGTATCGAAGCCGGTATGGATTACGTAATCAGCAAGCCTTACAAAAGCGATGAAATTCTCAAGGTGATCAAAAAATATGTGGCCTATCAGAAGATTAGTTAGTTGTGCTTTTATCGTTGTTAGTTTTCCTTCTCAAGCATTAACCTTGCTGGAGGCAGTACAGATTGGTTTGAACAACAATGTGTCGCTTATCGCGAGTCGAAGGGGCGTTGAAGAGAACGCCTACAACATCGATGTAAGTCGTTCAAAATTTCTCCCTACCATTTCAGCCAATGCGACGAGTACTTGGAGTGGTAACCGTACCGTTCTTAGTAATGCCGATGACACCACCAACAGCTACAATGATCACGGTTATAGCGTTTCACTGAGTCAAAGCTTGTTTAATCTTGCGGATATCTACAAGTACGGCACGGCGAAACTGGACTTCAACATTGAAGAGATTAAGAACGAAAATAAAACTCAAGAGATCATTCAAGAGATTGCCGTTCAGTACTTTGAGTATTTAAAAAACGGCGCTCAAACTCGCGCTACTAAAGCAGAGCTTGACTCGTCTCTCGCTAGACTCAAACAGATGCAACGCAATGTGGAGCTTGGTAATGTTGCTGCAAGTGAGCTTTATGAAGTGGTGGCGCAAAAAGAAGGGATAGCCAATCGTTTGAGAACCCTCGGTAAAGACAAGGATGTGATTCTCAATACACTGGAGTTACTCACACAATACCCAGTTATTCCAACTCAAGACTTAGAGCGTAGCCTGATATTGTCAGAAATTACTTTTGAGCGCAGCGGCGATTTACTTGAGCAGGCAATGCAGTATAACAATGACATTATCGTCTCCGAGAAAACACTAGAGCGAAGTTTTAGAACACTGAAAGAAACGGGTTCAAATTTTGCGCCAAGTCTATCTGCAAGCGCCAGTTATCGTCATGATGACACCAACAACTTCGACCCGATTACCACACCCGGCGCAACCGGGATTAGCGATTCTAAATCTCTTGGGCTTACGCTAACCGTCCCTATCACGACCGGTGGCTCTGATTACTATGCTTATAAGAAGAATGAAAAATCCATTGAGCGCAATGAGCTACTGCTTCTCGATACGCGCAACACAGTCAAAAACGACCTAGAAACCTCCATTCTCAACATCAACGATTTCTCTCAATCGATTTTCACCTTCGAAAATATTATTCGTGCCAATTATTCTTCCTACAATGGAATTAAGAGGGCTTACGATTTGGGTACGCGAACCCTAACCGATTTACTTGCTGCAGAGAGCAAGTTGTTTAGTGCTATTCGAGATTATGAAAGCGCAAAATACGATTATGTTATTGAGTCGATTCGACTTGATAAAACGGTGGGAAATTTATCCCCGCTGAGCATAGAAAAAATCATGGCTTTAATGGTCAACGAATCCAGCATTCGCGATATGGACGTAATACCTGAGCATTTAAAAAACTGAAAATATGTGCATTTTTCTTTCAACATTGAGTAGCAATAGGACGGGTCGATGAGTAGTGAGCATTTCTCCCAACGAATCACATTTGCCGATACGGTGTATCTCACCTTTTCGACCATCATGTCGACTCTGTTTGCTTTGGTACTACCCTTCTCAATATTGATTATCTTCGACCGTGTATTGCCCAACCAAGCCAAAGATACCCTTTCTTTACTTTTCGCGATAATCCTTGTTGCTATCTACCTCGATTACCTGCTGAAAAAACAAGAGGAAGTCATCACCTCGACGCTAATGAAGGACTTTGAAACCGATTTGACCAACCGCGTGTTTAAGTCGGTGTGTTTGTCTGAAATAAACAAGTTTAATCAACTCGAACCCGGCCAGTACTTAGAACGTATTTCGACCATCCCTGAGATTAAAAGCTTCTTTGGAGGAGAAACCGTTCGAGCGGTCATCAACGCGGTGGTCAGTGTGATAACCATCATTATTATCGGCCTTATCAATGTTGGTGCCGGTCTCACGCTGGTCGTGGCTTCAATCATTCTCTATGTCGCCGCGCTACGTATTTCTAGTAAAAAGATTGTGACGCTCGAGGAAAAATCAGAGATCGAAGGTCTTACTAATTCCAAAATCATCGAGATTGTTTCAAGTCCTCTCGACAATAAAAGCCGCACTATGGAATATCGCTTAGAAAGCTTAATGACAGATATGGTTAAGGAGCGAGAACGCAAAAATATCGAGTACGAAAACCTAGAATCTGATTTTAACCTTGTTCTTGCGCTGATTCAGCAGCTATCTATTGCTTGCGTTGTCGTGCTGCTTGCAACGTCGGTCATTAATTTGTCTGCAAGCCAAGGCGTTATGGCTGCCATCATTATGCTGACGAACCGATACTTTGCCCCGTACCAACAGGTTATGCGTACTATTGGTCGCTGGAAGCTTAACAAACTGCACATTGAGAAAGTGTCTGAGTTATTGGAATTGGAATACAAGCAGCAACGTGATATTGCGCTGGTTGAAACTCAGGATGAATCACTCCCCGCTCCAATTGATCAAGATATCGGGAATCTCATTGAAGTAAAACTCTCCACGGGACAACGAATCGAGTTCACATTGGGTAGACCCACAGTTATTCGAGGCCTCTCTGGCAGTGGTAAGAGTCATATTACTCGCTGCTTAACTCGAGATGTTGAATGTGATAAATCAGAAATCTACATTAACCATAAACCTCTTCATGATGTTCACTATCACACCTGGCGTGAGGCCGTACACAGAATCGATGGAAACAGTACTTTCGTAGAAGGAACCATTATCGATAACCTAACCTGTTTCAGGCCTATTCTAAACAGTGCTGCGTTTACTATCTGCAAGAACCTTGGCATCAAACACGAGATCGATGCACTGACCGACGGCTTCTACACTCAACTTACCGGACACAAGAACGCGCCTGTTTCGAGGCAGGTTCAATACGCCCTCTTAATTGTGAGGGCGATGCTAAGCCAAAAAATATTATTGGTGCTAGACGATATAGACGCTGTTTTTGACAACGCGTTTGGCGAACGAGTGGTTTCAACACTCATACCCAAAGCAAACCAGCAATTCCTAATCATTGTCAGTAACAAACTCGACAGCAGAAAGTATGGGCTCAAATCGATTCGTTTAACTGGCGAAGAGGTAGCTGCATGAGTATTCTTGTCGACTTCAACAACATCGGGCAACGACTCTCCGACTTTGAGTCCGAACAGTTTCAGGAGCGCTACCAAGGCTCCCCTTTACTTCGAGGACTGGCCTATACGCTTATCGCCATGGAATGGGAAGGAACTCCTGAACTCCTATCCGATGCCTTTATGCCAGGGGAATCAGATTCGGACGGTTTTGAGGCGACGTTAACAAGGCTGGGTTATCAATGCCGCACCACTAAATATGAAAAAGCCGAGCTTGCCCAAACGGAGGGGTTACATTTACCGTGTTTTATTGAGCTAGATAAGCTTGAAGCAATACTTCTCTCTGTGCGCGATGGTGTTGCTACGTTGTTTGATTACAAGAACAATAACAGTGTCACGGTGACATTGGTTGATGCCACCTATTCAATTACCGTTATCTCTGAATATTCTAAGCTGTTTCGAGAACCGCCACCGGAGTCACAAGATAAGTCTAATTGGATCAAGTATGCGTTCTATCGCTATAACGATGAGTTTAAAAGTCTGATCTTCCTCTCTCTGGTTATCAATATCTTTGGTGCTTTACAGCCGTTCTTCATTATGAGTGTTTATAACTTCGCACTCGCTTCTAGCTCTGTTTCTACCTTGTATTGGCTGACCCTGTTTGCTGTCTTTTTAGGATTTGCTGAATATGCAGTAAAAAAAGTTAGGATGAATATTCTCGCCACCTCCGGACAAGACTTGGCCGTTCACATATCTCGCAATGTGATAGCAAAGTTATTGTGGCTGCCCTACTCAATGACTTCTTCTGCTGGAGTTTCGTCTCAGTTGGCGCGTTTAAAAGATATCGATCAGTTCAGAAAGCTCGTCACAGCTGAAGCGACACTCAGTTACTTCGATATGCCGTTTATCGTTATTTTCATTTTAGCGGTGACCATTCTCTCTGGATACGCAGCACTTACGGTCTTAGCGGGCATCTTCTTAATGGTAGTTTTCTGTATTTATTCGCGTTATATCTATTCTCAAGCAACCGCCAACAGTTCCAGGGCGAATGCCATGGTCTCTTATCAATGGAACGAGCTACTTCGAGGTATCAATACCATTCAGGGGCTGCCTCTTCTTCGCGTTATTCAGTCTCGATTTAATGCATCACACGAACAGAGCTCGAATGATGCTGCACACGTTGCAATGACCAACAGTAACATTCAAGCAATTGGTGGTGGCCTAATTCAGGCGATCGGTACGGCTTCGATTGTTACCGCCGTGATAACTGTGATGGATGGAAACTCTGATGCTGGCGCTATGTTAGCCACGGTCATTTTGGTTTGGAAAGCGCTCGGCCCTATCATGGGCATATATAACTCCATTACCAAGTTTCAAACCATTAAATCTTCAGCGGCTCAGATCAATGCCTTAATGTCGCTTAACGACGACAAGACGTCGCTAGAGAAAAGTCCGCCTATTCGTAAGTTCGTTGGTGAAGTGGTGGGTAGTGGCATCACACATCGATACCAAGGTGCTCAAACGGGGCTAACTAATTTAGGGTTTAAGCTCATGCCCGGAAGTAAAACCGCCATTTCTGGCCCTGCCGGAAGTGGTAAAACAACGCTGCTGATGATCATTGCCGGCCTAGAAGAGCGTTATCAAGGCGCGGTTTATATCGATGGCTACAATATCAAGCAGTTCAACAACTATCGCTATAGAAAAGCGATTAACTTCATTCCGTTTGATATGCACCTTTTTGAGGGTTCTATTCGGTCGAACTATGTTCTGCACAACGGCGTGATTTCCGAAGCTCAGATGAACTACACCTTTAACCTTCTCGAGCTTTCTAAATGGTTTAGTGATGGGTTGGATAGCCACTTAAATACCGATGTATTAAAGAACCTCCCTAGTGGCGTCATTCAAAAGCTGAAAATAGCGATTGGCCTTGGCGACATGTCGCAGAGCTTATTCATTATTGACGAACCGTTTGTTGGATGTGAGGCAGAGCACGCGGGGTATTTGAATCAGCTCTTCACGGGCGCGCTAAAAGACAAAACGGTGGTGTACACGACAGTGGATCCTGCGCTCATCACCAGCTCTACACATTGTCTATTGTTAGAACCTGACGGCAACCAAAAGTATTTCGGTCTGCCAGATAAAGTAATGAACGCTATGGGGTGATATCGTAGGCACTTTCCGAAACTAGCGGATAACGACTTGTCTTGATTCGCCCGATGACGAAGTCACTGTGACGGTCACTGGCGCCTCAACTCCTTCAACTGTTGATTGTTTAACCGTTTTCATTAACACATCATCCATATTCTGAACTTTAAATGTTAAAAGTTCTGATTTTGTGACGTTCAGCACCTTTGTCGAAGAATGATACAAAAAGGTGATATTTTCCTCTCCCACTTGTAGCTTGCATTGTTCGTTAACTGAACAATCTACCGTATTGCTCACATCATGCGTCATCGTACGGTAACTAAATGCCGCAATGAGCACCGACATCATGATGATTATTTGTACAAGCCTTGCTTTTGTTAGCTTCTGTGCTGCCATTGTGACGAGTTCTCCGTGTAACAAACTTCAAAGTTTTGAAATAAATGGTCATAAACCAGACCAAGTGTAAGGTTACTGCCCTGTTCTTGAATTGTTAATTGAAGTATTATTGTCCTTTGAAAATGCTACTTTTTGTTAAATCCGGCAAGAGAAGTAACGTTTTGATTCGACGTTAGTTCTTTTGATGGGTTGGGTAGCATTACGACATGTGTCGTGTTGGAAGTAAAGTGTAGTTAATTAGAAAATTGGAAGCATGTTAATGAGCCAAGAAAAGCAGCTTGAACAAGTCTACAACTATACCGTCGTACGCCAGTTCACTTTAGTGACGATTCTTTGGGGTATTGTTGGTATGGCAGTAGGTGTTTTGATTGCCGCTCAATTAGTTTGGCCACAGCTCAACTTTGATACGCCGTGGTTGACGTACAGTCGTTTACGTCCTTTGCATACTAATGCGGTAATCTTTGCGTTTGGTACCAGTGCTCTGTTTGCAACGTCTTATTATGTTGTACAGCGTACCTGTCAAACGAGATTATTTGGAGGCCCTCTTGTCGCATTCACCTTTTGGGGATGGCAAGCAATTATATTAGCCGCTGCAATTACTCTACCTTTGGGATTCACCTCAGGGAAAGAGTATGCAGAATTAGAATGGCCAATCGATATCGCTATTGCAGTGGTATGGGTGTCTTACGCTATTGTGTTCTTCGGAACGCTCATTAAGCGTAAAACGTCACATATCTATGTAGCGAACTGGTTCTTTGGTGCGTTCATCATCACCGTTGCAGTACTTCACATCGTGAACAGTATGGCAATTCCTGTCTCGATGGGTAAATCTTACTCCGTCTATTCAGGTGCCGTCGATGCGATGGTTCAATGGTGGTACGGCCATAACGCGGTAGGTTTCCTTCTTACAGCCGGTTTCTTGGGTATGATGTACTACTTCGTACCAAAGCAAGCTGAACGTCCTGTTTACTCTTACCGTCTATCGATCGTTCACTTCTGGGCGCTTGTCTCTCTGTATATTTGGGCTGGTCCTCACCACCTACACTATACAGCTCTACCAGACTGGACTCAGTCTCTAGGTATGGTGATGTCTTTGGTTCTATTTGCTCCGTCTTGGGGTGGTATGATCAACGGTATCATGACGCTGTCAGGTGCTTGGCATAAACTGCGTTACGACCCAATTCTTCGTTTCTTGATCGTTTCCCTATCGTTCTACGGTATGTCAACGTTCGAAGGTCCGATGATGTCTATTAAGACGGTTAACGCACTGTCTCACTACACAGACTGGACAATTGGTCACGTACACTCGGGTGCACTTGGTTGGGTTGCGATGGTATCTATCGGTTCTGTATACCACCTAGTCCCTCGTCTATTCGGTCAAGAGCGTATGTACTCTGTCGGTCTTATTAACACCCACTTCTGGCTAGCAACTATCGGTACAGTTCTGTACATCGTTGCGATGTGGATCTCTGGTGTAATGCAAGGTCTGATGTGGCGTGCAGTTAACTCGGACGGTACGCTAACTTACAGCTTCGTTGAATCTGTACAAGCGTCGTACCCGTTCTACTTCGTTCGTTTTGTTGGCGGCTTCATCTTCTTAGCGGGTATGTTCTTAATGGCATACAACACGTATAAGACAGTAACAGCAGCTAAAGGTAGCTTGAAAGCTGCCCCTCAACCGGCTTAAGGAGATTAAAGATGAGCTCAAACTCTAACAATCGCCATGAAGTCGTTGAACGTAACGTTGGCTTACTGGCTATTTTAATCGTATTCGCAATCAGTTTAGGTGCGCTTGTTGAAATCACTCCACTGATTTTCCAAAAGCAAACCACTGAACCTGTGAAAAATCTTCGTGCGTACAGTGCACTGGAAATGGAAGGTCGCGATATCTACATTCGCGAAGGTTGTAACGTATGTCACAGCCAAATGATCCGTCCTTTCCGTTCAGAAACTGAGCGTTACGGTCACTACTCTGTCGCTGGTGAAAGCGTTTGGGAACACCCATTCCTATGGGGCTCTAAGCGTACTGGCCCAGATCTCGCCCGTGTAGGTGGACGTTACTCTGATGAGTGGCACCGTGTTCACCTAATCGATCCTCGTGAATTGGTTCCAGAATCAAACATGCCAGGTTTCCCTTGGCTAGAGGAAAACGTACTGGATGGCAAATTGACACAGAAGAAGCTTGAAATCTTCAAAAATCAATTTGGCGTTCCATACACGGATGAGCAAATCGCAAACGCGGCTAAAGACGTAGAAGGTAAAACAGAGATGGACGCCATCATTGCTTATCTTCAATCTTTAGGCCATGCGATGAAATAAGGAGGGGCTTATGGATATCGGTACTATTCACAGTATTTGGACCATAGTGTTGTTCGCAAGCTTCATTGGTGTTGTGTGGTGGGCCTTTGGTAAAAGCCGCAAAGCACGCTTTGAAGAAGACGCAAACCTAGTGTTTGCGGACGAACAAAAAGCTGCCTCCGAAGAAAAAGGAGTGACTAAGTAATGACTACATTCTGGAGTCTATGGATTATTGTCATCACAGTCGGTACGCTGGTTGGTTGTGCAGCTATCCTATATTGGTGTGTTCGCGACAAAATGGGTGTCGAAGAAGGCGAAGATATGGGGCACGAATACGATGGTATTCGTGAGCTGAACAACCCACTACCTAAGTGGTGGACTTATTTGTTTGTCGGTACGTTCATCTTTGCCGCTATTTACCTTGCTATGTACCCAGGTTTGGGTAACTACAAGGGTCTTCTTGGCTGGCAAAGTTCGGATCAAACCGTACGCTCACTTGAAGAGTCAAAAGCTTCTATTGCCGCTGCACAAGAGAATAAAACTCTTGTTCAATACGCAAAAGAGCTTGATGATGCAGATGCCTACTTCGGTGAAGCATTTAACCGCCTAGCAAAAACATCGGATGGTGCACTGCGCCCTATCCCTGAAATTGCTACCGACAGTGAAGCACTTAAAGTAGGTCAACGTTTGTTCCTACAAAACTGTTCACAATGTCACGGTTCGGATGCTCGCGGTCAAACTGGCTTCCCTAACCTAACAGATAATGCATGGCTATACGGCGGTGAACCTGAAGCTATCGTTACTACTGTTATGCAAGGTCGTATTGGTCAGATGCCAGCTTGGAAAGAAGCGTTGGGCGAAGACGGCGTACGTGAAGTCGTTAGCTACACGCTAAGCCTTTCTGGTCGTAAAGTGAACGCTCGCGAAGCGGAAGCGGGTAAAGCACGTTTCGTCGTGTGTGCAGCGTGTCACGGTACAGATGGTAAGGGTAACCCTGCTGTTGGTGCACCAGATCTTACCGACCAAGTATGGTTATTTGGTGACTCGCGCGCGGCTGTAACGGAAACCGTTATGAATGGTCGTTCGGGTGTGATGCCAGCATGGAAAGACATCCTAGGTGAAGAAAAAGTACAGCTGGTATCAGCGTACGTTTGGAGCCTAAGTAATTCCGACAAATAAGTAACATTTCAATAACAGCCCCTTGTAAGGGGCTGTCTTTTCTAGATAAATTATAATTTCTTTCTTATTCAGCTGTTGAGAACTTTTTTATGGTAAAGCCTTGGTATAAACAATTTTGGCCGTGGTTCCTGATCGCGTTGCCTCTGTCTGTTGTGATCGGAACTGGTTATCGAATCTCGCTGTTAATGGACAACCAAGTCAGCTTAGTTGCCGAGGATTACTATAAAAAAGGAAAAGGGATTAATGTGGATTTAACCAAGATAAACGTTGCTAGAGAACTAGAGCTCAATGCAGCGGTATCGTCAGTGGGCGATACTATTTTGATTAAGTTCCAAAAAGGACAACTGCCTCACTACCCTGCTCTTACCGCTACGTTTACCCACCGTACACTACCGGACCGTGATTTTGAAAGGCTTCTTACTGCAGACGCTAAAGGCACCTACCGACTAACACTTGATCACGATGTTCAAGGTCCTTGGTTCGTAGAGCTACAGCCACACGACCAAGCTTGGATGGTTCAAGGCCGAGTAACATTCCCAACTGAAACTGATGTAGTGTTGTTAGATTAAATTATGAGTAAGACGTGTTATCACTGCGGTGAAGATGTACCAGCCAACACGAACTTCAACGTAGAAATTTTAGGTACAGACCGGGAGATGTGTTGTCCCGGCTGCGAAAGTGTGGCTCAAACCATCGTTGATAGTGGTCTAGTGTCCTACTATCAATACCGAACTGCACCTGCCGAGAAGGCGGATCTCGTTCCAGAGCAATTGCGGTCATTAATTCATTACGATAATGAGGACGTACAAGCCGAGTTTGTGAGAAACCACGAGGACACAAAAGAAGTGACACTGTCACTTGATGGTGTTTCTTGTGCAGCCTGTGCGTGGTTGATTGAAAAACGAATGACCGTAGAACCTGGAGTCGTTTCAATACGAGTAAACACGACAACGAATCGGGCCTTGCTTAAGTGGGATAAAACCAAGACCCAACTTAGCCAACTTCTCTCTTCCATACATGCCCTTGGCTACAAAGCCGCACCGTTCGAGGCAGATAAGCAAGAAGCTGCCTACCATGCAACCATGAAGCAGTATCTATATCGACTAGGGATTGCCGGTCTTGCAACTATGCAGGTCATGATGCTTGCCGTGGCGTTGTACCTTGAGGTATTCGGTGATTTAGAACCTGAGTTCAAAAACTACTTCCGTTGGGTAAGTTTGATTTTTGCTACACCGGTTCTTTTGTATTCAGCTCTGCCCTTCTACATCAACGCTTGGCGTAGTATTAAAGGCCGTACTCTTGGGATGGATGTCCCCGTCTCCATTGCGTTGATCCTCGCCTACGTAGCGAGCCTAGTCGCGACGGTGGCAGAAAAAGGTGAAGTGTTCTTTGAATCGATTTCCATGTTCACTTTTTTCTTATTAGTCGGACGTTATTTGGAAATGCGTGCTCGCCGTAAAGCTGCGGCGGCAAGTGGGAATTTATTAAAGCTTATCCCTGCTATTGCCAATAAGCTAAATGGCGATCAAGTCCCGGTAAAATCGTTACAGATCGGTGATCAGATTAAAGTGCTACCAGGTGAACATATTCCAGCAGATGGCGTTGTGCTCAATGGTCGTATTCACATTGATGAATCTATGCTTACGGGTGAATCGCTTCCTGTCGTAAAAAACAAAGATGACTTTGTTTATGCGGGTACGCTCAATGGAGACGAAGCATTTGAGTTAGAGGTAAGTTCTACCAAAGCGGATTCGATGATCTCAAGTATCGTTCGCCTGCAAGATGAAGCTCAGCTTAGTAAACCTAAAATCGCCGAGATCGCGGACATTGTTGCTCGCTACTTCGTTGCAATTATCTTAATCATTGCTGCTGGTACTTGGTTCTTCTGGCACCAAAGCAAACCAGATGATGCATTCTGGATAATGCTATCTGTGCTGGTAGCGACATGCCCTTGTGCCTTGTCTCTTGCTACCCCAACTGCTATTACGTGCTCGAGTTCGAGAATGGGCACCTTAGGGATTTTGTCGCGACGTGGTCATGTCTTCGAAACACTTTGCAAAGTGAACCACTTGGTGGTCGATAAAACCGGCACATTAACGCATGGTGATATTGAGATTGCAAACACGACCGTTCTCGGTAAATTTGAAGAAAATCAGCTATTGAAAATTGCCGCTTCCATCGAGAGTCATGCAAACCATCCTATTGCCCGAGCATTCAAACCTTATCTAGATCGAAATGTGCAAGTCAGTGATGTTGAGAATGTTATCGGCTCAGGTCTAATAGGAAAGCTGGACTCTGCCTCTGTTAAAATAGGTAGTGCGCTTTTTGTTTTAGGTAGAGAAGATGTCGCTCGTAACAGTGTTTATATGTCAATAAATGACACACACGTTGCAACCTTCGAGTATCGCGATCCTATTCGCAAAGAAGCAGCCGACTTTATCAAAAAGATGCGTGCAGCTGGCGTTAAAACAAGCCTATTAACTGGTGACACTCTAGCAAATGCTAAGCCTGTGGCCGATAGTGTTGGCATTGATAACGTGGTAGCTAGCGCCTCTCCAAGTGACAAACTCGATTATTTGAAATCTTTAGATAGCTCAGACGTAACAATGATGATTGGTGACGGTATTAATGATGCCCCAACTTTGGCTGGTGCTCACCTTTCTATTGCCATGGGTGGTGGCACCGACGTCGCAAAAGCATCTGCAGACTTAGTGCTACTTGGAGATCGACTCGACAAGATTTTAACGGCACGTGAATTGGCCTTGAGAACTCGTAAGATTATTCGAGAGAACCTAGCCTGGTCTTTGGGGTATAATCTTCTGATTCTACCGCTCGCGGTTGCCGGTCTTGTTGCACCCTACATTGCAGTAGTCGGTATGTCTGGTAGTTCAATTATCGTGGTGTCAAACTCGCTACGCTTGCTAAAAGAAGAAGGTAAGTAACGTGGAAAGTATTTATATCCTAATACCTATTGCGATTGTGCTTGTGTGTGTGGCGGTTGCGATCTTCTTGTGGGCGGTAAAAAGTGAACAATTTGAAGATTTAGAACGCCAGGGTCACAACATCTTATTTGATGAAGAGACTGAAGCTTCCCATACACCAAGTAACAAAGAGAAGACGACAAAAGGAAGTAAGGGTGAATCTTGACCTCATTGGTGCATTTACCATCGGCCTTCTTGGTGCCGGCCACTGCATGGGAATGTGCGGTGGCATAGCTTCCCTTCTTTCCATTGGACAATCGAATAAAACCCCCACCGCACTTATCATCAATTACAACCTTGGCCGTTTGCTAAGTTACACGTTGATAGGTAGTGTTGTGGGTGGAACGATTGCAGGGATTGCATCGCTTTCTCAGTTTAATCAATCACTTGCGTTTGTTCGTATCATCGCTGCTCTGTTTATGGTGTTACTCGCATTTTATGTGGGTCGATGGTGGAACGGTTTGCTTAAGGTTGAAGTTCTGGGTCAGTCGTTATGGAAGCGTATTTCACCTCTAGCGAACAGACTGCTTCCATTGAAACACAACTCCCAAGCTATTCCGTTTGGTTTTCTATGGGGCTGGTTGCCATGTGGTCTAGTGTATTCGGTATTGACTTGGGCAGCTGTTTCAGGAAGTGCACTCGGCGGCGCAGCCACCATGTTGGCCTTTGGTCTTGGTACCCTACCCGCTATGCTACTTGTAGGCTCAAGTGCTACAAAATTAAAATCCCTGCAAAATTCACTCATTTTCCGCAACATCGCTGCAGTTTCGATACTTGTTTATGGACTATACACAGGTTACGAGTCAGTGATGATTTTTAGCGCAAACTAATAGATGATTGTTTTATCATTGATTTTTTAGCTACCCTTTGGGGGTAATGAATGATAAAATCTTGATGTACATCAAATAGTGAAAGGTTGTTATGATTTCTGAAAAGCCTGTAGCAAAACGTGTTCAGTCTGGCGGCTGTGCGATTCATTGCCAAGATTGCAGCATTAGTCAGCTCTGCATCCCCTTTACTCTCAACGAATCTGAGCTTGATCAACTCGACCAAATCATTGAGCGTAAAAAGCCGATTCAAAAAGGCCAAGAGCTATTCAAAGCTGGTGACGAGTTGAAGTCACTTTACGCTATTCGCTCAGGGACCATTAAAAGTTACACCATTACAGAGCAAGGCGACGAGCAGATCACGGCCTTCCACCTAGCTGGTGACCTAGTGGGCTTTGATGCTATCACTGGTGATGAACACCCAAGCTTTGCACAAGCTCTTGAAACTTCAATGGTGTGTGAAATTCCTTACGAAATTCTCGATGACCTCTCAGGTAAAATGCCTAAACTTCGCCAACAAATCATGCGTTTGATGTCGAATGAAATCAAAGGCGACCAAGAGATGATCCTGCTGCTGTCTAAGAAGAACGCTGAAGAGCGTCTAGCGGCTTTCCTATACAACTTATCAACGCGCTTCTCTCAGCGTGGCTTCAGCCCAAGAGAATTCCGCCTGACTATGACTCGCGGTGACATCGGTAACTATTTGGGTCTAACGGTTGAGACCATCAGTCGCCTACTCGGGCGCTTCCAAAAAGCAGAAGTACTGAGTGTAAAAGGCAAATACATCACTATTATCGACCACGATGCACTGATGGAAATGGCTGGCGTATCAAAAGAATAAGTTCGTCAAACTCCTAAATTTTGGCAACCTTTCTAAAGTGGCTCTACAATGAGCCACTTCAAATTTTCTCCCCCTTAAAATCTAATTTTTCTAAAAAAATTCATAGATTTGCGCTAAAGTGTTTATAGGTAATGACCCAATTAGGTAGGGAGTATCTATGAGCATCTACAGTAAAATCCTCGTCGTAGCGAATCTCAACAGCGATGAGCAGCCTGCCCTTGCTCGTGCGGTTCAACTTGCTAAGAAGAGCAAATCCAGGAGCCACATCCGTTTCTTCTTATCTATCTACGATTTCTCATACGACATGACTTCTATGTTGTCACATGAAGAGCGTGACGCCATGAGGCGCGGTGTAATACACCAGCGTGAAGAATGGATGAGAAGTGTCGCCAAACCTTATCTCGATGACAGCTTTGATTTTGACGTCACTGTTGTTTGGCATAACCGACCGTATGTAGCGATCGTTGAGGAAGTTTTTGAAGGTAAGCAGGACATTGTTATTAAGGCGACTCGTAAACACGATATTCTTGAGTCGGTAATATTTACACCTACAGATTGGCATCTATTGCGTAAGTGTCCAGTCCCTGTTTTATTAGTTAAGAATGCCGATTGGCCAGAGAAAGCCAACATTATTGCATCGGTTCACGTTGGGTCAGAAAACCCGACTCACATTGATTTGAATGATTGTATGGTGAAGCAGCTTGATAGCTTAACTGAACGTCTAGACGCAACGGGTTATCTTGTTAACGCCTACCCCGTTACACCTGCAAATATCACTATTGAACTCCCAGAGTTCGATCCTGCAACCTACACTGACGCTGTTCGTGGTCACCATTTAACAGCTATGAAAGCCCTACGTCAAAAACATGGTTATGCTGAAGAGCAAACGATCGTAGAGCAAGGATTGCCAGAGGACATCATTCCCGATGTAGCTCGTCAACTAGATGCTGGTATGGTGATTCTTGGTACTACCGGTCGTACTGGTTTATCCGCAGTGTTTATTGGTAATACGGCAGAGCATGTGATTGATAAGATCAATTGTGATGTCATGGCGCTTAAACCAGATGGCTATATTAGCCCATTAGACCCAAGTCAGTCTTAATAACGACATCATACAATTCGATAAAAAAACGCCCCTCATCGAGGGGCGCTCTTCTAAAAAGTGTCACTATTAAACGTTAGTCACATCAATAAACATCGATTCATCAATGTTGGTCGATGACACAGTTGCTTCACTGAACTCGTATTCTTCTCTATTACCTTCACGATCGAGTGGCAAGTTAACAAAGTCAAATAGTTCACGGTCAGCTAGCTGACTAGGACTAACGTTTTGAATCGATTTGAAAATAGCTTCAACGCGACCCGGAGTCTTCTTATCCCAATCAATCAACATCGCCTTAATCGACTGACGTTGAAGGTTCTCTTGAGAACCACACAGGTTACATGGAATGATTGGGAACTCTTTATGTTCTGCGTATTTGATCAGATCTTTTTCACGGCAGTACGTTAGCGGTCGAATCACCACATTACGGCCATCATCAGAACGAAGCTTAGGTGGCATCGCTTTTAGTCGAGAGCCGTGGAACATGTTCAAGAACATGGTTTCCACAATATCATCAAGGTGGTGACCAAGTGCAATTTTAGTCGCTCCAATTTTCTCAGCAAATGAGTAAAGCGTGCCACGACGAAGACGCGAACATAGGCCGCATGTCGTTTTGCCTTCAGGGATCTTCTCTTTAACCACTGAATAGGTATCTTTATCAACGATGTAATAAGGAATGTTCAGCGTTTCAAAATAGTCTGGCAGGATGTGCTCTGGGAAACCTGGCTGTTTCTGATCAAGGTTAACCGCAACCACATCAAACTTGATTGGTGCTGCTTTTTGAAGATTCAATAGGATATCCAGCATCGCGAATGAGTCTTTACCACCACTGATACACGCCATCACCACATCATTTTCTTCTATCATGTTGTAGTCGATAATTGCGTTGCCAACATTTCTTCTAAGACGCTTTTGAAGTTTGTTGAACTCTAGAGTTTCTTTTCTTGTATCTGTCTGATTCATCACGTGCTCTCACATTGCCGACAATGTCGACGATAGGATTTCCTACTGGGAATAATCTGGGGCGTGGATTATACGAGCTTTTTGATAAAGATTAAATGGTTGTTTGACCCCCTTTGGTTTAGGAGTCAAACAATTCTAGAAAGATGGGTCAGCTTACTGAGCGCCAGGAAGATAAGGCAGGATACGAATCGTCTCTCCTGGAAGAGTCATGTAACCACCTGCGCCGATGTCACTAAGACGTACTTGCGCTTTGCCGTTTTCTAATGCGATGGAGTCGCCATTGGAAAAAGATATTACGCCTTCCATGTCAGGCGCGAATTCTAGAGTAATGCCTTCAACATCCGGAGTGAACCAGCTGGCAAACATGCCACCTAAGTCTTCTAGCATCACCTGCATTTGCGGCAGCAGTTTTTCGACGTCTGCATAAGTCACCTTGCCAGACATAGGTTCGGTCGTCATCACCACCATAGAGAAGTCGCAGCGCTGATCTTGTGGAGTATGTACAAACACCAACGGATTCGCTGACTTGAGGTTGTTATCTAGCGGCACCACAAGCTCATTGATTGGGCTCGCTGGTAACTCTTCATAGTGTTCTTCTTTTTCCATCCAAGCTTTTTCGATACGACACAAGGTTTTCGAGTCGGCATCGACAAAGAAGAAACCCACCTTTACATCTTCATGGCCTTCTTTCGCATTGTTCTTCATTTGTGAAAACAGTTTTGAATAGGTGAACATGTACTCTTGGGCAAGAGTGGGAACCGCAAATGTGGCTGCGGCAAAACCTAAAAGGGCTAACTTTACTACTTTCATGTTTAATTCTTTGATTATTATTGTGTTGTCCAGAACTTGTCATTATGTCGAATCATGGCTTGCAGGTCTTTGACGTATGCCTCACCCCGCTCCGAATAACGCAGTAATCCATTAGTGAGCTCCAGTGCCGTCATCTCTGACAGCAAATCTTCACCTCGATCTCGAATACCAGCACGAATATCACGCAATTCTTGATATGCTCTGTTGCGATTCACATTCATAAAGTAACCGTGGATAGATTGCTGAGGAGAGCTAAACTTAGCGACTTCATGCGACATTCCTTCGCTTCGCTTCAACGGTACAAGGCCGCATCCCTTCGTATAACACCATTGACCAAAATAGTTATTTGCTTCGTTGGCAAAACGTGATGTTCCCCATGCCGATTCGTTGGCTGCTTGCGTTAGCACCAATGCTTCAGGCAAAACATCTACCCTTTCAAGCATTGCATTGACCCATTCATAGTTCACCTCGGAGGGCTCCAATGAATAAAGTTTGCCAAGACGCTTTGCTGTAGCCTGTTGTTCACTCGTCAGAGACTGCTCATCCAGTGCTTGCTTGATGCCAAGTAATCGTCTGCGCTCTTTCTCAATTCGCGCGTTTTCAATGGCGACACCTGGTCTCAAGTAGTCAAAAAACGTCTGCTTTTTCTGATTAGTGTCCGTAATGCTCGCGATATCTGGCTTCTCTTCCGCGATGGCTGGCAAGATGATAGCTTCACCTTCATTGTCATCCGCAGATTTTTCAGAAAGGAACAAAAAAGCGCTCCCTGTCAGGAGCGCAGCAATAGAAAGAAATTTATGCGAACTACGCATCAAATACCTCAGGGTTCTTATTAGGCTTATCGTCGTTTCTAGGTGGTGTACTGTCGTTGTTATCGTCGTTGCTGTCGTTACCAGAATCGTTTGAGCCATTATCTTCAGTGGCAACAATCTTTAGGGTGATACCAAACATTTCGCGATAAACAATGCCTTTTACATGGAAGAAAAACGGTAATACAAAGATAAGACCAATACCGTAGAACATCGCACCGACCACGAACATTAACATCACTAAGGTGTAGATACCTGCCAGTACGAAAATCTTCTTGTTTACCGCTCGCAGTGATAGCAGCAGAGACTGCAGTGGCGGAACTTTTTTCTCACAGATAAGCAATATAGATTGGCTAAATGCAAGGGATAGATACATCGAAAGGAATGGCAAAATCATGCTCACCACGCCTTGCAACATCAAGCTAAATAGCGTAGCGATAATAACCGGAACGGTAAACTGTAGACCTTTGCCGATGTGTCTGGTTTTCGTTGTTAGGCCTGCGGCGTGGCTCATCGCCATAAGCGAGATGCCCGCGAATACAGGTGCACTCACGACTTCATAACTAAAGTTAGCAACAAAAATAGCCTGAAAAATGCTCTGATCTAGCAAGCTTGGATCTTGGAACGCTTGCAAGATAACGGATGGATCGCCGAGTTGTAATTGCAGTGCGATATAAAAAATACCCACTTGCACAAAAATGAGGGCAATAATTGCTGGAGAGAAAGACAAAAAATGCTTTATGGTTTGCTGCCACGCTTCTTGGAACACAGCCCCAGCCTTGAGGTCATATTTTCCTGAGATAGCGCGCTCAATTGAGCCACCTAAATTGAAGTCTCTTTCAAAATCGTTTTTCATATGTTTTCCAAGTGACACTCTATACGAGTACATTTCTTCGTTGAAAAGGCTGCGACATTATAGCGGTAACGAGATTGTTTTATCACTGTTATCACCTTGCTTTTCGGTCTTTTTGGGTGATAATTAACCAATTGATAAGGCAAAATATTCAACTCGACGCGCTCTAAACCTAGTATGGTAAATAATGTTTACTTTTACCTGCAAAATTTTTTCGTTTCGGGATAAGAAAATGCTTTGATTTCACCTAATTGGTGATTATGATGCGCGCCTTAAATGTGTATAGCAACTGGCCGCTCAAATTCCGGCCGAGGTGGAGATAAACAGACGTTGAACGCTAAACATTCAGAAGGAACACCAGTCGTACAGCTTGCTGGTGTGAGTAAAAGTTTCGATGGTAAGGAAATCATCGCAAATCTTAACTTAAACGTTAATCATGGTGAGTTTCTCACTATTTTGGGTCCTTCGGGTTGCGGTAAGACCACAGTACTAAGAATGATCGCCGGTTTTGAAACCGTCGACAGTGGTAGACTCAATCTCGCTGGCCAAGATGTAACGGAAGTCCCTGCTGAACAGAGACACGTCAATACTGTTTTCCAGAGCTATGCCCTCTTCCCTCATATGACCGTTTTCGAAAACGTGGCATTTGGTTTGCGCATGCAAAAAGTGCCAAACGCTGAAATAGAGCCTCGCGTTCTAGAAGCGTTGAAAATGGTACGCCTAGAGAAAATGGCTCAGCGTAAACCTCACCAACTTTCTGGTGGTCAGCAGCAACGTATTGCGATTGCTCGCGCTGTAGTGAACAAGCCAAAGGTTCTACTTCTGGACGAATCCCTATCTGCACTTGACTACAAACTGCGTAAGCAAATGCAGATTGAGCTTAAGCAGCTTCAGCGCCAACTGGGTATTACCTTTATTTTCGTTACCCACGACCAAGAAGAAGCACTGTCGATGTCAGATCGTATCATCGTGATGCGTGATGGGGTGATCGAGCAAGACGGTTCTCCTCGTGAAATCTACGAAGAGCCGAAAAATCTGTTCGTCGCTCGCTTCATTGGTGAGATTAACGTGTTTAACGCAACGGCAATTGACCGCATTGACGACAAACGTATCAATGCAGAAATCGAAGGTCAGAAGAGCATCGTTTATTATGACAAAGCGTTTGAATCTGGTGAAAAGCTTCAAGTATTGCTTCGCCCAGAAGATCTACGCATCGAAGAGATCAAAGAGTCTGAAAACAAAGGTATCGTTGGTCACGTAGCAGAACGCACCTACAAAGGCATGACGCTCGATTCTGTCGTAGAACTTGAGTCTGGTATGCGTGTAATGGTGAGCGAATTCTTTAACGAAGACGATCCAGATGTCGACCACTCGCTAGGTCAAAAGGTTGCCGTTACTTGGGTTGAAAGCTGGGAAGTGGTGCTAAAAGATGAGCAAGAATTTTAATCTACAGAACGCCATTATCACTCTGATTGTCAGCTGGTTAGTACTATTCGTACTGATCCCAAATGTGATGATCATTGGTACAAGCTTCCTAACTCGAGACGAAGCCAACCTGATTGAAATGACGTTCACACTCGAGAACTACGCTCGATTACTCGACCCGCTATACGCTAAGGTCTTATTCCACTCGTTCTACATGGCGATCGTGGCAACCTTTATCTGTTTGGTGGTTGGTTATCCATTTGCGTATATCGTCGCGAAGATGCCAGAAAAATGGCGTCCGTTTATGCTGTTTTTGGTGATAGTGCCATTTTGGACTAACTCACTAATTCGTACCTACGGTCTGAAGATTGTCCTAGGTACCCAAGGTATCTTAAATAAGAGTTTAATCGCTTTAGACATTATCGATAAGCCATTGCGCATTATGTACACCGAAACAGCAGTAATGATCGGTTTGGTCTACATCCTGTTACCCTTCATGATTCTCCCGCTTTACTCAGCGATTGAGAAGCTGGACGGTACCTATATTGAGGCTGCGCGTGATCTCGGTGCTAACAAATGGCAAACGCTAACGAAAGTCATCTTGCCATTGACCATGCCAGGTATTATTGGCGGGTGTCTGCTCGTACTACTACCTGCACTAGGTATGTTCTACATCGCCGATCTACTCGGTGGCGCGAAGAACCTTCTAATTGGTAACGTGATTAAGAGTCAAATATTGAATGCTCGTGATTGGCCATTTGGCGCAGCGACGAGTATCGCTCTCACCGCCGCGATGGCAGTGATGTTGTATGCCTACTACCGTGCGGGCAAGCTCTTAAACCGTAAAGTGGAGCTCGAATAATGGGACGCGCTGTAAGATTTAGTTTTATGACGGTAGTGTACGCGTTTTTGTATCTACCGATCATTGTTTTGATCGCTAACTCATTCAATGCCAACAAATTTGGCATGAAATGGGGTGGCTTTACAACCAAGTGGTATGACGCCTTGGTTAACAACGACAGCTTAATGCAAGCGGCTTGGCACTCGCTCAATGTCGCTGTTTTTTCGGCAACCGCTGCAACCATTATTGGTAGCTTAACTGCGGTTGCACTGTTCCGTTACCAATTTAAAGGTAAAGGCGCAGTGAGTGGCCTACTCTTTATTGTAATGATGTCACCAGATATTGTTATGGCCATTTCGTTATTAGCGATTTTCTTGGTGCTTGGCGCTCAACTTGGCTTCTTCAGCTTGTTGATTGCACATATTACATTCTGTTTACCGTTCGTGGTTGTAACTGTGTACAGCCGCTTAAAAGGCTTCGATGTAAAAATGCTTGAAGCGGCCAAGGATCTTGGAGCGGGTGAATGGACAATTCTTAAGCAAATTATCTTACCACTGGCTAAACCGGCAGTTGCGGCAGGTTGGTTATTGTCCTTCACCCTATCGCTGGATGATGTGATTGTGAGTTCGTTTGTGACAGGACCAACGTACGAGATTCTGCCACTTAAGATTTACTCAATGGTAAAAGTCGGTATTTCACCAGAAGTGAATGCCCTTGCGACCATTATGCTAATTGTCTCTCTTATCTTGGTTGTGACCTCACAATTACTGGCAAGAGAAAAGGTTAAGTAAACCGCTATTTTACTAATGGAGCAGAATGGCGTTGTCATTCTGCTCTTTTTCTATCTATGCCTTTAAGGCAGCGTTTGTTTTGGAGCTAACGTCAATGAAAAAATGGGCTACTTTTTTAGCTGGTAGTGCATGTGCACTTTCTCTTCTTTCTGGAGCAGCTAGTGCAAAAGAAGATAAAGAACTGGTATTTATGAACTGGGGGCCTTACATCAACAGTAATATCCTAGAGCAATTTACCAAAGAAACTGGTATCAAGGTCATCTACTCAACATACGAGTCGAACGAAACCTTGTATGCAAAGCTAAAAACGCACAATAAAGGCTATGACCTCGTCGTTCCATCGACCTACTTCGTAGCAAAAATGCGTGACGAAGGCATGCTTCAAAAGATTGATAAATCAAAGCTATCGAACTTTAGCAACCTAGATGCAAACTACCTAGACAAACCATACGATCCAAACAACGACTACTCTATCCCACACGTTGTCGCGATCACAGGTCTGGCTGTCAACACAGATATGTATGATCCTGAAGAGTTTACTAGCTGGGCTGATTTGTGGAAGCCAGAGCTTGAAGGCCAGCTAATGATGATGGATGACACGCGTGAAGTGTTTCACATCGCGCTACGTAAATTGGGCTACTCAGGTAACACGACTGACAAAGCGCAAATTGACGAAGCTTACGCAGAACTGCAAAAGCTAATGCCAAACGTAGTGGTGTTTAACTCAGACAACCCAGGTGCACCTTACATGTCAGGTGAAGTTGGCTTAGGTATGCTTTGGAATGGCTCAGCGGCGGCGGCTCAAAATGAAGGTCTACCAATTAAACTTGTATTCCCGAAAGAAGGCGGTATAGGTTGGGTAGACAACTTCGCGATCAGCTCAGGTGCGAAAAACGTTGATGCAGCACACAAGATGATCGACTTTTTGCTACGCCCAGAAATCGCAGAACAAATTTCTCGCGATACCGGTTATCTAACAGCAGTAAAAGCGTCAAACGAGAAATTTAAAGACAGCCCTGCTCTATTCCCATCTCAAGAAGATTTAGATCGTGTAGAGTGGCAAGATGCGGTTGGTGACAGCACAGTCGTTTACGAAGATTATTTCCTAAAACTCAAAGCGGGTCAGTAATCTTTACTTATTCGGTACCAAAAGGTGGCAGTAGCCACCTTTTTTGTTTGCCCAGCGAAGCTGGCAAACCCGTCAGGTTGAAAGAAACCTGAATCGCCCCGACTGAGGGGAAGATAATCCGAATCGCAAGGGCGTTGCTGGCCAACGGTAGGGTCTGAAGGAAGCGATAGGAAGTTAACAGTACACAACGCAAGTGAACCTGCTTCGGCAGTTTAGGTGGGTAAGCGTGCAAAAAAGCGCGAAGCCCGATACTCAGTCAGGCCTATACTGTGTTTGAGGGTGGCATTGTTAACAGGGAGCC